>MHOR01000018.1:636-7820 GCA_001821915.1 Candidatus Staskawiczbacteria bacterium RIFCSPHIGHO2_02_FULL_34_10 | reverse complement strand
TGGTATAATGACCACAACACAAAATTTAGGCGGGTAAGATGAGGAGAGGCGGTTTCCCGCCCATCGTCTGAGGGGCGATGGGCAAGGCTCACCCAAATAAATTTGGGCTGCGATTCCCGCAGGGCCCACAACATAAATATATATACCGTAGATTTTATAATGAATATATTTTTACCTACCCCCTTAAGTTATATTATTTTTTTAATTATGGTTATTTTAAGTCAATTTACAGAAAAATATTTTTCAGAACATATGCAATAAATATTTTGTGATAAAATATTTAGTATTATAGAAATAGGGCTCAACGCAGTATCCACCGTTTATTTTGTCTAGCTTATTTTTATGGTATAATAAAAAATATATATTAAATTTAAATTAAGCTATATTACTATCTTAATACATTATATGTATGTCAAAAAATAAACAAAGTATTTTGATTATTGAAGATGACGGCTCTTATAGAAGTATTTTAGTTAAAAAATTAACAGAAGAAGGTTTTTTAGCTATTGAAGCTAAAGATGGCGAAGAAGGATTGAATATTTCTTTAGAAAAACATCCTGATTTAATTTTACTAGATCTTATAATGCCTAGAATGGATGGAATAACAATGCTAAAAGAGCTTCGTGAAGACGAATGGGGCAAAAATGCAAAAATTATTATCCTTACAGCTATAATGGATAGTCAAAAAATTGCTCAGGCGATAGAAAATAGTGCCTTTGAATATATTATTAAAACAGATACTACTTTAGATGATGTTGTTGAAAGAATAAAAAAAAGATTGAAATAAGTTATTAAAATATTTTAAAACATATATAAAAATAGCTCTTTAAAACGGGTTATTTTTTTTGCAATAAAATAATAGACAAATAGTTATAAAAATGATAAAAATGTATTATAAATAAGATTATGTCACTATCTATCGGAATTGTTGGATTGCCTAATGTTGGTAAATCCACCTTATTTAAAACATTAACCAAAAAGCAGGTGCTGATTGCCAACTATCCATTTGCCACCATAGACCCCAATGTTGGGGTCGTTTTGGTTCCCGACGAACGAGTTGATAAACTGGCTGAGTTTTCAAAAAGTGTTAAAAAAATATATGCCACGGTGGACTTTATGGACATTGCCGGTTTAGTAAAAGGGGCTTCAGAAGGTGAAGGCTTGGGCAATAAGTTTTTGGCAAATATTCGCGAAACCGATGCTATTTTATACGTGTTGCGGGCATTTAAAAACCCTGATATTATTAATACCCAAACAGAGATAAATCCATTTAAAGAAAAAGAAATTTTAGATGTGGAACTGATTTTAAAAGATTTGGAAACGGTTAATAAAAGAATTGACGGCTTGGCGGGGGATGTGCGAACAGGGAAGAAAGAATCTATTAAAGAAAATGAAGTTTTACAAAAGGCAAAAGGATTTTTAAGCCAGCAAAAAGTTTTAATAGATCAAAACTTTATAGAAGACGAAGCGGTAATTTTAAAAAACTTTCAACTTTTAACTTTTAAACCTCGTTTATATTTACTAAACGGCAAACCAGAAGAAGTTTCACTAGAAACTTCAAATTATAACCTTGTGGACGCTATCGCTTCCACAAGGTTAAATTATGTGGTTTTGGATATTGCTGCAGAGTATGAATCAGAAGGACTAAATAAAGAAGAAAGGGTTGGATTAGGATTTTCAGAGTTATCGGGAACCGATATTTTAATTAAAAAATCTTACGAATTATTGGGTTTGCAAACTTTTTTAACCACTGGAGAAGATGAAACAAGGGCGTGGACGATTCACAGGGGAGATAAAGCTCCACAAGCGGCGGGCGTGATTCACAGTGACTTCGAGAAAAAATTCGTAAAAGCAGAAGTTGTATTTTGGGAAGATTTATTAAAAGTAGGCAGTTATGCAAATGCTCGCCAGACAGGATTAATTCGCACGGAAGGGAAAGAGTATGTGGTGAAAGATGGGGATGTCGTTGAATTTAAGCACGGCTAAATTCGATGATCCTGAGTGAGCGAAGCGAGTCAAATGGGTGATTGAATTTAAGCACGGATAATCCGTAAATTTGAAATTTACAATTTGCCTGCCTGTGCGTAAACGCACGCAGACAGGAAATCAATTTGAAAATAATAAATTTGAAATAAAAAGACCAGTTGCTGGGCGCAACTGGGAAGCCTTACAAACTTTTCGGACGGCGAATGATGTTTTCGCTAATCCACTCTCCAAACAAGAATATTTCTTGGCGGAAATTTTCCGGAAGTTTTAAGCGCACTGATTCTTCCCATAACTCACGTGATTTGCGGAATACTTGGTATAAAACTGCATCATCCACGATACGCTTCTTTGATAATAGGGCTTCTAGTTTTTGCAGGTCAATCGTAATTGTTTCACTCTTCACGATCGTCTCCTTGTTGTCAAAAGATTAAAAAATTCAATCTCACTGTCTAAAATATTACTATACATTACATATTTATGCAATTTGAAGTTAAAGGCATCAACAAAAGCATTAATGATATTATGCGACAGATTGGTTATATTCCTGCTTACTTTCAAAAAGAGGGCGAAGTTTCTATTGTGCGACAATTAACTAGAAACGATTATCCGCGATTTCACCTCTATATAAAAGAGATAAGAGACAAGCAACAAGAGACAATTGGAAAAACTTTTATTTTTTCCCTTCATTTAGATCAAAAAAAGCCATCGTATCCTGCCCGCATTGGCTACGCCAAAGGCGTTGCAGACGGGGAAGGCTGGCACGCACACAGTGGTGAATATGATGGACAAATAGTTGAAGATGAGGCAGAGAGAATAAAACAAGTATTAGGTATATAGTATTTTGAGATTTTTAAGTAAAATGAGAAGTCCCGTAAAAAAGTTTTTACGGGACCTGTGCAAGATTAATGTTTCAAGAAGGGAGGGGAATTTCTTCCCAACCTTCCTTGATGAGGCAATCTCGCAAATCCTCGGTTGACGTTTCTGTTCCCACCCAAATTTGGGGGATGCGTTCTGAAACCAAAACATCCGTCACCGCTCCTTGTTTCAAGCGTCCTTGGTGTCCATTGTTGCTTGCAAGAGGAATAATGGTGCCTGTTTTCGGGAGAGCAGATAACCATTTTTCAATGCTCTTGAAAAAGATGGTTAACGCCCCATCATACGAACGTACGTAGAAGTCAACTCTCATTTTGCCCCCCCTTCTTCGGTGTTTCCCCTTTCTTAGGAAACAAGAGTGTGAAAGATCGTCAACGAGATGCTAATTTACTAATATCACAAATATGTCAAATGTCAAAGTATTGTACGAAGATAATCATATCATTGTGGTATTTAAACCGGCTGGTGTTTTGAGCCAGGGTGACAAAACCGGCGACGTTAGTATGTATGATATGGTCAAGGATTATATAAAAGAAACCAAAGCACAGAAATTTCAAAGAAATTTTGTGCTCGGCCGAGCACTCAATGCGTTGAGTGCTCTGGAGTACAAAAAAACCGGTAATGTTTTCCTAGGATTAATCCACAGATTAGATAGACCTGTTTCTGGAATCATGCTATTTGCCAAAACTAGCAAGGGAGCTTCGCGTCTGTCAGAGCAATTTATAAATCACACTATTGAAAAAAATTACCACGCCTTAGTTATTGGTAAACCAAATAGTAATAAAGGAGTTTTAATTAATAAATTAGGGAAGGACAGTAAGCTATTAAAAGCTAAAAATTATTTAGATGGAGTTGAAGTAAAATTATATTATGAAGTTGTAAAATCAAATGAAATTTATTCACTTTTGAAGATAAAAATTGAGGGCGGAAAATTCCACCAAATACGAGCGCAGCTTTCAATAGCGGGGTTTCCTATTTTAGGAGACATAAAATACAAAGGAGGTTCATGGGATAATAAAGAAGCAATTGCCCTTTGCGCCACAGAGTTATCCTTTAAAGCAGCTACCGAGGAAAAAATAATAAATTTAGCAATAGGTCTACCAAAAGAGTGGAAAAATTATTTATCCACAGAGAGTCTTGATTTATAGGGTCAATATGTGAGATAATAAAATTGAAATTGGTTTTTAAGGCTTTCTGGCCTTTTAACCCAAAACCAGAGCACTTTTAAGAAAGTGCTCGGCCGAGCACTAAAATAATTTAGTGCTCCGGGGTCGACCTGATTATTAAAAAGATAATATATAATTAATTAAAAAATAAAAAACATATGACATATAATGAATGGTCATTATCTCTTGTTCAGCCATTTTTACAAGGGCTAGTAAGTTTTGCTGCTAGCATAATCCTAGCATCAATAGTATTCATCATTGGTTATTTAATTTCGGTTGGTATTGGTAAAATAGTAACTGAAATTTTAAAGTCAATTAAATTTAACAAAATTTTTGATAAGGAGGGTTGGCACAAAGCTTTACAAAAAGCAAATATAGATGTAAATCCATCAGATTTTATTGGAGCAATATTCAAATGGGTCTTTGTTATTGTTTCTTTATTGATAGCTGTGGATATATTGGGGTTGGCGCAATTTGGTATTATTTTAACCCAGGTTTTAAATTATTTGCCAAACGTAGTTGTAGCCGCTTTAATTTTTGTTGTTGCGGTAATTATATCCGATATTATAGAAAAATTAGTTAGAGTTTCTGTAGAGAGAATTAAGGTTGGTTATGGTTACTTAGCTTCTTCAATTACAAGATGGGCCATTTGGATATTTACTATTTTCTTAATGCTAGAACAACTTTTGCCAAACAGTGATTTAGTAAAAACACTTTATATGGCAATAGTCTGGGGAATTGTTGGAACAATTTCAGTAGGAATTGCATTAGCAATTGGACTTGGAGGAAAAGATACAGCAGCTGAAGTGATCAAGGATATGAAGAATAAAATGATACAAAAATAAAGCTATAAAATAGAAATTAGAAATATAGAAAATAAAATTAGAACGAAAGTTATTAACAGCGGCGGGCCAAAGGCCCGCCGCTGTTGTCTGTGCACGGCTCTGTGCACGGCTATTGACACGGGTTTATAAATAGAATAAAATCTAAACTACATGATAAATCAAATTAAAATACCATTAGAAAATTGCGGATAATTTTGAACTATTTTTTTTCGGTTTGAAATCCGCTACAAGGCGGTTTTTAATTTCTTTTATCTTGCACATTAAAAATTTTACCCTTATTAAAATATGTTCAAAAGACATATATTGATTGTTTTCAAAACGCAATCTAATAAGGTCTATTTGATTAATTTTAAGATGGGTCTTATTTAATTAAATAAAAGGTAATCAAAGCATACATAAAATAAGTTCATCAAATTAAACGCAAGTTTAATTTGGCAACCCGCTAAAATTTTTGCAAAGACAAAAACTTAGGCGGGCAAAAGATACATAAAATCTGTATCTATTACTTACGCATTAAAATTTAAACACACTAAGCAAAAAGTAGTGTGATTTAAAAAATTTTTGATAAACTTATACTGAGTTTATCAAAGGATAGGTTATAAGCGAATGGCGGATGCCTTGGGATATTAAAGTTATGAAGGACGTGGCGTGCCTGCGATAAGCATCGGGGAGGTGGCTAGCAACCTTTGATCCGGTGATTTCCGAATGGGGAAACCCAATCGTGTTAATATGCGATTACCGTGTCTCACTTTTGTTCGATACGAATTTCGAATTTTTAATTTCGAATTTCGATTAAATTTTGAATGACTTAATTTCAAAACGTTTTAAAACATGTTTCCAAAATTCTAACATTCTGATTTTATTCAAAATTCAAAATTCTGATTTCAAAATTTCGTGGTGAGCAGTAGCGAGACACGGAGCATACCCGCTGAAGTGAAACATCTCAGTAAGCGGAGGAACAGAAAACAATGTGCCATACCTCAGTGCGCTGAGGATGGAATGCTCAATTATCAATAACCAATTTTCAATCAATGCTAAAATTACTAAATTCTTAAATAAAAAAAGGCGCCAATGGATTACATCGGCGCTTGCTACTTCCGAAGAAGATTCTTTGGCTTTTAAGCCTCGAGCTTAATGGAAAGCCAGCTGTGTTCTACTCCGGGGTACCTTCCCTCCTGGAAATAGATTTCTTCCTTACCTTCCTTCTGAAGTCGCTGTTTCACAATCTTCAAAAAGGCTCGGTCGTGTTCGTTTTCGGGAGTAAATGTGAGATTCACCCCGAAACCCGCAAAACTAAACCCAGTCTTCATGTGTTTCTCCTGAAAGTGAAAGAAGGTTCTCTATCACGAAGTTGCAATAGAGGTAAGTAAGTTAGTTCAACTTAAATATTAGCATACTAAAATAAGTATGTCAATAGGTAATTGAAAATTAAAGAATTTAGAAATTGATTATAAATTGTAAATTGTAAATTGAAAATTCCACCCGAGCGTAGCGAGGTGTGGCACACATTCCCTTAGTAGTGGCGAGCGAAAAGGGAACAGTCTAAACCAAACCGCATCACATTGTGTGTGATGCGGAAATCCTAAATCCTAAACACTAAATCCTAAATAAAACCAAATAATTAAAATCCAAAAATTCAGAATGTTTTTAATTTGGATAATTTAAATTTTTGAATTTGTTTAGAGTTTAGATATTAGAGTTTAGAGTTTCCGACATCGCGCTCAGCGCGATGCGGTGTGGGGTTGTAAGGTTGTAGTGTCAAGAGCATTATTTATACCTCGAATAGTCGAGGAATAAATAATGTTTGTTGAGAGAGAACACATAGGTAATTTATTAAAAGAAGCACCCTGGAAAGGGGCACCATAGAGGGTAATAGTCCCGTATTCTAAAATAATTTTACGCTCTTTGCTATGATTCTTAAGTACTGTCGGGAATGATAACCTGGCAGGAAGCAGGCCGAACTATCGGCCAAGACTAAATATTTAATATCACCGATAGTGAACCAGTACCGTGAGGGAAAGGTGAAAAGTAGGGGGTTGACCCCGGTGAAATAGAACCTGAAACCATTTGCTTACAAAGAGTAGGAGCGGCCACATCACATTGCATGTGATGTGAATGACCAATTCTCAATGACCAATTTTCAATCAATGCTAAAATTACTAAATTCTCAAATAAAAAAGGCGCCTCATCGATAAAATCGATTTCGGCGCCATAAATCGTGGATTCGGTGGTTACGCTCTGGCCATTTCTTTTTCGAAATGGTCTAGCTCATTCTTGAAAAATTCTGCTGTCACGAATTGAGCCTCTAAGCTCT
>MHOR01000018.1:0-604 GCA_001821915.1 Candidatus Staskawiczbacteria bacterium RIFCSPHIGHO2_02_FULL_34_10 | reverse complement strand
ATCACAAATCGTTTTGATTGCTTCCAATCTTGTCATCTTCTTCCCTCCCAAAAGAACGGTTAAGGTGTAAAGCCACGATGAAATTATCCTATTATATATATATGATTATGTCAATAAGTATAATTTGAAATTAAAGAATTTAGAAATTGATTGAAAATTGTAAATTGGAAATTGAAAATTCTCATCGCGCGTAGTGCGATGTGGCTGTGACTGCGTGCTTTTTGCAGAACGAGCCAACGAGTTTGATTATTCCGTCGCCTAAGCCCCTCCGGGGTGGAGGCATAGCGAAAGCGAGTGTTAAAAGCGCGAATGGGCACGCAACAGAGTAATTTTTTGTAGCGAAACAACAAAATTTTGTGATAGAAATTTTTAAAAATGATAAGGTTTATCAATGAAATGATAAGCCGCCGAGTTTTTGGAAATTTATAACCAAAATTTTTAGTTGCAGTAGAAAAAATTATTCTGTTGCGTGCCCTAGATGGAATGTTCAAGACCCGAAGCGTGACGAGCTTACCATGTGCAGGATGAACCCGAGCGAAAGCAAGGGGGAGGTCCGAACCCGTGAGTCGTGCAATCCTCTGGGATGACATGTGGTAAGGAGTGA
>MHOR01000017.1:2562-7664 GCA_001821915.1 Candidatus Staskawiczbacteria bacterium RIFCSPHIGHO2_02_FULL_34_10 | reverse complement strand
AAAAATGACTAATAAACTAGAAAAAGGAGTATCATTAATAGTCGCCTTTTTAGTAATGACAATAATGCTTGCCATAGTTTTAAATGTGGGCTTAATTTTATTTAGCGAAATAAAAATTTCAGGCAATATAGGAAATGCGGTTTCATCACTATATGCTGCCGAAAGCGGAATAGAAAAAACTTTATATTTTGATAAAAAACAAATACCAGTTGGTGCCACAAGGGGTGTTTGTAGTATATGTGATACTTGTAATTCATCTGATTGTCAAAATTGTGTTGCTACGCCGCTTGCTACGGGTGGATGTGATTCGTTAAGTTGCACAAATTGCAATGTTCAATATAATTCTGACTTTGGCGATAGAAGTTATACAGTAGATGCAAAAATAACCCCATATTCCCCAAGTCCAAGTATTTCCATTTTTAATATTGATTCAAAGGGATTATATAAAGGCATATTAAGAGTTGTTGAAATAAATACTAACCAGTAGAATGATAGATTCGTTGTATAATAAAGCAGTTGTGTAATAATGGTCGAAAATTAAAAATGGATAAAAAACAAGCTAAAAGTAGAATCGAAAAACTAAGTGAAGTTATTAATCATTACCGATATCTTTATCATGTTTTAGATAAACAGGAAATTTCAGACCAAGCTTTAGACTCTTTGAAAAAAGAGCTTTTTGATTTAGAGCAACAATATCCAGAGTTTATTGCTCCCGATTCACCCACACAGCGCGTTGGCGGAAAACCGCTTAAGGAATTTAAAAAAGTGGCTCATAAAGAGAAGATGCTTTCTTTTAACGATACTTTTTCAAAGGAAGATATGCATAACTGGCTTGAAAGGATTTCAAAACTATTAACACCGGCGGAAAAAAACCAAATAGATTTTTATTGCGAATTAAAAATAGATGGTTTGGCAATTGAGTTAATATATAAAAATGGAATTTTTGTTGGGGGAGCAACTCGCGGTGATGGTTTGGTGGGTGAAGATATTACCCAAAACCTAAAAACAGTTGAATCAATTCCTTTAAAAATAGAAGCAGAATACAAAGAATTAGTAGTGCGTGGCGAAGTGTTTATTTCAAAAAAAGAATTTGCATTAATTAACAAAGCGCAGCAGGAAAAAAATTTACCGCCTTATGCTAATCCGCGCAATATTGCGGCAGGATCAGTAAGGCAGTTGGACTCAAAAATAACTGCTATGCGAAAGCTAGATTTTTTTGCCTATGAAATTGTAACTAATGTAAAAACTATAAACCATGAGCAAAAACACGATCTTTTAAAAAGTTTAGGTTTTAAAACTAATACGCACAATCATTACTGCAAATCACTCCAAGATGTTTTTTATTTTTACGATAAATGCGCCAAGCTCCGTGAAAAATTGCCTTATGAAATTGATGGCGTGGTAGTGATGATTAACAATAATATATTATTTGAAAAACTAGGCATAGTAGGAAAAGCGCCGCGGGGAGCCGTTGCTTTTAAGTTTGCCCAAAGCCAATCAACGACTCAAGTTTTAGATATTAAAATTCAAGTTGGCAGAACGGGAGCTATGACACCAGTAGCCATATTAAAACCAGTAAAAGTTAGTGGTATTACAATTACGCGCGCCACGCTTCATAATGAAGACGAGATTAAACGATTAGGTTTGAAAATTGGGGACACGGTAATTGTGGGGCGCGCAGGTGATGTTATACCAGATATTATAAAAGTCTTGCCTGAATTACGTATTGGAAAAGAAAAATACTTTGCTATGCCTAAAGTTTGTCCAAGCTGTAAAACTAAATTAGAAAAATCAAAAACAGAAACGCTATGGCGATGTCCAAATATAAAATGTTTTGCGAGGCAAAGAAGGTCTTTTTACCACTTTGTTTCAAGGTCTGCTTTTAATATTAATGGCGTGGGGCCAAAAATCATTGATCGGTTGCTTGACGAAGGCTTAGTGCAAGATCCCAGTGATTTATTTAGCTTAAAAGAGGGAGATTTATCTGGGATTGAAAGATTTGCTGAAAAATCGGCTGAAAACATTGTAAAATCTATCGCAAAAAAAAAAGAAATCTTATTGGCAAGGCTTATTTATGCGCTAGGAATTAAAAATGTTGGGCAGGAGACGGCGGTGGATTTGGCTCGGCATTTCGGATCGTTAGAAAAATTACGCCAGGCAAAACTTGAAGATTTTGATTCAATTTCAAACATTGGCCCAGTTGTGGCAAAATCAATTTACCAATGGTTTAACGAAAAAGATAATCAAAGTTTTTTAGATAGGCTGATGAAAACAGGAGTTATCATAAAAAAATCTGTTGATACGGCTTTAGGTAGATTATCTGGCAAAATATTTGTTTTGACGGGCTCATTAGGGGCAATAGATAGAAACTTAGCAAAAGAAAAAATAAGGGATTTGGGAGGCCAAGTCTCAGAATCAGTTTCGGCTAAAGTAAATTTTGTAGTCGCTGGCAAAGAGGCAGGATCTAAGTTAGATAGAGCAAGGAAGTTGGGCATTAAAATTATTAATGAGAAAACATTTTTGAAAATGTTATAAAAACAAAAGAATTAGGAGTCAAGGTAATTGACGAAAAACAATTTTTAGAAATGATTAATTAATTTTTAGTCCCTAACCCCCAACCTTCAACTTTCAATCTTCAATCTTCAATCTTCAATCTTCAACCTTCAATCTTCAACCTTCAACCTTCAACCTTCAACCTTCAACCTTTAGTCCATTTTTAATCTATACCCTAATCCTAACGGCCGTCAGGATTAGGGTATGATAGAAATATGAAGTTATCAGTTACCGATAAATTTTTATGGGATGTATATAAATTTCTAGATAAAGCAGGAGATGTTTTTGAATTTGTGACTAGACAACCGACAATGCATAACTATTTACCTGGTATTAAAAATCCAATTTTTGAAAAGTACAGAAAAGATAAAAATAAAGAATCATTTAGTAAATTAATATATTATCTTAAAAGAAAAAATTATATAAAAATTAAAAACTTAGAAGGTAAAAATGCTATTATTCTTACAAAAGAGGGATTAGGTAAAGCATTAAAGACGAGTTTTATTGCAGAGGGAAAGAAAAAAAGAAAAGATGGAAAATGGACAATGTTAATTTTTGATGTTCCTGAAAAGTATAGAAAATCAAGAAATTTATTAAGGAGCATTTTATATAATTTGGGATATAAAATATTCCAACAAAGTGTTTGGGTAACACCTTATGACGTGAGTGAAAAAACCGAAAAATTATTACAAATGCATAATTTAGATGAGTTCGTTAAAATATTTTTAATCGAAGAAATATAATAGAGTAATTTTACCGCTCTTTCGTGGGCGAGGAATATCGGAAGAAAATTTAATATACTCTGATTATGACGGCCGTCAGAATCAGAGTATATTATAAATTATAAATTATAAATATAAAGTATTTATAGATTTACGCCAATGAGTTTTTTTACAAATCATATCAAAAAGTTAGATTGGGTTGTTATTATATGCTCAGTTTGCATAACACTATTTGGCTTAATGGCTATTTACAGTGTATCACTAGCTAAAGATAATTTTTTGAACTTTGAAAAACAAATTATTTTTTTTATAATAGGATTTTTATTAATGCTAACCATAAGTTTTCTTGATTATAGGATACTTAAAAATAATTCATATTTAATTTTAATTCTTTATTTTATATGTTTAGTCTTGTTGGCTGGTTTGCATTTTTTTGCGCCGGATATAAGAGGGACAAGAGGTTGGTATAAAGTAGGCCTTATATCTTTAGATCCAATTGAGCCTGCTAAAATTATTTTAATAGTGTTACTGGCAAAGTATTTTTCAATGCGCCATATAGAAATGTATAAGTTTAGGCATATTATTCTTTCGGGGTTTTATGTTTTTTTGCCAGCATTTCTAATTTTTATAAAACCTGACTTAGGCGGAACAATGATTTTATTGTTAGTTTGGCTTAGTATTTTAATGGTTTCGGGCATTAAAATAAAGCATTTTTTGATACTTTTGATATGTTTTACCTTAATAGCCGGTTTTTCTTGGCAATTTCTATTTAAAGACTATCAAAGGGACAGGATACTTTCATTTATATTCCCTCAAGACGTTCTTGGAGGATCTTGGAGCCAGGCGCAAACTAAAATTGCAATTGGAAGCGGTAAAATTTTTGGGCAAGGCTTAGGCAATGGTTCTCAAGTGCAATACGGATTTTTACCCGAGCCTCACACTGATTTTATTTTTTCTGTCATAGCGGAAGAGCGGGGGATAATAGGTATAGGTATTTTTTTCTTATTGTATGCAATTTTAATTTGGCGAATCCTAAAAGTAGCAATTGAATCGCAGTCAAATTTTCCGCGCCTTTTTGCTGTGGGATTTGCCATAGTTTTAATTGTTCAGTTTACAATTAATATTGGAATGAATCTTTCAATGGTTCCTGTGGTTGGAATATATTTGCCCTTTGTAAGTTATGGCGGGTCGGGCCTTATTGCAAGTTTTATTTCACTTGGAATTTTACAAAGCATAAAAGTAAGAAGATAAAAAATTAATTCGCCAGAGGCGAATTTTTTTTACAAACTTTTTGAATGCTATTTTATAAAAGTAAAGACGAAAGAACATAAAATATTTTTTAAAAAATAAAGTAGATTAATTTTACATACCATACACACATATGTTTTATTTTTAATCAGTCAGCATACCGCAAAAGCGACGGCCGTCGCTTTTGCGGTATGCTTATTTTTTTGATTAAAACTCTTTGATTTAAATTTTTTTATTGTTTCTTGTGATACTGCTACAACAGGCGGGTGTAAACTCGTGTACTTTCATTTAGTAAAAAATATCTTAAGAAATTAAAAGTACTTACCCGATATTTTACCAATAATATTAACTTTTTATTATTAAATAATAACTAATATTTTTATGCTATATTTTGGCAAAAGTTATCCACATAATTATCATTGTTTCCGCCTATTTTTAGTGGTATAGTATATAAATATTAATGTTTAGTTTTCAGCCTTTTTCCCAATGGAAATTAAGATAAAAGATAAAAAATATTATAGGGGAATTACTAATATAAAGATCGATTTTCAAGAGGAATCTCATAGTATGGGCGGGTTT
>MHOR01000017.1:842-2544 GCA_001821915.1 Candidatus Staskawiczbacteria bacterium RIFCSPHIGHO2_02_FULL_34_10 | reverse complement strand
TTTTCTATAAAAATTAATCAATTGCCTAATCAGATTTTTAAAAAAGTTAAGGTCAAAATAATAAAGCCAAATATTAATTATTTATCTATTAAGGGGGTTGATGCAACAGCTAAAGAAAAGTTAGAAGTTAGGATCATAAAAGCAGAGGCAGAATTTAATGTTACCCCGTTATTTTTTAATATCCCTATTTTAATTAAAAAACAAAAATACGAAAGAAGCGCGTCAAAGTTAAAGATTAATTTTATCGGCAAAAATATTTTTTATCTACGCGTTAAAGAAATACAGCAATTAGAAACTGGGGAAATTAAAATTAGAATAATCAGACCAATAGATAAGATACTTAATATATTAGATACTAAATATATAAGTATATTAAATAATATTAAAATTAATGTTAATTTTGGAAAGCTTGAAATTAAAAAAGTATTTTATACTTTTTACTCAAAAGTATTTTATAATTTTAATTCAAAAAGATTTTCGGCCGCGCGCGGTTTGGTTATTTTTATTTTTATTTTATTATCATTAACGATTCATAAAGATTTTTCAAAAACCAAAACATTAGTTCTGCAAAATTTTAAAAATCAGTCAGTTACGTTTAAAAATCTAGGCAACTTTTTAGTTGCCAGTTTTAATGATTCAATTACCCCACAAGAAGTTTTAACAAGTAGTTTGGCAAACCAGCAAGCCATACAAATAAATACAGAAACTAATATTACGCAAAATCAAAATTTAGTTCCTGAAAAATTAAATTTTAGTGACTTTTTTCAAACATCTGAAATTATAGCAAATAAGCCAGTCAGTTATACAATGCTGGTCAAAAGAGATTCAATTACATCAAGCCAATATTTATTAAAGATTCCTAAAGAAGCTATAAATATAAGCATTAAAAATATTACAGAAGCAAAAGCTCAAGAATTATCACAACAAAAACAAACATTAAAGCCAAAAAATTTAACCTTAGATCAAAGAAAGCAATTAGCTGATTTTATTCCCCAATCAGCTTTGATAAGTAATAGCCAGAAAATAGTACAAAAAAATAACGAAAGTTTCATTAATATATCAAGTTATTCTTTAAATGTTGATAATAATGCCGATTCTTCTGAAAATCAGGCTAATTCTACTTTATCACAGGCACTTTTTGATATAAATGAGGCAACTTTACAAAGCTCTTTAATAGAAAATTCTGGCGAAATAGAAAGTAGTTCTTCAGAACAAGTTTCTGATAATAGTCCAATATTAGTAAATTCTTTAGGTAGCTCTTTGGTAGACAATACTTCAGATAGTTCTTTTTTAGGAGAGCCAGTTTTAGATAGTAATATTGCTTTAATCCAAGATATTTTAAGCGATGCCCCAATTACTAATCCTGAAAGCGACACCCCTATTGTTAAGATTGAAGCAGAATTTATACCTGAAATTATACCTGAAACTACACCTGAAACTACAACAGAAACTACATTAGATCAACAGCTAATAATCAGCGAAGATGAAGCAGCTAATAATTTTGAATCTAGCGACCAGCCAATCACCCAAGATATTTTAAGCGATGCCCCAATTACTAATCCTGAAAGCGACACCCCTATTGTTAAGATTGAAGCAGAATTTATACCTGAAACTACACCAGAAACTACAACAGAAACCACACCAGAAACTACAACAGAAACTACAACAGAAACTACATTAGATCAACAGCTAATAATCAGCG
>MHOR01000017.1:0-798 GCA_001821915.1 Candidatus Staskawiczbacteria bacterium RIFCSPHIGHO2_02_FULL_34_10 | reverse complement strand
TAAAGTTACATATATTAACGAACAAATTACAGAAAATAACAATGACCAGCCAGTGCCGCCAGAAACCACAGAACCCGCAGAGCTTATTGCCCCAGCGCCCCCAGCGCCTCCAGCGCCACTAATACTTCCAGCGCTAAACACTCAAAATATAGTTATAGAAAACTATATTCAAATTGACTACCAAATACCAGCTCCAAAGATTAAAGAAAAAGATACCAATAAGGGAAAAATGGTTACCGTATCAGCTGAAAATGAAGACCCAGAAAATCCGCTTACTGATGTTTTAGCCTATACTAAAATTCCCGAAATATTTAAAGTGGGGCAAGAAGATAAAATTAGAATTAAGTGGAAAAACAACGATAATCAGGAAATGCAATTTAAGGCATATGACTTAGATAGCAACGGTATGCTTGACTATGTAGAGTGGACCGTGCCTCATTTATCCGAACAAACTTTTGATATTATTTACATTTCAAGAGCGCTTTATTTAGACAAAGATAAAAATACTATTACAGACATTTATGACCTAGTAAAATCACAAGATAATAATTTTGCAAGTTTAACAGATGGTCAGTATATAAGAGTTACTTTTGAAAAGGTATTAAACAACTTAAAGAATATTACTTTATATGCTAGATCCCAAGATCAAAGTCAAGCCGTTTCAATTGAGGTGTATGCGCAAGAGTCCGGCCAACTTGTGGCTACTTTTAACCCAATTGACCACGATGGTTTTTATAAAGTGTATCTTACTGATTTACAAACTCCCACTGATGTTTTTGACCTCAAAATAATTGGAAG
>MHOR01000016.1 GCA_001821915.1 Candidatus Staskawiczbacteria bacterium RIFCSPHIGHO2_02_FULL_34_10 | reverse complement strand
GCGTAGCATCCAAGAATTTTTAGGCCACAGCAACATTGCCACCACTCAAATTTACACCCACGTCACCAATAAACGCCTCCGTGACATCCACCACCAATATCACAGTGACCCAGACAAAAAATAACCCTTCAACACGGTTTAGGGCAAGCAATTAAAAAGAGAACTCACTTCCCTCTTTTTAATTTAATTCCATTTGTCGCACAATAAAAATATGTTTTGTCACCTCTCACTCCCCTCACCTGCCAATGTCCCCCGTTTTTATTGTGCGACAATTATTGTGACAACAGTAATAAAAAAGTCCTTGACGAAGAGCCTAGGACTTTTGTAAAAATTATTCTTGGATTATTTCCAATTTTGATATGAATCCATTTTCATGCATCTTAAACAAGAGATTCGTTAACTCTTGAAATTCCTTACTTTCGCTTCCTTTTTTATTGGCATGGATAATAACTCTCTTTCACTTGATTGTACCTAGAAACTTTTTTTGTTTTTTATTAATACCAAATTTCTGCTCTACCAATAATTGTAGAACTTCTTCCATTTTTTGGTTTTCCATTTTTCACCTCATTGTTAAGGGACTACAAAGACTTATAAATATATATTAACTTATTTTATATTGTCGCACAATCTAATATCTGGTATACTGAAATATAATTGACATAATATATGACTAAAAAAAGTAATTTTAATATTGTTGATGTAGTAAATAGTAATGGCTGCTTTGATCTGCAATTTCGTAAAGATACGCGCTACGAAAGGACTAACTCTCCTACTTACTACCGCTGGAAAGTCCAGTTTGTAATTACCGCGCCAAAAGAGAATATGAAAGTACTGGAAAGAATCAAAAAAACTTTTGATTGTGGCGCTATTTCTACAACAAACAACCAATCACGGTTTTCTATTCAAAAAGTTAATGAAATAACTGATACCATAGTCCCCTTTTTTAAAAAGCACCGTCTTGTAGAAAAAAAGAATAAAGATTTTAATATGTGGCAAAGAGCGGTTGAGATTATATATCGCAATAAAGGTAAAGATATTAAAAAGTGGAAAAAAAATGATTTACATAGTTTAATAGAAATTCATAAATCAACGGCGAAATACAAGCATAATCCTAGAAAACAAAAATGGATTCAAATGGCCCAATCCCTAACAAAAAAAATATAAAAACCATCGACTACCCCACTCTCCTTATCAATAAGATAAAAAAAACCGACATAAAAATTATGTCGGTTTTTGAAAAGGAAAATATTATTTAAATGCTAATTGTTTCTTTATAATAGGATGGAAAACATATACATGATACCAAAATCTTTTTTCTATTCCTAGATATTTAAATGATTTTTCATCTTTTAGAATAATCAGGCTATCTGCTGCTATTTTCATTGCTTCTTGATTAGTATTTACCATTCTGTCTGGAAAACAAATTCCTATGTATATTCTTTTGTCTTCTATGTAATCAGAATCTTCTTTATATTGTTCCAAATCTTTACTTAAATCTTGTTCAACATTCATCAAATATACATAATCGTTCCAGTAATTAATATAAGGGGTAAGCTTAAAAGTTAAAAGAATTGCAAAAATAAGAATCAATATAAAAAACACCCATCTTTTCTTAGACATTAGCTTCTCCTTTTGTGGTAAGAGCTAATGCTATCATATATTTAATTTGTGATTTACACAATTAAATTATTTGCCAAATCTGCGAGTTCTTGCGTCAAATTCGGCTAGGGCTAAGTCTAAGTCTTGTTCAGTAAAGTCCGGCCAAAGTTTTGGTGAAAAGTATAATTCAGAATAAGCTGCCTGCCATAACACAAAGTTAGAAAGTCGCATTTCGCCTCCAGCCCTTATAACAAGGTCTGGATTTGGCAAACCAGCGGTTGATAAATAACTTTCAAATAAGGCTTCATCTACTTTTTCTGGTAAAACTTTATCTTCAACTATTTTTTTTACTGCTTGCAAAATATCCCATTTGCCTCCATAACTTACCGCTAAATTTAAATGTAAGTTAGTATTATTTTTTGTTTCCTCTTCAATATTATATACAGTTTTTTGCACAAATTCAGGAAGGCGTTCTTTTTGACCAATGATTTTTACTTTTATGTTTTCCGCTTGAAATCTTGGCAGTGATTCAGATAAACCTTTATCAATCAGGCGCATTAAATACTCCACTTCTTCTGGTGATCGGTTCCAATTCTCTGTTGAAAAACCAAAAGCCGTAAGGACTTTTACTCCTTTTATTTTACACCATTGAGCAAAATCAACAATATTTTTATACCCTTGTTGATGACCATCAAAAGAAGTGATTCCCTTTTGTTTGGCCCAACGGCGGTTACCATCGGGGAATAGTACTATATGTTGTGGTATATTCATAAAACGAGAATCTAGAAATTAGAAATATAGAAAGTAGAATCAAAAGTTTTCGTATTCTATATTTCTATTTTTCTAATTTCTATTTTCTATTTGTATTGGCGGTCTATCTTGATACTTTGCTATTATATATCCTGATGCAAAAGAAAACAATATAAAAAGCATGATTATTACAACCAATATAATGATATCAATATGGGCTTTGGACCAACCAAGTGAATCTTTGACAAATTGTAATATTTTTGATAACATAATTTTATTAGAAAATAGTAAATATAAATTAGAAAATAGAATGTGATCGTTTCGTATTCTAGATTCTACTTTCTAGATTCTAGATTCTCACACAATAATGTCAACAAGTAAATCATCGGGCTCATCTAGATTAGGAAGAGATTCTGCCGCACAAAGATTAGGTGTTAAGATTTATGCTGGCCAAACTGCAAAAATTGGCAATATTATCATAAGACAGCGTGGCACAAAATATCTTCCTGGTAAAAACGTAAAAATAGGGTCAGACGACACGCTATATGCAAAGGCAAATGGCGTTGTTCGTTTTACCACTAAATTAAAGAAGCTATTCGACGGTTCACAAAGACGAGCAAAAGTTGTAAATGTAGACCCCGTTAAATAGCATTATTAAAAAGTTATAATTATAAAACAGCCAATAAAAGTAGGCTGTTTTATTTTTTTGTCGCTGTCCTTATGAACTCTAAAAATAATGGGTGAGGCTTTAATGGGCGGGACTTAAATTCTGGATGAAATTGGGTTGCAACAAAAAATGGATGGTCTTTTAGTTCAATTATTTCCACTAAATCTTTGCTATTATTTAACCCTGCCATTATCATTCCATTATCCTGAAGAATTTGCCTGTATTTATTATTTAATTCGTACCTGTGCCTATGCCTTTCGGATATATTTTTTAGCCCATATGATTTTTGGCTTATAGTATTTTCCTTAATTTCACATTCATAAGCCCCCAATCTCATCGTTCCGCCGTATTTTTTTTCTTTTATCAACTCTTTTTGGTCTGACATTACATCTATTACTATATTATTTGATTTTTGCTTAAATTCGCGAGAGGTAGCATCTTTTAAGCCACAAACATTTCTAGAAAATTCTATTACCGCTAACTGCATCCCTAAACATAATCCCAAAAATGGGATATTATTTTTCCTACAATATTCAATCGTTTTTATTTTACCTTCTACTCCCCTATTGCCAAAACCTCCGGGAACAATTATCCCGTGAAATTTATTTAAATTTTTTAATAATTTAGGATTCTTTTCAAAATCTTCAGCTGACACCCATGTTATTCTTGGTTTTCTATGCTGTGCAAAACAAGCATGTTTTACTGCTTCAATTACAGAAATATAAGAATCGGTCAAAGTAAACTTTCCACTTTCAAAATACTTTCCTACAATTCCAATTTCAATAGGCTCTGGAGAATTTTTTATTACCTTAACCAGATTATCCCAATCCTTAAGATTGCTTTGACGGCTTTTTAAATTAAACTTTTTTAAAATTCTGTTCCCTAAATCTTCCTTTTCAAAATTAATTGGCACTTCATAAATTGAGGCAACATCTGGAGCCGAAATAATATCGTCTGCTTGAACATTACAAAAGTTTGAAAGTTTCTTTTTTCTTTGCTCATCTAACGACATAATAGACCTAGCTAAAATAATGTCTGGTTGTATGCCAGCAGAGTTTAAAGTTCTTACTGCATATTGAGTTGGTTTTGTTTTCATTTCGCCTATCATTTCTGGAACAGGCATATAACTCACTAAAATAAAAAGAACATCACGAGGATGTACAATTTTCAGCATTCTTGCCGCTTCTAAAAACAATAAATTTTGATATTCCCCCACTGTTCCCCCTATTTCAATTAAAACAAAGTCCGCTTTTACTTTTTTACCAGCTCTTTTGATTGTTGCAATTACTTCATTTGGAATATCAGGAACCACCTCAACACACTTACCATTATATTCTAAATTTCTTTCTTTATTTATTACTGACTGGTAAACTCGGCCAGTCGTCATATAGTTATCTGTATAAATATTTTCATCCAAAAATCTTTCGTAGTTTCCGATATCTTGGTCACATTCTGTGCCATCTTCGGTTACAAAAACCTCACCGTGCTCAACTGGATTCATAGTACCTGCGTCAACATTTATATAAGGATCAATTTTAATTGCGGTGACTCTAAATCCTTTACTTTTTAGTATCCTCCCTATAGATGCTGTAGCCACTCCCTTACCAATTCCAGACATTACTCCGCCCGCTACAAAAATATATTTCACCCCATTAGAAGTTTAGGCAAAAATATGCAAAGCATATTTTTGCTTGCTCTTTATTAATTTATACTTCTTCTTTAGTAATAATTACATTTACCTCTGCTTCTAGATTATGATCTAAAGCAATTTTTACAGGGAATTCTCCTGTGCTCTTAATTACCTCTTTTAGGTTAATCTGCGATTTTTTAACATCAAAGCCCATTTCTTTAAGTTTTTCAGATATCTTTATATTGTTAATAGATTCAAAAAGCTGTCCTTCGGGTCCTACTTTTACTTGAATATTTACTTCAGCTCCATCAATTAAAGAAGCTATTTCTTGGGACTTTTTAAGATCTTCCTCAGCTTCTTTTTCTATGATTTCTTTTTGACCCTTTAGCCATTTTAGATTATCTTTTGTAGCTAATTTAGCAAATTCTCTAGGTATTAAAAAATTTCTAGCATAACCTGCCTTTACTTCTTTTATTTCATATTTCTTGCCTATATTCTCAACATCTTGTAGAAGAATTATCTTCATAAATTGGGTGTTAGGTATTAGATATTAAATATTAGAAAGTAACTATACATACCTAACACCTAAAATCTAGCACCTAATATCTAAAGTATATTCTACTTTAACTTTTTAATAATTTCAATAGCCTTATCTAGTTGTGAGTCTTTTTCTACCTTTAAATCATTATCAGTTATATCTATTTTAACATCGGGACTTAACCCAACCTCTGATATTGAACTTCCTTTAGGTGTTAACCATTTTGCAATGGTTATTTTAATAAAAGACTCTCCGTCATTTAATTCAACCAATTTTTGAACAGAACCCTTGCCAAATGATTTTTCTCCTACTAATTGAATATTTCTATTATCTCTCAAAGCACCTGCTAATATTTCGGCAGCGGAAGCTGACCCCTTATTTATTAGGATAACCATTGGGTAATCTACAAAAATATTATTACCTTGAGCTTTATATTGCTGGGAATTTTTGTTTTTTCCAAAATCTTCAATTGTTACAACTTGACCTGATTTTAAAAACCAACTTGCAATATCCTGAGAAACTTCAAGATAGCCTCCCGGATTATTTCTTAAATCCAATATTATCTTTTTAGCAGGACTGTCTAATATTTGAAAAGATATTTTTTTAAAGTCGGCTGATAAAGATTGGTCGAATTGATGAATACTTATATATGCGATATCTCCATCTTTTAATTCCCAATCTATTGAGTTTACTTTTATTGTATCTCTTATTATTTTAATTTCTTTTGTTTGATTCCATCCATCGCGAAAAATAGTCAATATAACCTCTGTTCCCTTTTTACCCCTTATATTATTAACAGCTTCTTGTTCAGACATATCAGAAGTATTTTTACTATTTATCTTAATAATTAAATCCCCCGCCTTTAATCCCGCTTTATCTCCTGGAGTACCTTTCAATGGAGCAATTACTGTAAGTTGCTCTTTTTTCGTTCCAACTTCAACACCAATACCTTCAAATGATCCTAGAAGATCCTGATTAAACATTTTTGCCTGATCGGGATTAAAAAAATCTGTATAAGGGTCTCCCAAACTTTTTGTCATTCCAGCAATAGCTCCATATAGTATTTTTTGATTATCAATTTTTTCGGGACTAATAAAGTTTTGGCGCAGTTTATTGTACGCATCCCAAAAAAGAGAAAAATCCACGCTCTCTGGCTTACAAACCTTACATACAGCTTGGTTTTTTCCTAATACAAAACCTATAACAAAAACAACCAGTAAAATAGTAATTAGCACAAATGAGTAAAATATTTTTTTCTTATTTAGGGTAATCATAGCTTAAATCAAATAATAACATATAATAACGATCTGTAGAAGTAAATCTTATCCTAATAATTTTACCACCACACCCACAATTGCCAGAACTATTCCCACAACCACAAAACCGTTACTCGTTCCTCGCTCCTTCAAAACCCTCGGTTTTGAATAATTTCCTACACGGTAGGAAATGGCTTTCCTCCCGACCGCTCCTTGTGATTTTGGGTTAGTATGATTGAAAAGTACACAACTAACCAATTAATTTTACCACCACACCCACAATTGCCAAAACTATTCCTACAACCCAAAACCTCATTACAACCTTATATGTAGGCCAGCCAATTGCTTCAAAATGATGATGAATTGGCGTTGAAAGAAAAATCTTTTTCTTTCTGAATTTTTTTGATAAAAGCTGGGTAATAACAGAAGCAACTTCCACAACTAAAAGCCCGGCAATAATTGGCAAAACAAAAACCGAATCGGTTAAAAATGCCACCACTGCCATTGTGGTAGTAAGGCCCAGAATACCTACCTCTGTCATATAAAATCTAGCAGGTGGGATATTAAACCATAAAAAGGCAAATAAAGTGCCAGTAATTACTGCGCAAAAAGTAGCCAAATCAACCTTTCCTTGCGAAAAAGCAATTATTGTAAATGCTCCAAAAATTGAAGCAAAAGCTCCACCTGATAACCCATCTAATCCATCAATAATGCCTCCTGACCAAGAGGCAATCATTACAACTACAAAAAGTGGAACATATAAAATACCAATTGAAAAATGCCCAATCAATGGAATACTTATAATATCCCAACCTAATTTTTGGTAAAACCAAATGCCGCCAATCAGTCCAATTAAGGCTACTACTAAAAAACGTTTTTTAAATGATAGCCCTCCACCGATATATTTTCCTAATGAAGACACCACTAATATATCATCTAAAAGTCCGAACAGGCAGGCAATAATAAACGTAAATAGCGGAAGCCATGTTTGGCTTCTTGATAGGAAATTAAAATTTGCAAATAATGAATTGGGAAATAAAAAAGATATTACATAAAATAAAAAAATAACAAAAACTGTGGTAACCAAAATTAAAAGTCCTCCCATACGGGGAACTTTTGTTTCTCTTTCCTTATGTAAACTATTAAATACTACGGCATCCTCTCCACTGATTGCTTTTTTACC
>MHOR01000015.1 GCA_001821915.1 Candidatus Staskawiczbacteria bacterium RIFCSPHIGHO2_02_FULL_34_10 | reverse complement strand
CGGGCGAGCACCGATGGTCTGGAGTCAAGTCTGACTCGGATCATCTCAAATTGCTCGAAGGGATCGAGCACCCCGGCAAGTGCTTGCGCTGGGAGGTCATTGATCTCGCGGCCAACCGGAATAAGAAGCCCAAGGATGTCCGCAGTCCCCAGACTTCGCCGCACGCTGGCATCTTGGCGGCGGCGGCCCATTTCCCTAAGTGGGTGCAGGCCATGGACGGTGAGACGGTGCCCTACGTCTCGATCGGCGGCTATGAGCTGAACGTTCCCGTCTTCGGTGAGTGGATGCACGTGCTTGATCTGGACTGGCTCGCCGGCAATCGCCAGGTGAGGCTCCTCGCCTTTCACGCTGGCTTTCCTAACCGTTACTGGGCGGTGCCGTCCCTCCGGGAGTGAGGCTCTCGTACCTTGTGTTCTCTGGACTTGGAAATTCTTGGATTTTAATCCTTGGTCTTCCAAGTCCTTTTTTATTGCTCTAAAATAATGACAAGGAAAGTAGGTTCATGAACGGGCGTTTTCTTAAACGCACGGCACCGAAATCCAGCTCACCTCGCACTATTCGTTATTTGAATATTTAAGAATTAATATATTTTCGCAAAAAATCACCGAAAAAGGTGATTTTTTGCTGTATTTGTGATAAAATAACCAAAAAATGAAAAAACTACGTAATAACGCAGTAACGGCAGTATATTTATTGCTCAAAAAAGATGGGAAGATTTTAGTTGGTAAAAGATGTAATACTGGTTACCATGATGGGAAATATCAGGTTCCAGCAGAGGTCATGTTGATGCAGGCGAACTTCCTAGAGAAGCAATGGTTAGAGAAGCTAAAGAAGAAATTGGCATAGACCTTAATCAAGATAACTTAAAGTTTGTTCACTTTTCTTTCCGTCCTAAATCCGATGCTACGGGAGACAGAGTAGATTTATTTTTTGAAGCTACACAGTGGAAGGGAGAAATTATTAACGCTGAACCAGAAAAATGCGATGATCTTCATTGGATTGAACCAAGTCAATTACCAGAAAATACTACTCCACATGTAAGAATTGCTGTTGAATGCATACAACGAGGAGAATTTTTTTCAGAAATTGGATTGGATTTTATTAAAGTTAATTACGGAATTTAAAAATAATTAAAACGCAGATAAGGTTTAAAATGAAAAAAGAGAAAGGGCTGTTGATTAATAATATTCGTGACGAAAAGCGAATATTTTGTAGCGAAAAATTAGAAAAGAGACGAGGTTTATCAGCAAAGTGATAAGCCGAGGAGGTTTTGTAATTTTGCAGCTAAAAGATTCAATTTGCAGTAGAATAATTATTAAGCAATAGTTCTATGTACACCATAATACTTTTTTATAAATTTACTCCTATCAAAAATCCGGAGGCATTTCGCTACCAACAAAAAAAGATTGCCGAGAGTTTTGATTTGAAAGGCAGAATGTTGGTGGCTAAAGAGGGGATTAATGCCACTTTTGAAGGGCTGACGAAAGATATTAAGGCGTACATTAAACAACAAAAGAAAACGGCATTATTTAAAAATGTGGTATTTAAAGATAGTATAGGAAATGGAAAAGGTTTTACCAAGTTAATGATAAAAGTAAGGTCTGAAGTGGTTACCTTGGGAGTAGGTAAATTAAATATTAAAAAAGACACGGCGCCGGCAATTACCGCAAAGCAGTTTGATAGTTTGTACAAGAAAAATGAGGATTTTGTAGTACTTGATTTAAGGAATAATTATGAAATTGAAGCTGGATATTTTGAAAAAACAGTAAATCCAAAATTAAGATATTTTAGAGATTTGCCACAAAAAATTAAAGAATTAACGTATTTAAAGAATCAAAAAGTGGTGGCGGTGTGTACCGGAGGCATTAGGTGTGAAAAAGCCACTGTATTGTTAAAAAAAGAAGGTTTTACCAACTTGTATCAATTAAAAGACGGAATTCATACTTATATGAAAAAGTTTCCAGGAAAGCATTTTAAAGGAAGTTTATTTGTATTTGATAATAGAATGGTGACTGCGGTTCAAGATAGTAAACAAAGAGAAGTAGTTGGAAAGTGCGCTTATTGTGCGACAAAATGTGAAGAATTCTATAACGATGATTCAGTAAGACCATCAAAGAAAATAATTTGCTGTGAGGCTTGTATTATAAAACATAAAAAATTAAGACCAGCAGTACCTGTATGACAATAAAAGAATTAACTAAATATTTAAAAGATAACCCCAATAAATATTGGTTTAAAAGGAAAATTTATGGTTGGGGATGGGTGCCAGTAACTTGGCAAGGATGGCTGGTGATTGGTTTTTTTATAATATATATTGTATTAATCTCTATGGTATTAGATTCAAACTCAGAGCCGACTAGCACAGACTTAATATGGTTTTTTCTAAAAACATTTTTAGCGGTAGTCGTAGTAATTTTAATTTGTTATAAGAAAGGGGAAAAACCAAAGTGGAAATGGGGGTTGTCAGGGGAAGAAAAAGAGAAATATGGTAAAAACTAATAGGACCGTAATCTAACCAATAGCTTGGACACACTCGACAGGCGTCCAAGCTATTGGTTAGATTACGGGTTAGCGTGTCTGTTGATTTTTAATAATTTAGGTTTTATAATTATTTATAGTTTTGAGATTTTTATTATTAATTAAGGAAAGTGAGTAATCGTTATTGTTTTTTCCCTATTAAAGTTGTACAATAGGTTAAAGTCTACTGTAAGTTAATAATAATATCTAAATAAAATATGAAAGCCAAGTTAAGGCAAAAAGCAATAATATTGCGAATAGAAAACAGGTTAAGTTATAGTGAAATTCAAAAAAGACTCAAAGTTCCTAAAAGTACGTTAAGTTATTGGTTACAAGAACATCCTTTGCGCGAAGATGAGATTTTAAAATTACGTCGTCAATCATGGCTTCGGGGAGAAGCAAGCCGAGAACGTTTTCGTAATACAATGAGTGAGAAACGCGAGGAATTAGAAAAGGAAATATATCAAAAATACAGAAAACAGATATCCAATCTTAGCAAGGCAAGTTTTTTTGTAGCGGGATTAATGTTGTATCTTGGTGAAGGGGATAAAAAGAGTAAGGGTCGGGTGGGGATAGCCAATACCGATACAGCGGTCATTCAATTCTTTTTAAAATGGATGGTTGATTTTTTTGGCATAGACAATCATAATATACGCGCAGAGCTTCACTTATACGAAAATATGGATATTGAAGAAGAAAAGTTATTTTGGGAAAATATAACTAAGTTGCCAAGGAAACAATTTTATAAAACGCAAATTAAAAAAATTAAAGAGGGGGATTTTACTTATCAAGGACCACAAAGGCATGGAACGTGCAGTATTATCTTTGATAGTGTAACCAAAAAAAGAGAGATAACGATGGCTATAAAAGCACTCCTTGATGCTTATAGAGAAATGCGTGTGTAGTTCAGTGGTAGAACGCCACTCTGATAAAGTGGAGGTCGAAGGTCCGATTCCTTCCACACGCACTAAAAGTGCTATAAAAACCGAAAACAATATTTCTTTATTCACATAACTATATTGCATCTTTATTCCGCCACGTTTAAATTTGTAAAAATTATTAAGTTACAATATAAAATTTAAGAATATATGTTTATAAAAATAGATAGAAAAATATTATTAGTAGTAATTTTATTAATATTAGTTTTAATTGGTAGTTTTTTCTTATATAAAAATTTAAACCAAAATAATAATTTAGAGACACAGCAGGAAAACCTAAACAAAAAAGATAATACGCTTGATCAAAAAGAAAAACCACAAATTCAGTTAAATAATCCGGATATTGAAGTTCAGGGCGGTGGAGGATTATTTATTTGCTCTGATCTTTGTGGTGATGGAATTTGTCAGAAAACAGAGCCAACCTGTAAAAATGGAAGTCTAAATTGTATTTGTCCTGAAACCCCACAAGAATGTCCACAGGATTGTAAATAGTTTTAATTTCGTAATGAAGAGGAGTTTTTTTTAACCCTTTTTTTATTGATTTAAAATATAAAAAGAGTTACATTTAATTTAAGGTAAAATAATGCAACAAAAAAACTTAATTTTTACAGGACTTATTTTTGGAGCGCTTATTATAGGAATTTTTTTATATTTAGCAATCATAAATAAGCCTCAAGTAGTTGGGAGTAATAATTCAATTTTGGATGTGGAAAATAGTTTTAATGAGAAATCTCTAAAATGTAAAGCGCAGGATAATACTATTGTAACTAAAGTAATTGATGGGGACACAGTGGTAGTTTTAGGGGGAGAGCACATTAGACTTTTAAATATTGATGCCGACGAAAAGAATTATCCGTGTTATGAAGCGGCAAAAGGAAGATTAGAACAGCTGGTTTTAAATAAAGACGTTGTTTTAAAAAAAGATATTACTGATTTAGACAAATATGGTAGGTGTTTAAGAACTATTTTTTTAGATAATAAGAATATTGGTTTAGAGTTAGTTAAGGAGGGGTTTGCAATAGCAAGATTTTATGAACCAGATATAAGTTATAAAATAGAAATCCAAAATGCCGAAAAATATGCTATTGAAAATAAAGTTGGTTGTAAATGGAATATAAATAAGTTAAAGGTCGTAAATTAAAAATAGAAATTATAAAATAGAAAGTAGAAAATATGCAAAGCATATTTTTTAAATTCTAGATTCTAAAGTTATGGCAAATTTTGTAGTAAAAAAAGATGGAACAAAGTCTACTTTTGATATAGAGAAGATGAAAGCTGGCATTAAGGCAGCAGCAACAGAAGCAGAATTATCAGATGGTGAGGCAGATAATATTGCAGAAGAAGTTTCTAATTTAGTTACAACTTCAATTGAAGATCAAGAAGAGGTGACAAGCAGTGATATAAGAGAAAAAATTCTTTCAGAATTAGATATTTCTTATCCAATTGTCGCAGAGTCATGGAGATCGCACGAAGAGTCAAAGGGTTAATTATAAATTTAAAAAACCGCTAAGGCATATTGCTAAAAGCGGTTTTTTAGTGTATAATTTAGGAAATAAGAATTTAAAGAATAAATAAAAATAAGCGCAAGAAAGTATAATTTTTAGATCAAAATATGGCAAAAGTTAAGGTTTTAGTTGAAGGCTATTTATCAGATGATAATGATAAAAAGACTTGTTCTACTGTGAGTTTGGTTTTAGATAAAGATATTGTGATGGTAGTTGATCCTGGTTATTTAGAAAACCAAAAAATTCTAGTAGATGCGTTAAAGAAAGAAGGATTTGATATTAATGATGTTAATATTGTTTGCATAACACATTCGCATATTGATCACTATAGAAATATTGGAATGTTTCCCAATGCAAAGACTTTAGAATATTTTGGCTTATGGGATAAAGAAGGTAGAGTTGCGGATTGGCAGGAACATTTTTCATCAGATATTCAGGTTTTAAAAACTCCCGGACACGACTATACCTGCATTACATTATTTGTGCAAACTGACGACGGCGTAGTTGCAATTTGTGGAGATGTATTTTGGAAAGAAGATGGCCCAGATTTTGATATATATGCTTCAGATATAAAAAAATTAGAAAATAGCAGGAAATTAGTTTTGAAGTTATCTAATTGGATAATTCCTGGACATGCAGGAATTTATAAAACAAAAAATACCAAACTTATAACAAAAGAAAAAGTGAAAAGCGAGGTAAAACTAGAAGTTGTTGAAAGATGTAAAAAGTGCCGTAAACCATTTACGAAGTCGGCCGACAGATGTTTTTGCCAAAGGTGGCTTTGTTATCACTGCTGTGAGTGTGAACTTGATTGTAATGCATGTAATTGCAAACATAAAAGGTAGGTTAGGAATAAATAAACCCCGTTAGAAGTTTGGATGGGGTGATAAAAACTTCAGTGGGTAAAAATTTGGAAAATAATAATAATTAATATGAGTAAGCGAAAAATATGCTCTGCATATTTTTCGCCCAGACTTCTAACGGGGTGAAAATTATAGTAAAAGCAAAACCTGGGTCAAAAGAAGATAAAATAGAAAAAATTGACCAATCAAATTATATTGTTTATGTAAAAGCCCCCCCAATTGATGGCAAGGCTAATGCCGCGATTATTAAATTATTAGCAGATTACTTTGATATTAGCCAGTCATTAATTGAAATAATATCCGGGTATACAGCAAGAGTTAAGGTTATTGAAATAAATAATTAAATCAACTAAGGGGGTTGATTTTTTGCTGTTTTTTGGTATAAGAAGTTAAGACATTAATTTGTTCCTTGAAAACTTTTAGGGGGACCTAGTATGAAGCCATCTGAAAGAATTATTTTAAATATTAGTGGTAAATTTAATATTAATAAAATAAATCAATTCTTGCCTTACATTGGGGCTATTAGAATAGGCATTAGATCAATTTACCCAAAAATGTCAGAATTACTTTTTTCTGTTTTAGAAAATAATCTTCATTCTTGTCTTGGGGAAATACTTGAATTTTCTCAATTGATAAGAAAAAAAGTTTTTTTTGATATAGCTTTTATTGATAACCTAAGCGAGGTTGTAAAATCTTTTGAAGCATTATGTATTTTAGGTCCCAAAATGATTTCTGTTTATGAATTAGAAGATACCCTAATTAAAAAAATGGCTAACCATAAAAGCAATTTGAATGTTTTTGGAAAGAGCGCTTCAATGCATATGAAGGACGACGAATGCATGAAGCATTTTGGGACTAAGATTGATGCTCATATTGTGCGTTTTGCCGATAATTTGGTAAAAATGAATTTTCTTGGAGTTGTGTGTTCATTTGAGCAAGCTTATATTTTAAGGTCAAATAACTCATTTAATAATCTTTTGACTATGTGTCCTTTAAGATATAAGGATCCACGAGAAATGATTGGCAATGGAATTGATTATTTAATTGTTGGGGACGAAAGAATATTAGACATCAGATCTTTCCAAATATTAGAAAAAGAAATTGCTTTGGGTTTGTGTGATAGAAAGCTTAAGGAGGCACACCATGAATTACGCAGCTAGTTTTATTTCTTATGCATTATCAATCGGTGCTATAGAACTTATTCCTAAAGGCAGGATGCTAAAAAGTGGACGCATCTCACCTTATTTTTTTAATTCAGGGTTATTTAACAAGGGCGAGTCTATGTATAAACTTGCCATTGCATATACTGACGTAATTTATAAACATTTCTTGCCCGATGTTGTTTTCGGCCCATCTTATAAGGGAAGCGCAATAGCCGTGGCAGTCGCTATGACTATGGGTGGAGAGGTGGGCTATGCCTACAATCGCAAAGAAGCAAAAGATCACGGAGAGGGTGGTATTATTATTGGGGATTCTCTCTACTATGAAAAGAAGGTATGTCTTGTTGATGATGTGATGACTACCGGGGATTCATTAATTGAAGCACTTGGTATTGTCCGTAAGGGAGGCGGTATTCCCATTGGATGTGTAATTGCTTTTGATCGTCAGGAACGTGGCAAAGATAGTAACCTATCTGCGGTACAGGAATTTGAGGCAAAATATAAGATTCCGGTATTTGCCGCAGCAACCCTAGATGACCTTATTGAAGTGTTGGAAAAAGATGAAAAAATGTCGTCCATTCTTATTAAGATACTAGATTATAAGCAACAATACGGAGTGTGATTTTTAAGAAAGCCGTGGATTAAAACCATGGCTCTTTATTTGCTAGACCTGTCCTTAAATAAGGTTTCGTATTTAGCTTTAGCTAAGCTGAGAAATTATATATAATCTCTGAATTACGAAATGCAATTTTGACCGCCAAATTTGGAAAATCCAAACACGCCTTGGATTAGCCAAATTTGGTTATCATGGCGCAAATAGTAATT
>MHOR01000014.1:6960-14945 GCA_001821915.1 Candidatus Staskawiczbacteria bacterium RIFCSPHIGHO2_02_FULL_34_10 | reverse complement strand
CAATATTCATTAGAATTTCAAAGCGCGCATAGATATTCTCAAAAGCTCTTGGAATTTTATAGTGTTTGGCTTTCCTGCCTTCTAACACTTTTTGCAAGATTTTTTCTTTCTCAAACAAAGAAAGTTTTTTAACCTTTCCCAACACTGCCTCAAATGGCAATTGTGTTTCTTGATATATTAATCCTGCAATAATTTTATCTTCGCCTTCAGCATCAAATTCTAAAAGTTTTACCGGCTGATTGTCGGTAGTATCAAAGCTTTGATCAAAATTAATCTCTTGCAACGCTTCTTGAACCTTATCACTTCTTTTTGCCATATATCCCCTATAATCCTTTGAGCCTTCTGTTTCCAATCTTCGTAAAAATGCGGGTATCACTTTATTTAATTCTTCCCACGCCCGTTGGCTGGACCAGCGGATTTCACCAAGTTTATGATCCAATCCCCGGTTTATCATATACTCAAAGGATTGGCCGTTGGCAAAAAATGCCACTTGGCTAAGCGTAGAAACCGGTAACAAAAGTCGCGCTGTATCAAAAGCTTTTGTCTTTATTACCCAATCTTCTTCTCCTGGATATTTAGCTTTTAAAAACTCCGTATACATTTGTAAAATTAACGTATAGGTTTCAAAAAGATTATCCATGACCGCTTTGTATTCTGGCAAAACTCCCATTTCTTCCAACGTAGGATCAGTGTAGTAGCGGTAGTTTCCACTCACCTTTGAAGAATAATCTACATATCTAGTAGACTTTTCAATCGGAGCAATTCCTATTCGCATATCTTCAATTTGCTTTATGGCAAGCTGTGAAATTCCGGTGTAAATTAAATGTGTGCCTGCCATTTGGGCAATAGAATCATCGCCAAACTGGGCAAGCCATTTAATATAAAAATCACGCGCTTTTTTGTTGGAAAAAATCAGCTCGGCAGGATTTTCGTGCAAAAACTCAATTAAAGCTTTTAAAGATTTTGCGTATTTCCTGATTTCATCTGCTTCGCTTGGATCTTTTTTAGCAAGCTCTTCTTCGTTTATTTCTAATGACGGCTTGGTAAATTCCTTTAAAAAAGCGGAGCGTAAATCATCCTTTGCCCGACTTGCGCGCGAACACAAAGCCCCAATCAGTTCAGGTGGCAAAAAAGTAATACTATAAACAGATTTATCTAAATTAGTGAAGAATGGTGAAATTAAACGCTCATCCTCTTCGCTTAATCCTAGCTCTTCAAATATTGGCGCAAATTTTTCTTGGTCCATAGTTTTAAACCCATCTTTTTAATAATTCTTCCTACTGCAACTTGAAATTTATGCTACAAATTATTCATCACTCGTCAGCTTATCTATTTATTGATAAGCCTCCTCGTTCTAAATAATTTTCGCTATAAATTTCTACGTTTCGTTGCGAAAGATTATTAAACGATGAGTTTTTCTCCTTTCTTAAAAAGTTGTGAAAGAACTTTAAGTATATTCACAACTCTATCATATTAAATTTTTTCTTCAACTAGTTTTACTATTTTTTGATGAATACTGCCTACCGGCAAAAAACTTTTGTTTTCTTCACAATCTATAATTTTATATTCCTTGGGATATTTTTTTGAAATCGCAACATATGACTTCAAAGTATTTTCTAAATGCATTTTATCAGCTTCGTGAATATCTTTTTGTTTACTATCGCCTAAATATAAAATTCTTTTTTGTTTTTTTTCAGTATTTTTAGTATTACTAGACATTTTCATGGAAAGTTCTGGAGAAATTTTCAAAATAAATGTGTAATCTGGCTTTGGAATTTTGAAAATATTATATTCTAATTCCTGCAACCAACTGACATATTTTTCCCATTCTTTTTTGTTACTTATTATTTTCCCCCCTTGATGACCTATATTTGAAGCAACATATCTATCTGAAATAACTATTTTCCCTTCGGCAATCCATTGTCTTATTTTAAAACTGGCATCATACCTGTCGCATGCATAAAAAATAGATGCTCGATATGGCCCAATTTCTTCCGCAGTGCCATAACCACCATTTAAATACAATTCTAAAAGCGCCGCTGATCCCTTTCCATATTGCGGAAAATCTACCTTTTCAACCTTATAACTTTTTTTTATCAGTGTTTCTGTTAATAATTTTGTTTGTGTGGCTTTTCCGGATCCGTCCATTCCTTCCAACACAAAAAATTTTCCTTTTGGCATTGATTTTATAAGCGAAGCGAATGAAATCACTTCGCAATAGAGGCTTGATATATCTTATACGTTTAATCCTCAATTGCGAAGATTCCTTACTTACTTACTTTATTAATTTACTTAAATAATCCCTATACACTAACTTTATCCAAATACCATCGTTGTCTTTTATTTTTTCTTCAATATCTTTTAATTCCACCAACTCCCCCTTCATTTTATCTTTTTCTTTTATTGAAATTTCTGGACTGTCTCCTACAAAACTATACACTAATCCCAAGTGTACTGCTTCTACCGGGCGTGAATCATCGCTTAATAATCCAATTAATTTTCTTTCTAATATATTACCTTTATATTCAACTTCTTCTGACCACTCACGCATCATTCCCTCCTCTAGTACATCCCTTGAACCACTAGTATCAATTTCATTAATATGGCCGCCGACTCCAATTTGATAAGTATCAACCAGCCTTTGCTCCCCTGCCTTTAGTAAATATTTATAAATAAAATATTTGCTTTCAAAACTAAAAACAATATATGGAATTATTTGCTGCCATGATGGGTCAGTTTCTACATCCCCCCTTTTTTTAAATTGGTAATTATTTTTTATTAAATCCAGATAATAATCTACATTATCTTTTTTTAATCCTTGCCATTTGCCTTTATTAAAAATCACCTCAGCTGGCACTACTAATACTTTTTCGTCATCTTTGCTCATAATTATTTGCCATTAAATTTAATCCAGCCATTATTCTCTTTGAAATTTTTCCAGTATTGCGAAGCTTTCGGTTTCATATTGCCATAATATTTGCTTCCCTTTCTTTTTTTACTATAGGGGTTATCGGCCTTAGAAGAAAGCGGTGTAAATGACATTTGGGCAATAGGCATTTTGTAATAAAGCTTTATGGGAAGCGTTGAAACATTATGAAGTTCAAGCGTCATTTTTAATTTATTTCCGGGGTCTAAGTATCCCGCGGTTGCATGGATAATTAAACCCATTCTGCCAATAGAAGACTTGCCCTCAAGGCGCCCCACCATGTCATCGGCAACCCCAATAATTTCGTACGTCATACCAAGCGCAAATTCGCCGGGGTGGATAATAAATTGCTTATCATTATTAATAGTCACTTTTTCCATTAAATTCTCTATCGGTTCTTTCGGGTCAATACATACACCCTTATGCGTCCTGAAAACCAAAAAGTCAGCCCCCAAGTGTAAATCAACAGATGCGGGTTGAATTGAACTTGGAAAAAGAGGTTTTATGCTTATTTTCCCTTCTTTTAAATATTTTTTGATGTCCCTATCAGATAAAATCATGATATTTTTAATTTACTTTTTGTTTTTTCTCCTAAGCTTTGAAAAAATAACCAAGGGATAATCCCGTTCTTTTGGTTTTACATCTGGATTTTCGTTTTTCCAAATTTCATAGGCAACATTGCGAAATAAATTATACTTATCTTCCATTTCAGTAAATTTATAACCTTTACTATTTTTTTTATATCCTATTTGTAAAATAGCTAATTTTCTTTTTTGCCACTCGTCATCAGTAATTCCCATATTTTTATAATCAAAATGCATATGAGAATAAGAAGAAATTTGTAATTCATATTCTGCCCAAATTGACTGGCTGGTTTTTAAATCAACCACCCAAATTTGACGATGATTCCCCTCTTTTATTGCAAAAATTTTATCAGCGGTGCCCGCATAAACATCGCCAAATGATGTAATTTCCTGCGCTAATAATTCAGGTTTTACTTCATCTAAAAAATCCCTATAACTTACAATGCAATCCACTTCTTCTTTTGAAAGTTCTTCTTGCTGTTTGGTTGATGGGTTTAAATACTTATCAGTAATATTAATTTCTTTTCCATTATCTATATCTTCACAAGCATGATGCACCCGCGAACCTCTTTCTCCAGCCGCTTGTTTTAACGATTCAGCTTCATCCCAGCCTTTTTCAGCAAGCCACTTATAAAAATAAATTCCTTTAGGATAATAACTTGATATCCATGTTGATGAAGGATAATAAATATATTCAGGCAGCCCGGTCTTTTCATTAACAGACATTTTAGCATACCACCTTTCACTTAAGCTGGTAATTCTCATTACCCCATCTTTTATTTCCCGTATCTCTTTTAACATAGTTGTTCCACCCGCGCACCAAAAAAATATATTCTTAATTTAAGACCATGATTTTTTGGTGCGGGATTACGCAATTATCATAAATTATATTAAAGTTCACATACAAAGTTTATTTTATATTTATGAGAATTGCTCCATTTTACTAATTAAAAAATAAAAAAGCAAACAAAAAAACGACCTGTAAGCCGTTTTTTTTTGTTTTGTTTTTAAAATTATCCCTTTACCTCTATCCCCATATTCGTCGCTGTCGCTCCTTCAAAACCCTCGGTTTTGAATAATTTCCGACACGGGAAGATACCCAATCTTCCCGACCCCATCTGTGAAAATATGGTCATTTCTCGATAGAAATGCCCATATTTCTGGCGGTCCCAGCAATCACTTTCATTGCTTGTTCTATATCGGTAGTATTTAAATCTGGGAGTTTTACTTCTGCTATTTCTTTTAACTGCGCTTTAGTTACTTTGCCAACCACTTTTTTATTTGGCTCACCTGACCCTTTCTCAATCCCCGCGGCTTTCTTTAATAATTCTGACGCCAATGGAGTTTTTAATTTGAAAACATAACTTCTATCTTTATAAATAGTCACTTCTGCTGGAATTACAAAACCCATTTTATCTTTTGTCGCTTCGTTAAACTTTTGGCAGAATTCAGCAATGTTAAGCCCGTGTTGAGCCAATGCTGGTCCAACCGGAGGAGCAGGATTTGCCTTGCCTGCTTGGATTTGAATTTTTACGACTGCTTTTATTTCTTTTGCCATATGCGAATAAAATGAGCACCCCGCCCTCTAAGCTGTTAGAAAAACGGGTACGCTAGATCTTACTATTAAATTATTTATATTTCCGCCTGCTTTATAAATATAGCATAGAGGGCGGGGTTGTCGCTTATACTCCAACCTTCTTAATCTGAAGAGAATCCAACTCAACAGGCGTATCTCTCCCAAACATATTAACCAGCACTTTAATTTTTCCGCGAGCTTGGTCAATTTCAGAAACTTTTCCTTCAAAACCTTTAAATGGCCCATCTAACACTTTTACTGCTGACCCAATTTCAAAATCAATTTGAAATTCTGGTTCGCCCGCATCCATTCTTTTCATTAAGTCATCTATATCTTTTTGGGAAACTGGAATTGGCGTAGTCCCCGCCCCTAAAAATCCTGTAACCCTTGGGGTATTTCTTACCACGTACCAGGACTCATCATCCACAATCATTTCTACTAATACATATCCAGGAAAAATCTTTTCTTCAACTGTCTTTCTTTTTCCATTTTTAATTTTTATTTTTTTTTCTTTTGGCACAATCACATTAAAAATCTTGTTTTCCATACTCAAACTTTCAATTCTTTGCGTTAGATTTTTAGCAACCGCATCTTCATATCCTGAATAAGTGTGAATTACGTACCAATTTTTTTCTTGTTCTAGTAATTGTTTAGCCATATTAGTTGTTGGTTTTTAGTCCCGACCACTCTTGAGTGGTCTGTTAGTTTTAGTTTGATAGTTTTTAGTTTGCCTATTAACTAATTAACTAAAACTATTAACTAATAACCATTAAACTACTTTAAAATAAACGTTTTTAATATTTCTGAAAATATATAGTCCAACCCCCCCAAAATCGCCGATACAACAACAGTAACTATTAATACAATTATAGTGTACCTTAAAACTTCCTTGCGTGAAAGCCAGTTTGTTTTTCTTAATTCAGCATATACTTCTTTAAAAAAATTTCTTACTTTTTGAATGATATTCATTTTATTTTATTCGTATCATCAGTATGCATTCGTATATTGGTATCGCAATTATTTAAAAACGGCCCGTCGGCCGCTTATATATTCTTGCTTACATATTAGCCGATAGATAAAAGCAAGTCAATAGTTAGTTAGTTGCCGCGCTAAATCTCAAATACTTCCCCAAAACTTGGAATATTCACTTTAACATTAGGATACTTTTGTATAATTACTTCTTTAAAAACGGTGGCTTGGGGCATTTCAGTATGCACTAAAAATACTTTCTTAAGACTGGTAACATGACTGACATAATTTAATAAATCTTTTTGGTCAGCATGAGCCGAAAGTTCATTTAAAATAATTACTCTGGCACGAACCTGATAATCTAATCCAAAAATTTTAACGGGACTTACACCTTCAATAATTTTTCTGCCTAAGGTATTTTCCCCTTGATATCCTGTAATCAAAATAACATTATTTGCATCTTCAATATTATTTTTTAAATGGTGTAAAATTCTTCCGCCCTCGCACATACCAGACCCGGCAATAACCATAAACGGTCCTGGTTTATTATTAATACTCTGTGATTCTTTGACAGAACTTACGGCAATTAAATTATTAAATAAAAACGCCTTTTCTCCTTTTTCACCAAAATCTTCCCAAAACTCCTCGTCAAAATCCGAAGTATAGGTATTAAAAACCCGCGTGATTTTTTGCGCCAGCGGACTATCTATATAAATTGGCAACGCGGGAATCGCCTTTTCATTTAATAATTTATGCAACACATACAATAATTCTTGGGTTCTTCCCAAAGAAAAGGCTGGTACCATAATTTTACTATTATTTTTTACCGCTTCATTGATGATAGTTTTTAATTCGCCTTCCAAATCCGCCACGGGCTTATGTATTTTATTGCCATAGGTTGCTTCCATAATCAACGTTTCTGCATTTTCTTTTGCAAATTCAGGATCTCGTAATATGGGTAAAAAATGGCGACCCAAATCCCCCGTGAATATCAAATTTTTCTTTTGGCCATTCTCGGTAATTTCCAACAACGTTATTGCGGACCCTAAAATATGCCCTGCATCATAAAACTTGAATCTAATATTGGATGCCAACTGCGTCCATTGGTTGCTCAACCTAAAATACGATACGGGTTCAAAGTGACCATAAGTTTTCTTAACATCCTGTTTTGTATAAATAGGTTTTATTTTAACTTCCCCTTCTTTAAGATGTTTATTGTAATATAAAGCATCCTGCTCTTGTATATTTGCGGAATCCTCTAAAATAAATTTGGCGATATCAGTAGTGGCAGCAGTACAATACACTTTTCCCTTAAAACCTTCCCGCACCAATACCGGCAACATTCCGCAGTGGTCAGCATGAGCATGCGAAAGTATCACCGCATCTATTTTATTAGCTTCAAAAGGAAATTTTTTATTTAACTGGTTCGCAATATCGCGTTTGCCCTGGTGCATTCCGCAATCTAATAATAGATTAAAACCATTAACTTCCAGTAAGTATTTAGACCCCGTAACCGTTTGCGCCGCGCCAAAAAATGTAATTTTCATATTTTATCATTGTATCAAAAAATCGCCCATAATCCTATTTTATAATAAATTTATGCAATAGGATTATAACTAAGCGATTTTTTGGAGAATACTTTTTTAAAAATTTATTCCCGATGCCATCATCTTTTGGGCTAATGTTTTCTGAATATCTTCACGAACTTTATTTAAACAATACTTTAATACTTCTTGCTGTTCTTCTACGCTAAGCTCTTTACTCAATTTGATTTCTTCAACCTCAAAATTCCCGTTCATGGTAACCAAAACTCCCCTATCTTCAAATGTTAGCTTCTCTTTTTTAAAAGAGTCCTGCATTTGTTTTAATTTATGTAAATCTTTTAATTTTTCAAACATGCGAATGTAATAAGCACCCCGCCCTCTAAGCT
>MHOR01000014.1:0-6941 GCA_001821915.1 Candidatus Staskawiczbacteria bacterium RIFCSPHIGHO2_02_FULL_34_10 | reverse complement strand
CCTCTAAGCTAATCTTATAGAGCAAAATGCATTAATATTATTTTTGTAATTTTATAATTTATTCTGACTATTGTTACTGCATAGAGGGCGGAGTTTTCACTATCGCTCAAATCTATTTCTTAATACTTTGTAATTTGGAATGGTTAGCGAAACCAATTTCCAAAACTTTTTTGAATGGTTAAATTCCCCCAAGTGGCACAATTCATGCACAATGACATAGTCCACCAAATCCTTTGACAGCAATGCTATTTTATAATTAAAATTTAAGTTTCCTTTTTTACTGCAACTTCCCCACCTGCTTTTTGTATTTTTTATACTTATCCTATTAATATTAAAATGGTATATCTTATTGTAATACGATATCCTATTTTCTACCAATAATCTTGCCCTTTCTTTGTATTGCAGATATTCTTTCTTGTTCGTATGTAAAAATATTTTTCCGCTTATGGATTTAAAATATTTCAACTTATTAACTATCCAGTGTGATTTTCTAAATATAAATTGCTCTACCAAATAAAAATCCGTCTCCCGTGGCACCGTCACCACCAACTCTCCGCTTTGTTTTATTTCCAACCTCATTAACCTCGCCCTGTTACTTATTTTTAATTTATATTTAATCTCCTTTTCCATGTTATATTCATTATTACCGAATTCCAGTATCTATTGAAAAATCAAACTCAACTGTTTGGCCTGATTCTACAGTTATGGTTTTTGGTAATTCACTGCTACCACCAATTCCCTGTTGTGGAATATTAATAACATAGGTACCAGTGGGCACTAAAAATACATAGGTCCCATCAGGCAAAAAATGCATTCTTTTTACTATCGTAGTTCCATCAACGGCGTATAAAATAACTTCGCGTGAAGTATATGCTTCAGGTGGCACTGGACAAGATACGCCTTCATGTTCAACAGGACAAATAGGACCTACATCTACTTTTCCTTTAATAGTACCCGACATTACTACATTAGGACATTTTGCAAATTCACATTTTGGACCTCCTCTGCCAACATAAGAACCATCAGGACACATTTTTGCTTCCATAGTACAAGCAATTAGTTCTGAAGATTTATGGTTAAGGTAAAAAAATGCGCTGACTACCCCCGCCACCGCAACAATGGCTAAAATAATAATAAGTAAATAATTCTTATTCATTATATTTAGATGTCTAAATTCTTCACCGATTTTGCATGCGTTTGGATGAATTTTTTTCTAGGTTCTACTTCTTCTCCCATTAAAATATCAAATGTTTTATCGGCTAAGTGGCCTTCGTCAATTTGCACTTGCAGTAATAATCTATTTTCAGGATTCATCGTAGTATCCCAAAGTTGTTCTGAATTCATTTCACCTAAACCCTTATACCTTTGTAAATTTACCGATGTTTTGCCAAGATCTTTCACCATTTTTTCGCGCTGTTCTTCATTGTAGGCATAACTTACAAACTTTCCTGATTGGATTTTATATAGTGGCGGCTGGGCAATGTAAATGTAACCTGCTTCCATAATCGGCTTAAAATACCTGTAAAATAAAGTCAAAAGTAATGTACGGATGTGCGAACCATCAACATCAGCATCAGTCATAATAATGATTCTATGGTATCGCAAATTTTCTAAATTAAAGTCTTCTGAAATGGCGGTTCCCAAAGCAATGACCAAAGATTTAATTTCTTTGTTGGCCAACATTTTGTCCAACCGCGCTCGTTCCACATTTAAGATTTTACCTCGCAGCGGTAAAATTGCCTGAAATCTTCTGTCTCTGGCCATTTTCGCACTATTATGGACAAAAATTCCCGAAGCCAAGGCAAAATTATGAGTTCCGGGAACCTCAATATCATATACATTAATTTTTTCTGCCAGCTTAACTATTTTTTTAATCTTGTGGTTATAGTTCAAAACAGCCTCTTTTAACTTATTTTCATTTTTATCAAAAAATCTTTCAAGAATTGTTTCGTATTTCAATAAACTTTTATCATTAATTCTTGATCTTTCTTCTTGATAAATATCCTTGTCTATAGCACCAAACTTTTCAGAAACACCCTTCATTGCAACCAAAAACTTTTTCAAATATGTTTGGTTGTATGCATTTTCTCTTTTTATCCTAAATTCTGGCGTCCATTGTTTTCTAGTTTCTTCTGCGCGCCACTTCAATAGACTTTCATCTTTCCACTGTTTTTGAGCCATTACAGATAGTATTTCTTTCAACTCTGGGTTTTCCTTGAAAAATTCCGTCACCTTTGCCGATTGCTTATTTCTATTATCCTTACTTGCCCAATACTTTTTTTGGTTAATATTTAATAATTCATTATTTTTTTGGCGATATTCTGTATTTGTATTATAAAATTCAAGGAATTTTTCCGTCATGAATTTTTTATATTCTTCATCAGTCCACTGAATCTTCGCTCTTTCACTCAACATTTTTTTCATTTCTGGCATACTCATTATCATACTTATTTTTTCTTTATACTCCTTTCTCTGGTGCGCTTGACGCGCCTTTTCCTTACTAACTTCCGTATGCAAAGTAAATTTAAGCAAATTACGATGATACTCCAAATGTCCTTCTGGAGTCATTCTTATTATATTTTCCGGATTATTATTTAGTTTATTAAAATCAATATGATGTTTATGCGAACCATTTTCTATTGGATACATACCATGTTCCAAATTATATTTATCAGATAACATATGAGTGAAAATCCAATGCGAATTTACAGGGCTTAAAACCATTTCATACCCCTCAATAGTAATTCTACCTCCTTTTTTAGATAATTTTTTATACAAAGGCATTAACGAATCTTGCGGTGTCAAATTTTGCGCTTCTTTATAACCTCCATCTCTTAACATAAATTTGTGATCCGGAGTACAAATTAACTCTTCGTCATTATCTAGAATAATTTTAATAACTTCTGCATTCGTTTTTGTTCTTCTTGGATTTAGAATTAATTCAACACCAATACTGCCATCACTTTTTACAGTGTAACAATAATTTTTCTTCCCCACTTTATGCTCTTTAACTAATTCTATAAAAGAAATATTTCTACCGTCAGCTAACGCAACCTTTGTTTCGCCTGACCAACAACCGCCGGCTGAATCCCCTTCCACAATATATAATTCAGATTCTTCAGGGTCTTTTGACAAGCAGTCAGCCAATTTACCGGGCAATGCTAATCCTTCTAAAACTCCTTTTCGCAACACGGTAGCACGCGCAGCCTTTGCCGCCAAACGAGCTTTCGTTGCCAAAATACAATTTTCAATGATGGCCCGCGCATCAGTTGGATATCTTTCTAAATAATCAGTTAAGCCTTCTGCCACCGCATCCTCAACAGCGTTTTTAGCTTCCGGGTTTCCCAACTTTGCCTTAGTCTGGCCTTCAAATTGCGGATTTTTTATTTTAACCGATACTATTGCCGTTAACCCTTCTCGAACGTCGTCTCCGGTAAAATTCTCATCTTTTTCTTTTAAAAACCCTTCGCGCCTTGCATAAGTGTTTAAGCATCGAGTCAACGCTGTTCTGAACCCAGAAATATGAGTGCCTCCATCTGGCGTAAAAATATTATTGGCAAAACTTTGTTCGGTGCACTCCATTTCTTGGGTGTACTGAAAAGCGGCTTCAACAAATATATCCTCTTTGGTAGTAGCCACCGAAAAAATATTTTGATGCCTTGGGGTATTTCCCATCACTAAGTATTTTACAAATGAACCGACTCCGCCTTCAAAGTAAAATCCATAACTTGATACTTCCTCCCCGCCTACACCAGCTATGCCCGAAGCATTGCGGGCAGGCTTTTTCCTTTCATCAATAAAAATAATTTTTACGCCCTTGGTTAAATAGGCCTGGTGGCGCAAGTGCTGCAAAATCTTTTTAGTGTCATATTTTATTTCAGGGAAAATTTGCGGGTCAGCGTCAAAGGTAATGGTGGTTCCTGTTTTTTTTGAATCTCCCACTTTTTTTACTGCGCCTTTTGGATCTCCTCTAAAATATTCTTGCACATATTTCCCTCCATCTCTTTCTACTTGGGCTTCCATAAAAGTTGACAGCGCGCACACTACCGAAACCCCCACTCCATGCAACCCGCCCGAAACTTTATAGGCGTCTCCTCCAAACTTTCCTCCTGCATGCAGTGTGGTCAGCACCGTCTCTAGGGTAGACTTTCCAGTATCAGGATGCTTTTCAACGGGAATGCCTCGGCCGTCGTCAGAAATTCTCACCCTATTGTTAGGGAGTAACACTACTTCAATATCTTTAGCATACCCAGCCATTGATTCGTCAATACAATTGTCCACCACTTCCCAAATTAAGTGATGCAAACCATCAAGCCCGGTAGAACCAATATACATTCCAGGACGCTTTCTTACCGGTTCCAAACCCTTCAACACCTGAATATCTTTGGCACCGTATTCACCGTCTTTTCTTACTTTTTTCTCAGACATTTTTTCTATTGCCTTTTCCCCGCCTGCATCGCTATGCGAAGCATTGCGGGCAGGTTCAACAACTTCTGTTTTTCTATCAGATTTTTTTATTTCCCAGGGCTTAGCTTTTTTTATTTTTTCCCCGCCCGCCTCAATAAGCTTTTCCTTTTGGGAGGCAACCAAAACAGGCGGTTCTTTTTTAACCACTTTTTTTACCTCTTTGATTTCCTTCTTTGGTTTTTTTTCTTCCGCGTCTTTTATTTTGAGTCTCATAATTGCTTAATGTTTTAGGATACGCTAAACTTTTCCAATGCCTCCTTGATCGTTTTTTCTTCTGTTTCGAATCCCGGCATCCAAACTATTTTTTCACTATAGTTGATATCGTCAAAGTATGCCAACTGATTACGAAACCCGTTTCCATTAAATTCTTCTTTGAAAATTTCCTTCGCTTTTTCGGTAATTTGTTCAACGGAAAAATAATCTTTAATAATAAAATACAAATCCGCATAATCCTTCCATTTTTCCCTCATACCTAAGGCGTAAGCTTTCATTGCGGTCAGCGTTAAAAGGTCAGGCATTCGTATTTCGTAGCCAAATTTTTTGGTAAAGGTTATCGGAAATGAATAATGATAAAAAGTTACTTTAACGCCCCTGACAATGGCAGTAAATTCCCTCTGCCTATTAACCAAAACCTGATCAATGCGAATTTGATCGGCTATTTTCTGGCGCAATTGGACATTACCAAATGGCTTCAAGGAGAACATACCAAAGTCCAGTGACCCACGGTGTCCGATATGCAGAGCGATTGCTGTGCCACCAACTAATCCGAAGTTTTTTGAAAAACTTTTGATGAGCGGAAGCATTTGAATCTGTTCTTTGGTTAAAATTTCCTTATGCATGGGCTTTAAAATAAAGATTGAAATAATGGCTTACCTGGGGGCGATAGTTTGTCCTAAACCTGCTGGTTTGTTTTTTAAAAATTTCTGCCACGTTTTTAATACCAGCAATTTTAATAAGTGTTTGCACATCGTCCCAGTCACCGTAATTTAGAGTATGTTCAACAATTGACTCTAAATCCAAATTCTCCGGATTTTTTACATACCAGACCAAATGCTTTCTGGCACGCATGAATTTCTTCAGTTCATTTTTTTTGCCCACGTCTTTAATGTTTATTTCCATAAATATTACCTAATTATAGCATTCAATTCTTGTTTTGTCTTTTCGGTTATTTTTTCATGGATCTTACTAACCTCTTCGTTTATCAAAGTTTTTTCCAAAGATCTATAAATAATTCTAAATGTGTAAGATTTTTTACCTGGCCATTTTTTTTCGTCTTCATACTGGTCAACCAGTTCAACCTGTTCAATTAAATTACCTGCTTCATCGCGTACCAATTCGTAATAATTATTCAAGTTTATATTTTTATCAATGACAAAAGAAATATCGCGAACTACCGAAGGATATTTGCTCACTTCTTTATATTTACTATCAATATCTTTAAATTGACTGGTAATTCTTGAGTCATCTGACCAAATAATTCTTATATCTGGAATTTCCATTTTTATCATAGCAAGCCTATCAACTCCAAAAGTACCTGCCCAACCATTATAAATTTCTGGATCCAACCCAAAGTTTTTCAAACATTCAGTATGAACTATTCCAGCTCCTGTAATTTCAATCCAACTCCCCCCAAATTTAATTTCCACTTGAACTGATGGATCCGTAAAAGGAAACGTGTCCGTTAAAAACCTAAACTCTATATCTTTTCCAAAAATAGTTTTAACGGCATCTGACTGGACTTCTTCTAAATCCTTCTGTGTAACAATTTTTTTATCTTTCCTGCAAATATACAAAAAATCTATTTGATGGAAAGCTGGAAAATGCTTTTTATCAATTTCGTCTTTTCTAAAAACTATTCCCGAAGACAAAGCCATTACTTCCCCTTTTGTTTTTAATTTTTCCAAGACATCTGTATTTTTAAAATAATAAGGCCACATTACCGTCATTTGCGTTCTTAAAATATCTGTATCAGTAATATAGTATGTATCTGTTTCTCTTCGACTTGGATGATCTTTGGGCGTATTTAAAAGATCAAAATTATCTTCCACAGAAACTATTCTTGGAATATCAATTAAATCAAAATCAATAAATTTTGGTAATTTAATAACTTCGTTAGTTAAAATTTTAATAGGTGAATTTTCCTTTTTTGTTAAATCCGGCAATGCTAAAAGCTTTTTAATCCTTTCTGAATTTATGTCGTTCTTAGCTTCTAGATCTGTGATTAATTCCCTTTCTTTGTCGTTATTTATAACAATATTTTGCCTCATAATAGTTAATTATACCAAAATTTTAACTAAAAAACAAGCCGTTATAGCTCCATATTTATTAGATTTTTTGTAAAACAAACCCCTGCTTCTTCCCGCTAAACAATAAACTAAATCTAGTACTTTACCATCCAAAAATCCTCTCAAAAAAGTTCTTCTTCTTCAGCGGAATGTCAATATGAAGGCTGTTGTTTTCCCGAACCGGGAAAT
>MHOR01000013.1:6181-30389 GCA_001821915.1 Candidatus Staskawiczbacteria bacterium RIFCSPHIGHO2_02_FULL_34_10 | reverse complement strand
GGTAGGCAGGCTGGGGGTGTCGGTGCAAAATGTCGTTGATTTTGGTCCAGATTTTCTGAACCGCCTCATAGACTTTTTGCTTGACTGCGGGATCTGCAAGAGCCTCTTTGGGGGCTTTGCGATACTCATCAATCTTCCGCAAGTGCTTTGTAATGCCCTCGCGGATTGCCTTGGCGTTGGCCTGAAGTTTTTCATATTCTTCCCTGGTTGCGATTTTGGGAAGCTCAATGTCAACTCCAAGGTCTACGTCCAAGCTGGCGGTTTGCGAATTTCCATCAGGGAAATCCGCAGGGTCCAGACCGGTTGACGAAGCCACGGTCTTTTCCATTTTTTTCCTTTCTTGTGTGAAGTCTCTTGCGTGAAGCAAAAGCGATTTAAAGAACCGGTTTAAGTATATTATATCAAAATACTTTTGTCAAGCCCTTTATCGTTTTTAAAACAAAAAGCAACACCTTAGCGGGTTGCCTAATGATCTTTAATTGGATTAAAAAGATATATCATTTTTTTTCCGTTCGGTCCTTTATTTGCTTGCCTAAGTAGCTCTTTGGAAGGGGACTTGTAATCACCTATCATAATCATTATTTTCTTTCCGTATTGCCTAGCTATTTCAACGATAGGCATAAAATCTCCATCTCCTGATGCGATACAGATGTGAGTTAAGCATGGCATTTTAGGAATTAACTCCTTTGCTGTACGAATCATTAACTCGTCGGTTGTATTAATAACGGGCACTGGTTTTACAGGATCAAATTCCCTATTTTTCCCCTCGTTTAGGAGTAGCTCAATATCTTCCAAATCTCTTTTCTTGCTTTCTTTCTCATCTATAAGGATAGGACACGAAACAGGAATAAAACCATGTCTGTAAAAAGATTTTCCATCAATTCTGATTTTATCTTCTGGTGCAAATGCGAACACAAAAGCAATATTTCCATAGGAAAAAAGCCAATCTTTAAACCGCTCCCATCCCACATCGATAGATAGCCTTTCTAATGGTCCGCCTCTCATATTTATTTCAATGTTGTCACTATCTAGGAAAACAGCAATTTGATTTTCATTCGGCATAGTCGTCTCCCCTTTTTGGTGTGTTTTATTAATGAGCTAGTTTATTTATTTTTATATTATTATTGATCTTTTGTCAAAATCAAAAACCCCGCATAATGCGGGTTTTTGATGAAGTTTACTTTTTATCTGCTACAAGCTTCAAACTCATTCTATGTTCCTTAGGTTCTATGAGTAAAATTTCAAAGTTGTAAGTTTCACCAACTTTTAAAGATTCTTCCATTTCTTTTTGGGGCGAAACGCGAGGCGCAATTTGCCCTGGCAAATTAGCCTCGTCTGTGGCAAATTCTGAAATATGGCACAATCCTCTTATTTTTGGCAATACTTCCACAAATGCTCCAAATGGGGAAAACGAAATAACTTTGCCTTTTATAATATCTCCTTTTTTGTACTCTTTTTCAATTTTCTCCCAAGGATTTTCTTTTAAGCTTTTTAAAGAAAGGAATACCTGATTATTGTTAATGTCTATAATTTTTGCTTTTACTACTTCTCCTACTTTTACCACTTCGGCAGGATTTTGGACAAGCTGCCAATCTAATTCTGAAATATGGATTAATCCTTCTATGCTTGAATTTATGCTTTCTGCTGGTTGGCCTTCTGTTTCAGTTGACGCGCCTTCTAAGGGAAATTTTATAAACACTCCAAAGTCGGCAATACCAGTAATTTTTCCTTCAATAATGTCACCTTTTTTATAGTCTTTAAGAATCTCTTTAAGTAGTTGCTCTTTTTTTGCTTTTTCAGACAAAATGAGTTTATTTTCTTCAGCCAGCAAATCCAATACTTTTACTTCTAAAGTTTTACCGATAAATTTTTGCAGTTCTTTTAGTATTTTAGCTTTATCCGCGTCAACAACCCTTGGATAGTTTTCCGGAGATAACTGCGAAACGGGCAAAAAAGCAGGAATGTTATTAATGTTGGTCAAAAGTCCGCCTTTATTAACTCCGGTTATTTTCACTTTTATAATTTCTTCTTTATCTTTCATCTCGCGGAGTTTTTGCCAGTTGATGTCTTTGGTGGCGTCTTGCAAGGAAAGTTCGCGGTAACCATCTTCATTTTCCAATTCAACTACCTTTGCAAACACCGTGTCTCCAATGTTTAAGTTCTTAATGGCATCTTTTACTTCATAGAATTCTCTGCCATAAATAATGCCAGTTCCCTGTGGGCCTAAGTCAATAAAAAGAGATGATCGGTCGCGCGCCACTATTTTTCCTTCAACAATTGAACCTACTGAAGGTGATGGAGTGATGACCTCTTTAGGAGCTTTTTTAATAATACCTTCTTTAATCATGATTATTTTTTGGTTTTTGTTTATCCTGCTGCCAACCCAGCAGTATTAAGATTAATAGGTCTAATAATACATTATTATTCACTTTTTGCAAATTTTTTATTTTAAAAGTTAAAAGAGTTTGACATTTAGTATTTCTTTTTATATAGTCAATTTGTTCCATAAGAGGTTCGTAACGCCTTTTATTAGGAACAGGAAGTACATTCACAACTCAGTTTATGGAAAGGGAGAAAAACGATGGATTCAAAAAGATTACAAATTAAAGATTTACGAATGCTATTTTTTTCTTCACATGAAGAACGCATAGAGAATAAACTAATTCTTCGGGAAGACGAAGAACTGAAAGATTTTGCTCACATAGCTTATTCAGGTTTTCCCATTGTCCATGCCAAAGAAATTCCAATGCTAAGAAAAAAGGGATTGAAATTTAAAGTATCAAAGCCTATAACTTATCTTGGTCTTACCCTGAAACAGCGCAAGCTTCTTGGGGAGAGGAAAGCATTTTTTGTTGAAAGAGGGTCACTAGGTATTTTTTTAATAAGACGTCCTCCGCCAGCTCATCTCTTTAGTGAATAGGGAGGCTATCATGGGAAAGTCAAAAAAGTCCCAAATTAAGAAAAAAGAAAAACCTGCACGCCTTGAAAGACGTGTGCGGGTAACATTTTTTCTTCCCGCAGGGACTATTGGAGATATAAGCGCAGTGAGAGAAGTTATAGACTCTCTTGATAACCAATATATTTCTGATACTATTACAAAGTTTACCGTAACTGGTTTTATTCACAGTAGTGTTCCCTTAGAAACATCCACTGAAGAGACACTAGATCACGCAAAGCGTCTTCAAGAAGAAATATTTTGGGGTCACTGGTGGTCTAGCGCTGAAACTGAAGGCGTTAAGGGAGTTTTGAAAAAATTGGTTATAGAAAGCATAGTATTCTTTTTAATAGATTATCCTGTATTTTCCCAGGAATGGGAGATTGATGAAGTACTTCAGAATCTCAAAGAAGAAATTTTCTCTATTTACGCAGAATATGGAAGACCACAAGAGGAAATTTGGATCGTAAAACAAGACATATTCAGATACTCGTAGCTTTTTAAATTTAAAGTGAATCTTAGAAATTCACTTTTTTTATTATTCAAAATGTAGTTGAAGTTGAAAAATGTTTATGATAAAATAAATAAAATGAGCTTATAGGTGCTAGCTTTTAGGTTTTAGAAATAAAATACTATAAGCTAAAAGCTATACGCTAAAAGCTAAAAATGGCCAAAGTAACTTGGGCGGGGCAATCATGTTTTCAAATTTCAGTTTCTAACGGGAAAGATAATTCAGCAAATATTGTAATAGATCCTTTTGGTGATATAGGCTTAAAAATGCCTAATTTTGAAGCTGATATTTTACTAGTGAGCCACGATCACGAAGATCATAATAATATAAAAGCCGTAAAGCCTACCCGCAGTGCTACAGGCGTTGTAGGCGGGGGCAGTCCTTTTTTAATACAAGGACCTGGCGAATATGAAGTAAAAGGAGTTTTTATACAAGGCATTCCTTCTTTTCATGATGACAAAGAAGGGAAGGAAAGGGGCACAAATACAATGTATACCATTGAGGCAGAAGGCTTAAGGTTTTGCCACTTAGGGGATTTTGGACAAAAGCAACTGACTGATGAGCAACTAGAAAAAATAGGGACTATTGATGTTTTAATGATTCCTGTTGGAGGCGTTTTTACTATTTCTTCTGCTGAGGCTACAAAAATAGTAGGCCAAATAGAGCCAAAAATGGTAATTCCTATGCATTACGAGTTGCCTAAATTAAAGTTTAAGTTAGATAGTGTGGATAAGTTTTTAAAAGCAATGGGAAAAAATTCTGTTACGCCGCAGGATAAATTAGTGTTAAAAGCTTCAACTTTGCCAAAAGAAGGAGAGATGGAAATAATAGTTTTACAAGCATAGCTAAAAAATAAAAACGAAAAGCTAAAAACCATAGCTTAAAGTTCAAAATATTTTAAGTTTTAAGTTATAGTTTTGAATTTTTCGCTTTGCACTTTTCGCTTTACAATGTTAAAAATAAGGAATTTTATAATAAAATTACGAAATTTACCTGATGATAAAAAGAAAATTGCTTTTATTTCATTTATGGTGGCGCCGGTTTTAATAGCTATTTTTTTGGGAGTAATATTAACAAAAAATAATATTGCAAGAATTGGGGACTCTTTAAAAAATATAAATTTGCCAGATTTGACAAGTGATATAAAAACACCTCAAGATGCGATGAAGGGGTTGCCCAGTATTAGTGATATAGAAAATAGTTTAAATCAAGCGGCCTTAGATGAAAATTTACAAACTGCTGATTGGAAGACGTATACAAATGCAGAATATGGTTTTCAATTGGAGTATCCAGCTAATTGGGGGATTGTTTCTGGTGAAAACAGAACGGATGGAGAATTCGCTTTTTGTGGAATAAATTATCCAAACAGTGATTGTTTGCCAGTATTTTCAATTATTGTACCGGAAAAAAATAGAGGCATAAGTCTATACATTTTAAATGCCAACAAAGTACAAGCAAAATATGGCATAGGAAATGTGCCTGGTATATGGGTTGACAATAAGAATAATTATTTATACGAGTTAGTTTATACTGATTATAGTAATAATATTCCAGGTAGAGACGTTGATTTATTAAGACAAGACGCAATTAATCATATGATTACTACTTTCAAATTTACCTCTATTAAATAATTTTGCCAAAAGCAAAGTTAAAATCTTTGGATTTTATTTAACAGGGTGAACAAATTAAAAAATAGCTTCTGCGTGTTTCCGCGTTAATTTCCGCGTGATTCCGCGATAATGTATGGCTAAAGAAAAAGAACAAGAAAAATTAAACGCAATAGGGAAGGTAAACAAGCGAGAAATTGTTGATGAATTAAAAGAATCATACATTGATTATGCAATGTCGGTTATTGTTTCTCGCGCTTTGCCTGATGTAAGGGACGGATTAAAGCCTGTCCATAGGAAAATTTTATATGCTATGAATGAGCTAGGACTTGGGGCATCCGCAAAATTTAGAAAATGCGCGGCGGTTACGGGGGATGTGATGGCCAAATTCCACCCGCATGGAGATACGGCTATTTACGATTCGCTGGTCCGAATGGCGCAAGACTTTAACTTAAGGTATCCACTAGTACATGGGCAAGGAAATTTTGGTTGTTTTACCAAAGACACAAAAGTGAAATTAACTGATAATAGAAGTTTATCATTTGAAGAATTGATAGAAGAGCAAAAGCAAGGTAAAAATAATTTTACCTATACCGTTGATAAGAATGGTGAAATAAAAATTGTAAAAATAAAAAATCTGAGAAAAACAATAGAAAATGCCAAAATAATGAAAGTGGTTTTGGATAATGGAGAAGAAATAAAATGTACTTTGAATCACAAGTTTATGTTAAAAGATGGCAGCTATAAAGAAGCTCAAAATTTAGAGTCAGGAGATTCTTTAATGCCTTTATATTCTAAAATATCAAAAAGAGAAAGTAATATTAATTTAGGTGGCTATAATATGGTTTTCCAGCCTAAATTAAACATATGGAACTTTTCCCATATTCTTGCCGATGAGTTTAATTTAGAAAATAATATATATCAAAAATCAAAAGGCAGAATCAGACACCACATTGATTTTAATAAACTAAATAATAGCCCTGAAAATATTGTTCGCCTTGGCTGGAAAGAACATTGGCAACTACACTATACACTTGCTTCAAAGAGGCGCAAAGAAGACACAGTATATAGAGAAAAAATAGCAAATGGGAGAAAGAATTTTTGGGCAAAATCGGAAAATAGGGAAAAATATTTCCAAAGGATGTCCCTAAAAAATATCAAAAATTGGAAAAAAACTGGATATAGGGAAAAAATGAAAGTATTTTTGAGTAAAATGAACAAAGAGTTTTTAGCAAATCACCCAGAAAGAGTTAAAGCAATGAGTAAAATTGCTTCGGTAACCATGAAAAGATTATGGCAAATACCAGAGTACAAGCAATTATTTCACGAAAAAATTATTGCTTCTAATAAAAGAAGGGAAACTAATTTGACAGGAAAAGTTAAGTTTTTAAGGATTTGCAAATATCTTTCAGATAATAATATAGCATTAAATGAAATAAATTACGAAAAGGCAAGAATAGAGGTATTCGGAGGCAAAAATTTCACCATGTGGATGACTGGTTTTGCAAAATATTTTGAAAATAATAAAAATTCTTTATTATTTGAATTAAATCAAAACCATAAAGTGGTTAAAAAAGAATTTTTAAATGAACACGAAGATGTATATGATTTAACAATAGATGAAACTCACAATTTTGCGCTTGCCTGTGGTATTTTTGTCCACAACTCGATTGATGGCGATTCGGCTGCCAGTATGAGGTATACCGAAGCCAAATTATCAAAAATAGGAGAGGTAATGTTGGCGGACATTGATAAGGACACGGTTAACTTTATGGATAATTATGATGGGACACGCCAAGAGCCCACTGTCCTACCCTCCCCCTTGCCTCAATTACTTTTAAATGGATCGCTAGGCATTGCAGTCGGAATGGCAACTAATATACCACCTCATAATTTAACTGAACTAATAGATGTGATTTTTCATTTACTGGATAATCCAAAAGCTGAAACACCGGATTTATTTGCTTTTATACAAGGGCCGGACTTTCCAACTGGCGGTATTATTTACGATCAAAAGGAAATTATTTCAGCCTATTCCCAAGGCAAGGGATCTATTATTATGAGGGGCAAGGCTGAAATTATAGAAAAAAAAGATGGGTCAGAGCAAATTTTAATTACAGAAATACCCTATCAGGTTTTAAAGTCAGGATTAGTTGAAGAAATGGCTAATTTAGTTTCAGAGAAGAAAGTTGAAGGAATACGAGATATTAAAGATTTATCTGATAGGGAAGGGATGAGTATTGTTATTGATATTAAAAAGGGTTATGAGCCAAATAGAGTTTTAAACAGATTATATAAGTTCACCAATTTACAAAAAACTTTTCACTTAAACTTATTGGCACTGGTAGACGGAATTCAGCCTGAAATTCTTTCAATCGCAGATGTTTTAAAATATTTCATTGTCCATAGGACAGAAGTTATAACTCGGAGGACCAAGTTTGAATTAGAAAAAGCCAAAGAAAGAGCTCATATATTAGAGGGGTTAATGATAGCACTTAAGAATATTGATGCAGTAATCGCAGTAATAAAAAAATCAGAAGATCGTGAAGACGCAAAAAATAATTTAATTAAAAAGTTTAAACTTACTGAACGCCAAGCCGTTGCTATTTTGGAAATGAAGCTTCAGACATTGGCTGGCCTTGAACGCAAGAAAATAGAAAATGAATTAAAAGAAATTTTAGAAAGAATTAAAGAGCTTACCGCAATTTTAAAAAGCCCAGAAAAACTGAAGGGTATTATTAAAAAAGAATTACAAGAATTAAAAGAAAAATTTGGAGATAAAAGAAGAACTAAGGTTGTTAAGCAAAAATTAGGGGAAATAACTGAAGTTGATTTGGTGCCACTAGAAGACACTATGGTTACTTTAACTACTGGCGGGTATATAAAGAGAATTAATCCAGCTACTTACAAAATCCAAAAAAGGGGAGGCAAAGGTATTATGGGGATGAAGACCATGCAGGACGATATTGTAGAGCACTTCTTGTTTGCTTCAACTCATGATAATTTATTATTTTTCACTGATTCAGGAAAGGTTTTTCAAACTCAAGTATATGAAATCCCCGAGGGTACTAGAGTGGCTAGGGGCAGAGGCTTAACCAATTTTTTAAATATTTTACCAGAAGAAAAAGTTTTATCTTTGGTGCCTATGGCTAAAGCTCAACCATCTTTAGTTAGAGCAGAAAAATATTTAGTGATGGTTACAAAAAATGGCAGAATAAAGAAAACATCCTTAGACGAATTTGAAAATGTAAGAAAAAGCGGGATTATAGCTATAAAATTAGAAAAGGGAGACTTAGTAAAAAAAGTGGTTAAAACAACCGGTGAAGATGATATTATTTTAACAACAAAAAATGGAAATGCTATCAGGTTTAAAGAAAAAGAGGCTAGACCCATGGGCAGGTCTGCGGCTGGAGTTAAGGGAATTAAATTAAAAAAGGGGGATGAGATTATTGGAATGGACGTTATACAAAATCAAAATGTAAATATCAAAATGCAAAATGAAAAAAACGAAAAAACGAAGCAATATTTATTAGTGGTTATGGAAAATGGTTATGGGAAAAGAACAGATATTTTACAATATAAAATTCAAGGCAGGGGAGGCAGTGGAATGAAAGCGGCAAAAATTACAAGTAAAACAGGGAATATAATTATTTCTTATATTTTAGATGATTTGGCAGATGACGAAGATTTAATTGTCATATCGCAAAAGGGACAAGTTATTAGAACGGCTACAAAGTCTATATCTTTGCTTGGCAGGGCAACTCAAGGAGTAAGGATAATGAGGCTTGAAGAAGGAGATAAAGTGGCCTCGGGAGCTTGTTTAAAGGAATAAATCAAAAATCAAATATCAAAAATCAAAATTTAGGTATCAAAAACTTGTCAGAAAAAGTTTTTGATGAATTTTAAACTTTACATTGTCATTTTGCGCTTTGTGTCGCAAGACGAACTTGTTTCATATTTGCATTTTAAATTATATAATAAAATATTATGCCTGATTTTTTAAATGTAAATGAAGTTTTAAATAGCCTTGACATAAAAGAAGAAATGGCAGCCGGTGAATTTGGTTGCGGTTCTGCGGTTTTTGCTATTTCACTTGCAAAGAAATTGCCCAAAGGAAGGGTCTATGCGCTAGATATTCAAGAAGAAAAATTATCTGCTTTAAAGGGCAAAGCAGCGCACGCAAAGCTTAATAATATTTTTACAATTCTTTGTGATTTAGAAGCGCTTAAAGGATCTACTTTACAAGAAAAGTCTTTAGATATAATTTTAATCCCCAACGTATTGTTCCAATCAGAAAATAAACATGCTATAATTGAGGAAGCTAAAAGGATTTTAAAAGTTGGCGGTCAGCTTTTAATAATTGACTGGTTAAAAGAAAGTCCATTTAGTCCAAGAGAAGATTTAGTAAGCCCGGACGAAGTAAAAAAAATAGCAAATACACTTGATTTTATATTGAAAAAAGAGTTTGCTGTGGGAGATTATCACTACGCGCTACTTTTTATAAAGCAATCTTAAAAGAAAAAAATATGGATAAGCAAAAAGAAAATAAAAAAATAACTACTATTCCTGAATTAGCAAAAATGATAAACCGTAGTTTCCAGAGTAATCAAGAATATATGGATAAGAGATTTTATGAATTCGGGGGCAAGTTAGATGAATTCGGGGGCAAGTTAGGTAAAGCTGAAAAGGTCTTGAAAGAAGAAATTAAAGGAGTTGGAAAGAAGCTGGATGATTTTATCGGGGATTATAATTCAGAGAAATTACCGATGCGTGTTGAATATATTGAAAACGTACTTAATTTACCTAAAAGATAATTTATAGAGTCATTCTGCGAAAAGTTAAAAACCACAGCGCAAAGTTTAAAGTATTTTAAGTTTTAAGTTGTGGCTTTGAGTTTTTCACTTTGCGCTTTGAATTTTTAAATATGAAAAAGAAATTTATCCTTTTAGTTGCATTAATTGCATCGGGCAGCTTATTGGGATTGACAAGTTTTGCTTTAGCTGGTACAATCAGTTTAATAAACCCACTAGGTAGTGTTAATAGTTTTACAGCTCTTATAGTAATAATTACTACATTTATAAATGGAATAATTGCATCGTTAGCGGTTTTGATGTTTGTAATAGCTGGAATATTTTTTGTAACTTCTGCTGGTAATCCCGAGAAAATTGGACGAGCCAAAAAAATCGCAATATATGCCGTAATTGGGTCAGCTATTGCCTTGGCAGGAGGAGGGTTAATTACAGTAATAAAAACAATTATAGGAGTTTCCTAGAGGTCTTCTAAATATTCCCTAATAAATTTTAAAGAAGATTGATAGACCTACTGATTAAAGGTCTTCCTATTGCAATTTCCACATTTTGGTCAGGGTTTTGTAAAAACTTCTCAACGTATTCATAGGATATGTCTCAAAGTTTTTCCAAACCCCCGCCCTAAAATCTGAAAATTTCATCATGGAAACATTTAATCAGTAGGTCTAATAACTAAAAGGTCGATTTAATGATAGGTGTTAGGTGTTAGATATTAGGTGTTAGGTAGTCGTAAAACGGCGAACCAACACCCAAAACTTAAAACCCAACACCCAAATAAAATGAATAAAAAATTAATTGTTTCATCTATATCTATTTTATTAGTATTACCTATTCTTACTTTGGCATATGTTACTCCACCACCACCTGGTAGCGGATACACCTTTGAGCAAGTTGTGCAAGGAGCGTTTAATATTATATGGCCTATTCTTGCAGCAGCTACAGCAGTAATATTTCTTATTGCCGCATTTATGTTTGTAACTTCTCAGGGAGATCCAACTAAAGTAGCAGCAGCAAGACAAGCAGTAATATGGGGAGTAGTAGGACTTATCGCAGCTATAATATCATTTTCCATGCCAAATATTATCAGGGTTCTGTCTGGTTTATAGTAAGTATTTAATTTTTAAAACAGCCTCTCCGTTAAAAGTCCATTAGACCTATTGATTAAAGGTTTCCGTGATGAAATTTTGCGATTGTAATAGGAAAATTTTTAATCAGTAGGTCTATAAGTTTTATTAATAAGGCTTTTAACGGAGCAGGTAGTTTAATAAAAAGTAATTTTAAAATATAAAAAATGAACAAAAAATTAATCACATCAGTTACGGCATCTTTACTATTAGCTCTTCCTGCTCTTATTCTAGCTGCTACTTTGGTACCTGAACCAACTACATACTCCGGTGATCTTCCAGTAGTTATATCAAATATAATTAGTCTTATATGGCCTGTGTTTGCCGGATTTTCTGTTATTATGTTTATTGTTGCCGCTTTCCTATTTATAACAGCCCAAGGAGAGCCAGGTAAAGTATCTAAAGCAAAAGATGCTGTCATCTACGGATCAGTTGGAGTTGTCGTGGCCTTAATATCATTCTCAATTCCATTCATTATCAAGGTTGCTCTTGGCTTATAGTAAGATGTATTGGTAAGCAGTTATTTAGTAGAGTTTTTAATTAACGAAGTTAATGCATAAAAAATTAGTTACATCATCTGTTTTTGTCATTTTATTGGCACTGCCTTTTGTTGTTTTTGCTATAAATATTTCTGGTACTCCGGGAGGGGGTCTTAGTATTGTAAATATTATTGATAGAGCATTTAGTAAGCTTTTATGGCCATTGTTTGCCGGATTTGCTGTTATAATGTTTATCTTTGCTGGTTTTTTATTTTTATCGTCTAAAGGAGACCCCGCAAAAATAACATTAGCTAGAGATTCGGTCACATGGGGAGCAATTGGGGTAATTGTGGCCCTAATATCAGTCTCAATTCCATTTATAATTAAGACAGCGCTCGGTGTTTAACCTTGAATTATGAAATGCTTTCTTGGTATTTTTTCCAAATGTGGAAACGAAAATTTGATAGAATTATTTTGTGTAGCAAAGCTACATAAAATAATTATTGCGAATTTGTAGTCCACATTTGGAAAAAAGACCTGAAACTTGTCTTTTCATTGGGCATTTCGTAATTCAAGGTAATTATTATGAATTCTATACCTACAATTATAAATAATGTGTTAAATATGATAGTTTGGCCTTTGTTTTTTGCCCTTTCGGTTATAATGTTTATTTGGGCGGGCGTTCTGTTTTTAACCGCCCGTGGAGATCCCTCAAAAATTATACTGGCACGGGGAGCTGTTTTATGGGCCGTAATTGGCATAATTGTTGCGATTGTTGGTTTTTCTGCAGAAGGAATTATAAGAAATATTCTTGGAGTTTAAGAAATTAAAAAACATTTTTAATTAAATATACCGCATTTTCTTGTATAAGGAATGCGGATTGTTGGTAATACTAGGTTTTAAAATATATTAAGTTATTATGCTCCCGTGGCGGAATTGGTATACGCGCATGTCTTAGGAACATGTCTCGCAAGAGGTAGAGGTTCGAGTCCTCTCGGGAGCACTAGAAAAGCAACGCCACACAAAAAGTGTGGCGTTGCTTTTACTATTGATTCTCGAAGAGATCGAGAACCTCTAATTCCCCTTATTGCTTTCGCGTCCAGACCTAATAACTTTGAATTACGAAATGCTTTCAGAGTATTTTGCCTAAATTTCCCCAAACGAAAATGTGATAGAATTTCAAAATGTAGCTTGCTACATTGTGAAATTATTGCGCATTTTCGTTGAAATTTAGGTAAAAGACCTGAAATCAGCCTTTCCTGGCGCATTTCGTAATTCAAAGTAATAAAGGATACACCTATTTAGTGTACGCACTGCGCAAGTAAGTCTGTGACAAATTGGTGATGGGGCAAGGGAGCTGTTGGAATAAATTGTAGGGGGTACCCCTCTACCTGTATTCTTCTCTTTAGTTCAGCTAAGCTATAAATAAAAAGCCCGGCAACTTGAAGTGTTGCTGGGCCATATGAATGAATGGGCTCTCTTACTTTTTAGGAGGCGCTTTTTTAGGTGCCATAATTTTTTCAACTTCCTTTTGAAGGAATTCAATTTGTGCCACGAGTGCGACACCCTTTTTTTCCAACAAAACCTTTTCTTCATCTAAAATCTTCTTGGCTTCCTTAACCATGAGGCCAATTTTGCCATTATTGCTTGCTTCAATGATTCTTTGTGGGACCTTATTAGCTCCCGTTGGTAATGGGTAGCCATTAATGCGAGATAGTATCAAAGGCACTATTTCTTTGCTATATTCAGGCTTGCTGACCAACCTTGAAAAGGCATGTATCCTTTGGGATACTTTATAAAAATCATCTCTGCTTTTTTGACCACCTTTAATCGACTGTTTGCCAAGAAGATCCAGAAAAATCTTGGCGGGCTCCAAAAGGCTGATATCAAGATCAAGGTCGGTTTTTTTAAGGCTCAACAACTCAATCTTTAGCTTAAGAGAATTAAGCACCGTTTCTTTGAGAAAACTTTCCAGTTCATCTTTGGGTGTCGTTTTCTTTTCTTGTGCTTTGGACTGATTTAAAACTAGCACCCCAAGAGCACAGAAAAATGTGCACACCAAAAGGAATCGTACCATCGCGCCCTCCCTTCGTGTTTTACTTTAACTCCACCCCCAAGGCAGAGATAAAATAAAACTATATCATAATCAAAGTACTACAACTAACACTATATCTTTTTAAATATACTGTCAAGTCTTCACCCAAAATTTGGGCGAAGACTCAAGCCCAAATTTATTTTCTCGGCAGAATACCCCACGGCTCTGTCACGAGGAGAAAACATAAGTCCATCACGGTTGCGAACCTACTGTAACGTTCGCAATCGTGATGCGGTATTTTACTGTTACAAAAACCCCGCGGCTTTACCGCAGGGGTACTTCTATTTATCTGAATTAATTAAGAGCTTGTTACTTCAGGCTTTTTCCCCTTTTTTTCAATAACCTTCGGTATTTTTATTACAAGCATGCCTTTATCCATTTGAGCTGAAGCGGCTTCTGTATTTATATTTTCTGGCAAAACAATTTTTCTTGAAAAAGGCCCCCAGTAACATTCTTGGTAAAAATACTTTTTTTCGGGGTCATTGTGCGGATCTGGCCTGTGCCCTTTTATAACCATCATATCTTTTTCTACAGATATATCTATATCTTTTATTTGTACCCCAGCTATAGCTGTTAACACCACAAAGTCCGAGTTTGTTTCAAATACATCAACAACAAGTTCGCCAGGAGAATCAAATATATTTTCTATATTTTTTTCAACTGTAATATTTTCTTTTACTTCAGTTTTTTCTTCGGCATTTGCCTCTGTTTTTAATTTTGTTTTTCTTACCATAATTCTAGAATCTAGAAAATAGAAAGTAGAATCTAGAATACGAAAAGATTACATTCTATTTTCTACTTTCTCGTTTTTATAATTTGCAGATGCTTTTTATTTTTTTAATTTCATTAAAGTCGTATATCATAAATATAGATAATCCCACAACTATAATAATAGGAATTATATAACCTAAAGGACTGTATAACTCCATTATAGAAAAATCGTAGAGTCCATGCAATAGGGTGGCTAATAATATACCAATGGCAATTAGTAAAAAACCTCTTTTTCTTTTAAGAATAGATAGTGCTAAAAAGTATCCCAATAAGGCCGAACACAATGTATGAAAAAATGTTGCTATTGAACGAAAAGCGCTTATAAAAAATATGGAAGTGATGGTTGTCTCAAGTGAAAAGTTATATGGGGATGAAAATAAGTAGAGAATATTTTCTACTGCTGTAAATCCTAGAGCCGCTACTACCATATAAAGCATAATATCTAATGGTTCGTCTAGCTCTTTATTTTTTAATACTACAAATTTTATCACAAAATACTTTAGTACTTCTTCAATTAAAGCTATTACCACAAACCATTTTAGTATGCTGATTATGATTGGAAAGTCACTGAAAAAAGTGAAAGATTGTAAAACCCTTAATAATTCATATAAATTTATTTGAATAATAAATACAGGTATTGTAACCAAAGCTCCATATAAAAAAACCTTCAAAATCATTTTTTTAGGTTCTGGATGCAAATCTTTTTTTAAGTAATAAAAAAGTAAAATCAAACTGGGCAATGTTCCAAATATTATATATAAAATTATGTGGTAGTATTGCATAAGTGAGAATCTAGAATCTAGAAAATAGAATCTAGAATCTAAAATACGAACGATAAAATTCTATTTTCTAAAATTGGGCCACTCTTCAATCATCAAACACTCTTTTTTATTTTTAGAGGGCATTTTTTGGTAAATTTCTTCGGTGATAAAAGGCATAAATGGGTGTAATAATTTTAAAGATGTGGAAAGTATTTCCAAGAGCATATATTGAGTTGCTCGCCTTGTCGCTTGTCGCTTGTCACTTGTCACTTCTGATAATGCAGATTTGCTTTCTTCAATAATTTTATCGCAAAAATTATGCCAAAAATAATGGTAAATTTTTTCTGCAACAATGTAAAATTTAAAATCATCCATTAATTTTGTAGTTTCTTTGACAAGTTTTTGTAAATCTTTGAGGTGCTTTTTTTGTTTTATATTTAACACTATTTTTGATTTTGGATTATAATCTTTTGTATTTGCCAATACAAAGTAACTGGAATTCCAAATTTTATTAGCAAAATTCTTATAACCTTTAATTCTATTTTCGTCTAAAAACAAAGAAGTTCCGGGTGTATTTCCTATTATCAGCGTAATTCGTAGAGCATCAGTGCCATATTTATCAATCAATTCTAGTGGATTTATTACATTACCTTTGCTTTTTGACATTTTTTGCCCCTTTGCATCTAATACCAATCCATGTAAGTAAACATTTTTAAATGGAAGTTTTTTTGTCATATATAAACCTAACATCATCATTCTAGCTACCCAAAAGAATATGATTTCACCGGCGGTTTCCATAACATCAGTAGGATAAAATGTTTTGAAATCTGTATCTGAATTTGCTTTAAGCGAAGCGAATGGCCATTGTCCGGAAGAAAACCAGGTGTCAAACGTATCAGTTTCTTTTCTCAAAAACCCTTTGCATTTTTCGCACATTTTTATAATATTTTTGATATCAATAATATCTGTTTTACAGGTTTCGCATCTTTTTGCTGGGATAGGAATACCCCAGACAATTTGTCGACTTAGTGGCCAATCAATAATATTTTTTAACCAATGTAAAGATATTTTTTTGTAGTATTCTGGTATAAATTTAATTTTTCCTGCGGTAATAGCTTTTATAACTGGTTTTGCTAACGGAGCCATTTTTAAAAACCACTGGTCTTTAATTTGAGGTTCAATTAATGTGCCACATTTGTAACAAGTTTTTACTATGTGATTATAATTTTCTTCAATTTTTTCCACTAAGTTTTTCGATTGTAATTTTTCTATTATTTTTTCCCGTGCTTGGCTAATTTTCATTCCATAAAATTCACCAGCAATTGGCAATAGTTTTCCTTGAAAATCAATAATTTGTTCCCTGTCTAAATGATGTTTTTCTGCTATGTCAAAGTCCACGGCATCATGCCATGGTGTTATTGTCATAACTCCGGTGCCAAAATCCATATCCATGGCCTCGTCTTTGATAATAGTTGCCTCTGTGGAGCCATTTATCCATTCTAGGGTGAATTTATCGCCTTGTTTGTATTGCGTGTACCTTTGGTCTTTTGGATGCATCACAACATATTTGTCACCAAATTTTGTCTCGGGCCTAGCAGTCACTATTATAAAAGGACCATATTTTAAATAGTAAAGTTTATCTATTTTTTCAGTATTTTCGGTTTCTAAATCTGAAAGTGAAGTTTGATGTTTTACGCACCAATTAATTATTTTTTTACCCCTATAAATCAAACCATCTTTAAATAACTTTTCAAAAGTTCCATAAACAATTTCTACAATATTTTTATCTAAAGTAAACTTTTCGCGACTCCAATCGCACGAAGCCCCAATTTTTCTTATTTGTCCCTCAATATTTTTTTTATTTTCTAAGGTAAATTGCAAAATTTCATTATACAGTTCTTCTAGCGCCATTTTAAAACGGCTCCGACCTTCTTTTTCCAACTTTTTTTCATACACCACTTGGGTCTCAAAACCAGCGTGGTCTAATCCTGGTAACCACAATGCTTTAAATCCTTGCATTCTTTTGTAGCGGGTCATAATGTCTTCTATGGTCAAAACCAGCGCATGTCCGGCATGTAAATTTCCATTGGCATTTGTGGGAGGCATTATTATTGTGAAAGGCTTTTTATGAGTTTTGGCCCCGCCTGCATCGCTATGCGAAGCATTGCGGGCAGGTAAATTATCGGGATTAAAAAAACCGCTGTTTTCCCATAGCTTGTAAATGTTATCTTCAACTTGTTTTGGGTCGTAGGGTTTTGAGGTTTCCATATAGCAATCTTATCAAAGTTCTTAATTAGGGTCACTATTGACAAGGTTTCTTGTATATGATACAATTAAAACATAGTGAAATTTTTTAGTTCTTTTACATTTTAAATTATTACTTGTAGCCATTAGAGTATTGTAAATATTTAAATATTTTAATGGCTACAAGTAAGTGTTGTTTGTTGATTTCAGGTTTTCTGAAATAGCAAATAACATACTTGCTCACAAGGAGCTTTTGATGAACAAGTTTACGGTGTTTTTCATGGTGTGCGCGGTTTTTTTCAATGCCGGTTGCACAAAGAGCGTTGATGTGAAGATTGATGAGGCGTTGGTGGCGGTCGAAAAGAAAAAGGAAGAAGCAGCAAAACAGCAGAAAGAGGATTTGGAGAAGTTTGGACAGAGGATACTTGACAAAATTAAGGATGAAAAGAAAAAGCAACAAGAGGATGCTGAAAAACAGCAGAAGGCTCTGGAAAAGATGATTGATAAAATCATCGATAAGGCTCAAGAGCCTCTGAAAAAGCAACAAGAAGTCCTTAAAAAAGAGCAAGAAGGCGTCAAACAACAGAAAGACGCTTTGGAAAAAGCAGAGAAGAATATTTTGGAAAAAGTCCGGAAGGAATTCGAGAAGAAGTTTGAGGAGCTTGAAAAAAATCTAAAAACCATGAAAGAAAAAAAGGAGGTTTCCAAAGACAAAGATAAGAAAGGTTTCCCAGGAGTGACTCCAAAGGAGGTTTCCAAAGACAAAGATAAGAAAGGTTTCCCAGGAGTGACTCCAAAGAAGGAAGAATCTTCAATGGAGAAGGGTCATATGAACTCTGAACTGATGCGGGTTGAGTTTAACAAGAAGCTCTCTAATATCACCGTTCGTTTAGTGAGAGAGGACAAAAACGACCGGCGTATCAACAGTGGAACTGTTGGTTATTCTCAAAGAAACAATGAGCGAATAGCTTTGTTTCAGAGGTGGTTTCTTCATTACCAATCTCTACTTTCTATGGAAAGAAATAGTTTAGGTAGTGCCTCTGTTGAACCGCCATCAAAAAACTCGATTCCTTTTCCTAATTCAGGTAGGAATTTGGAAATTATTACGCCTCGCTCTTTGGCAAAAAAATAAAGTTTTGATTTCAACAAATCAAAACTAAGCCTCGGGAGAAATCGCGAGGCTTTTTCATTACTTATTTACAAATCGTGTTTCTATACGTACTGTAGTGTTTATAGAGGCACAGCTTTATTTCCCAACTCTCAAATTCGCGTTGGCCTCTAGGTTTTTCCAGGAGGCTTTTTTGTTTTTATGAAAGTACCCAGCGATTGCTATCATTAGCGCGTTATCGGTTGATAACTCTTTTGGCGGAATTAAAAGATTTATTTGGCTATTTACTATTTGCAATTTACTAGCGAACTGTTTTCTTAATTCCTGATTCGCAGAAACTCCACCTCCCAAGATTATTGTTTTTACTTTAAAATCTTTTGCGGCTTTTATGGTTTTTTTAATTAAAACATCTAAAATAGCTTGTTGAATTTCTGTGCACATTTCTTCTATATATTTTTCGGTCAATACATTATCTTTAGCTGCGTATAAAATTGCAGTTTTTAGTCCCGAAAAACTAAAGTCATAATCTTTAGAATTAATCATTGGCCTAGGTAATTTTATGGGCTGTGGAGGATTATTAGCCTTAAATGCAATTTCAGAAATAATGGGACCACCAGGATAACCAAGTCCTAAAATTTTGGCGGCTTTATCAAAACATTCGCCGGCAGCATCATCTCTTGTTTCTCCAATTATTTTATACTTTCCAATTTTTTTCATCAAAATTAATTGAGTGTGACCGCCACTTACCACCAAAGAAACGGCAGGAAATAAGTTTTGGATTTTGGATTTTGGATTTTGGATTTGTTTAGGGTTTTTGATTTTGGGTTTAGAATTTTCGTTAATTGGTTTTAACCAATTAACAAGTATATGCGCTTCTATATGATTTACAGGAATAACTGGAATTTTCCAAAAATAGGAAAGTGCTTTTGCAAAGTTTACTCCCACCCATAAGCATGGTTCTAATCCCGGTCCATGAGTGACTGCAATAGCATCAATAACTGGCTTACCCTGATCGTGGTCGAAGGGTTTTTTATATTTTTCCAAAAATTTAGTTAGATTTTTATAAAGATCACTTTCTTTTTTAAGTATTTTTTCTAAAATTTTTAATTTTGCATTGTCATTTTGATTTTTGATTTTTGTGGCTGGAGCCGAACTTGTTCCTTTTTGTATTTTCAGAAGCTTTGCTTTTTGCAAAGCTTCTTTTAAAACAGGCACTAAATTAGCTTGGTGCTCACGTTTTGCCATCATGGGAAAAACTCCACCATATTGCTGGTGGATTGTTTGAGATGAAACAATATTTGATAAAACCTTAAAATTTGTCTCTTGTTTCTTATCGCTTATCTCTATTATTGCTATTCCAGTATCATCGCAAGATGTTTCTATCGCAAGTATTTTCATATCGTAATCTTACAAGAAATCTTGATTTTTTTCAATTTTTGAAGCATAATATCAATATTATTGGTCCCATCGTCTAGTCTGGTCTAGGACACAAGATTTTCACTCTTGTAACCCGGGTTCAAATCCCGGTGGGACCGCCCATGTAATAAATTTTTATTTTATAAAAATTTAAACGTAGCTGAAATTATTTTAATAGATAATATGGAAAAAAAGGATTATTTAGAAATTTCAAAAGCTAGTGATATTAAAAATAGTAAAGAAAGAATTTTATATCGCTTGCTTGAAATGATTCCAGGTGTTATGAGTATTGGGACTCTTATAGGAGTTCTTATTTTTTCATGGGCATTGCCTTCATGGGTAGCGATTTTTATAATCTGTTTTTGTTTTTACTATTTATTCAGGATTTTTTACTTTTCTTTACATCAGATAATAGGATATTTTAAGGTTAAGCGTCATATGAAAACAGATTGGTTAAAAAAGTTAAAAAAACTAAAAGACTTTTCATCTTTTAGCTCTTTTAGGTTTGATTGGAAAGAAGTTTATCACTTAGTAATTTTACCTCACTATAAAGAAGGCTACAATATTATAAAAGAAAGCTTAGAATCTATTTTATATTCAGATTATCCAAAGGAAAAATTAATTATTGTTTTAGCTATAGAAGAAAGAGCAGGAGATAAATTTAAGGAATTGGCAAAAAAAATAGAACAACAGTATAGTAGTAAATTTTTTAAATTTTTAACTGTTGTTCATCCAGATAATATTGAAGGTGAAATAGCTGGCAAGGGGTCTAATGTTGCTTATGCGGGAAGAATAGTAAAAGAAAAAGTGGTTGATGTTTTAGGTATTCCTCATGAAAATATTTTAGTATCCACTTTTGATATTGATACAAAGGTATACCCACAATATTTTGCTTGTTTAACTTGGTATTATTTAACAGAAAAAAATCCAATGAGAGCAAGTTATCAACCTATTCCTGTATATAATAATAATATCTGGACTTCTTCTTTTTTTTCTAGGGTTGTTTCCACTTCAAATACTTTTTGGCAGATGATTCAACAAGAAAGATCAGAAAAACTTACTACATATTCTTCTCACGCTATCCCAGCAAAAGTATTTTTTGAAGTTGGATATCCTTCAAATGTTGTATGTGATGATAGCAGAATTTTTTGGCGGGCATACCTTTACTATAACGGAGACTATAGAGTGGTGCCTATTTATTATTTAGTTTCTATGGATGCAGTTGATGCTCCAAGTATTTTAAAAACAGTTATAAATCAATATAAGCAACAAAAACGATGGGCATGGGGGTGTATTGAGATACCGTATGTATTTTTTGGTTTTTTGAATAATAAAAAAATACCTTTTTGGAAAAAAGTTTCTCATTTATACACATTAATTGATGGCTATTGGTCGTGGGCCACAGCGGCTCTTTTGCTTTTTGCTTTAGGTTGGTTGCCATTACTTTTAGGTGGCAATAAATTCAATTTTACGGTGCTGTCTTTTAATTTACCGATTTTAACTGGTAAGATAATGACAATTTCTTTAGCTGGCATTTTAGTTTCTGCAGTAATAAGCACAATGCTTCTGCCCCGTCTTCCGGTTGGAGTCAGTCGATTTAAAAGAATATTAATTTTTTTACAATGGGTATTTGTGCCCGCAATTTTAATTATTTTTGGTTCGTTCCCTGCGTTAAATGCACAGATTGACTTAATGCTAGGAAAATACATGGGTTTTTGGGTGACAGAAAAAGTGAGAAAATAGAAGTTAGAAAAATAGAAATATAGAATACGAAACGTTACGTAAAATAAAAATTGTGACGTCAAATGTCGCAATTTTTATTTATTCAAAGTGTATTCTTTGTTCAAAGTTTTTAAGGCGCTCTTTTAGCAAAGGATACATTTTGAGTCCAGGATCTTTTTCTAATAGTTCTTTTGCGGCAGCTCTGGTTTTTTCAACTAAAAATATATTTGAAAGGCCTTGCATAGCTATATCTGGAAGTCCCCATTGTTGCGTTCCATAAACTTGGCCAGGTCCCCTAATTTCTAAATCTTTTTGGGCTAACTCAAAACCGCTATTTGAAGCAACTAATGCTTTTAGTCTTTTTCTATTAAGATGGTCTGGTGATGTAGTAAATAAAAAACAGTATGATTGCGCGTCTGACCTGCCGACTCTACCGCGAAATTGGTGCAATTGAGCTAATCCAAATCTTTCAGCTCCTTCAATCATCATTACGGTTGCTCGCGGTATATCAACCCCAACTTCAACTACAGAAGTAGAAACTAAAATATCAACTTCACCCTTTTTAAAATCTTGCATTATTTTTTCTTTTTCACTAGACTTCATTTTTCCATGAAGCATAGTTATTCTTAAGTCCGGAAAAACCTCATTAGAAAGTTTTTCATATTCTTCTTTAACTGCCTTAACATCTTGTAAGACTAGAGAGCCTAGATTATAATTTTTTGGCACAAAAGATCCATACATCCCCTCTTTGTCTTTTGTCCCTTGTTTCTTGTCTCTTGCTTCAATCTTCGGGCATATTACAAAAATACCTTTTCCTTCTTGAGCTTCTTTTCTTATAAATTCATAAGCTGATGATCGGTCTTTTGGCTCAACAATTAAGGTTTTTACCTTTTTTCTATTTTTTGGCATTTCTTTTATGAGTGATAAATCTAAATCTCCATAAATAGTTAAGGCTAGAGTTCTTGGAATAGGAGTTGCGGTCATAGAAAGTAAATGGGCGAATAGGGCATTATTATGGGTAAGATTTTTTCTTTGCTCTACGCCAAAACGATGCTGTTCATCAACAATTACCAAAGCTAGATTTTTAAAATCAACTCCTTTTTGTATTAAGGAGTGAGTCCCAATTAAAATATCAATTTGTCCATTTTTAAGGTCTTCTAATAGACTTTGTTTTGAGGTTTTGTATGTTTCTTTATCCTTAAAGATGCGACCTTCTTTAGCCGTTAAAAAACCTATTCTTACATTAAAACTTTCAAGAAGTCTTGTAACTTCTTTAAAATGCTGGTTGGCTAAAATTTCTGTTGGCGCCATAAAAGCGACTTGATAACCGCACTTTGCGGTGTTGAGTGCGGCCATGGTTGCTACGACAGTTTTTCCAGAACCAACATCTCCTTCTAAAAGACGCGACATAGGGGTTATTTTTTCTAAGTCTTTTAGTATTTGCCAACTACATTGTTTTTGCGAATCGGTTAATTCAAATGACAAGGATTTAGTAAATTCTTTCATTAAGGCGGTATTCATAAGGCAGGCGGGAGCTTTATTTTGTATTAGTTTTGCCTTTTCTTTTAATACCGATAATTGCAGCAAAAAGAGTTCTTCAAAAGAAAATCTAGATTTTGCCGCATCTGCATAATCAAAAGAATCTGGAAAGTGCGCCTGCCAAATCGCTTTTTTTATGGGTAAAAATTTATACTTTTTTAGTATTTCTTCTGGGAGAATTTCTGGTATTTTATGATAAAAATTTACCAAAAGTGGTTTTATGATAAATCTTAGCCAGCGCGAAGTTAAACCTCGCGTTTCAGCATATACTGGAACTATTCTTCCTGTGTGGGTTAAATTTTGGTTTTCTACCGCCTCACTAATTCTTTCATAGGCGGGGTTATTTAAATACATGCCATCTTTCCCCAGGCTTACTTTTCCTGCTAAGCATATAAAGTCATCTTCTTTTAGTGTTTTTGCCAAATACGGCTGGTTAAACCATAAAGCTTTAATAGCGCCCGTTTCATCTTCAACAATAATTTCGGTAATGTTCATAAATTTTTTAAAGGTTCTTGTGCTTTCTATTTGGAGTATTTTTCCTTGTACGCAAACCGTATATCCAACTTTTACCTTTTTAATAGGAATAATATCTGAAAAGTCATCATATCGGCTGGGAAAATAAAAAAGCAAATCTTGGACTGTTTTAATCCCAAACTTTTTTAACTTTTTCTGGTAAGCCGTGCCTATGCGCGCAACTTCTTCAATTTTAGTTGATAAATCTAACATGAATTTATATTAACATTTTAAATATAAAAATATTTTCTTTTTTGCATCTTATTTACATCCTCGTGTAATTTTCAAAGCTTTGAAAATTACACGAGGTAAGTATTAATCGCTATTTAGTCAATATCTTATATTTACCAAATACTAATTATTATTTGATCAATGTTTTTTATTTGCTATGTACGTTTATTATAGCTCTTCTATTAAAAATATTTTTACATATTGATCAAGTGAATATAATTGCAATAATCTTTCTGTTTTATCTGAAACATCATATGGAGTTACCCAAACGCTCTGTTGAAACATTTTATAATTTAAATTATGTAAAATGCTTCTTAGCAATCCCCTTGCTTTTTTATGTTGTT
>MHOR01000013.1:0-6173 GCA_001821915.1 Candidatus Staskawiczbacteria bacterium RIFCSPHIGHO2_02_FULL_34_10 | reverse complement strand
TCGAAAATTAGCATGACCCACTTGCCATCTTTTCTTTTTATCTTGCCCCCTATTTTAAAACTTGCTTTTAATACTTTGCTTAACCCTTCTTTTGTTATAATAATAGCTTTTTTATTTTTTAATTTTTTGACTTTTATATAGTCATTCGTTTTTAAATAATATATAAGATCACCAAATTTTCTTTTATTTTTATCTTTTCTATATTTGTTAAAAATAGGATTTTTCGGTCCTGGTAAGTAATTATACATCGTTGGTCTTTGAGTGATAAATTTTAATATGTCACCGGTTTTATCTAGTATGGTGTATAAATCCCATAAAAATTGATCTGTGATGGGTAGTTTCATATTTTATATTTTATTATAGTTTCTCGTGTAATTTCCAAAGCTTTGGAGTTTACACGAGAAAAACTTTATAATCACCATTTGTTTTTAAATAATATAAGTGTATATTAACAAACCATTATTATTTAAACAATCAAAAAGCTTCGCTTATGTCCTAGCGAGGCTTGTTTTGCGAAGAGTAGCTTTGTTTCGGCGTCGTTTTTCATCGCAACCTCCGCAGAGCATTCTTTTTTTTACCTTGATTATTTTTTCTTTATGGCATTTTATACAAACCTCCTTCAGTCGGTTACAATTTAAGCATATTGCTTTATCGTCCTCGTTGCGAGTATTAACAGCTTTAGTTTTGCCGCATTTTGAGCAAATTTCATGGTTTTCAATGTTCTTATATCTTTCTCGTTGGAAACAATTATTGCAAATTGCCTTTTCGTTTTTTAGGCGAATTGCCACTTGTCCGGGATTCCCGCATAAAATACATACATCTCTATTACAGCTGGCACAGATGAGTATTCCAAACCGGGTGCTTTGCCAAACACGCCTCTTCTTTTGACATGCTTCACAGATGCCAATCATGTCTCGCCTCCTTTCTGAAGAGTGAAGCCAACTAATTACCGTCTTTTTTATAAAGAATCCGGGCAAAAAACAAAAATGTTAAACATCCAAACACAACCATAATGCCTCCAGAAGTTAGTGTTACAAGACTACTCAGCCATCTTGGGGAGAAATAGGGCATATAAGACGCAGTAAAAATACTTATGGTAGCAAAGAAAATCATTAACATAAAAGAAATAATAAAAGGTTTCATGGCACTCTCCTTATTAGTTGTAAAAGATCTGAGGCTATTATATTTATCATGAATTAATTTACCAAATTTTGCAATAAAAAAGCGCCCCATTGAGCGCTTTTTTATTAATTGTTATCGTCCATAATTATTCTATTTTCTAATTACTATTTTCTATTTTCTTAGTCGTATGTCCTGAGTCCACTTCATATTTTGTATTTTGCTGTTCAAAGAAATTTACCAATTCAAGAACATCAGTTGCGGTTGACATCCACTTTGCAGGATTGGTAACTCCATATTGCTTTGGCAAACCAAGCTCTGCTAATCTTCTATCGGCAACATACTGAACATATTGATTTACATAGTCAGCGTTTAATCCCAAAATTCCATTGGGGAACAAATCTTTATTGTATGCATTTTCAATATTTACCCCTTCAACAACGATGGATTTTATTTCATTGGCAAATTCTTCGGTTAATAGTTCATTATTTTCTTCAAGCGCAGTTTGGATAAGTTGTATGCCAAATTTTAAGTGCAATGATTCATCTCTTAACACCCAGTCAATCATTGACCCAAAATTCCTTAATTGATTTCTCTGGCGAAATGACAAAGCCACCATAAATCCTGAATAAAACCAAATTCCTTCCATAACGATATTAGTGGCCACTAAATTTCTGATAAAATCTTTTTTACCTTCGGGAGTTTCTATATCCAGCTTATCTTCAGTCATTCTTTTTAAATACTTCATTACATAGGCTTCTTTGGCTTGCATAGAAGGTGTTTCTAAATGTACGCTAAATATTTTTTCTCTATCAAAAGGAAATGTTTCTAAAACATACTCAAAAGCAACGCAATGGTTTGCCTCTTCCCACATTTGTTTTGCCAAATATAAATGGCACTCGGGACTTTTTAAATACGGGTAAATTCCCAACGCAATGGAGCGGTTTACAATTAATTCAGCGGGATTAAAAAAAGCCATGGTAAACTTTACCGCGTGGCGTTCATCTTCGGTCATTTTGCTCCAGTCCTCTAAATCTTCTTTTAACGCGATTTCGTGGGGAAACCAGGTGTTTCGAACGGCTTGGTTATACAAGTCGTAAGCCCACTGATAGCGCATGGGGTGAAGATTCATATCTTCTGGCGAAGCCTTACCCAAAATCATAGATTTTGTAATTTCGAATTTTGAATTTCAAATTTCAAATAAATTTTGAATTTCTTAATTCTGAAACGATTTTTTATTGACCTAATTTTTCTTTATTGATTTTATGCCTAAATCTTGGCAAATCTTTTTAGCTAAATGATTGTTAATTTCATGGTGCCTTGGAACGGTAGAGGATCTTCTGGTAAGGGGATTAAAAAAGACGCTATGTTTTGCGCCTTCTCTCAAAAATATACACCCCTCACTATTAAGATGTCTGATTAAATCCTTGCGATTCATTAGGTATTAACAGAAACCGACTCTTTTATAAACTTTCCTTTTGAAAATTCTTTCTTATTAATTAATTTATTGGTTTCCAGGATCAACAAAAGCGCCTCTTTTAAATTTTCTTTTGCTTCTTTAAGAGTTTTGCCTTGGGTGTTTACTCCGGGAATTTCTTCAACCCAGCCTAAATACCACTTTCCACTTTTTTTATATATTGCCGTAAATTCTCTTGTCATGAGTTAAATCTAATGTTTTTTATTATGAAAGTCAAACATTTCTGGCGATGCTTTTCCTAAAATTATACTTTATAATTTGTTTATTTTATTTTTTTTCAAATTTTTTAAATAATTCTTTAACTTTTTCTCTTAATCCTTCTCCTCTCGTAATCCCATTTAAATAAAATTCTTTATCAGATTTTGACATTTTGCCATTATAAACTTTATTTAAAAAATTTTTAATTTGATCCACTAATTTATTTGCATCAAATTCTTCGCGACTACCCTGAATTTTTCCTTTTCTTCTTAGTATTATAAAAAGTTCGTAAAAATCTTCTGCGTCTTTTATCTCTTTCTTTTTCAGTTCTTCTATTCTACGTTTTCAGTCATTTCTTGTAGTCTTTCTGACATCTTTTTTTGTTCTGGGGGTTCCTTTGGATTATCTTCAGGAATATCTAAATTTTCGTATTTAGCCATATTTTTAAATTTTATTCTAGGTTCTAAATAATAAATTATATTTTTTATTCGAAATTCAAAATTCTTAATTCAGAATTCCAATTTTGTTTACAAAATTGGCTATTGACATCCGTCGCACGTGAAGTTCTCCTGTGGGTCGGAAGGCATATGGATTTTGTACACTTTACCATCAATTACTTTTTCTTGATAGTGGCTTTTCAAACTTGTTTCTTGTTGCTTGTCACTTGTTTCTAATTGTTTATCGCTTACTACGTCAATTATTTCTTGTCGTTTGCCGCTTGTCGTGTCATTATTTAGTGGAATTTGGGTTTGAACGTTGCTAAAAATTTGTTGCGAAATGATAGGCTTTGTCTTACCGAAGCTTTCAGTAGAGGCGGATTTTTCTTTTATATCAGTAACCTCCGGTAATTTTTCAGTAATCTGCTCTTCTATGGTAATTTTTTCCTCAACTTTTTCCAAAATAGTTTCTTGAATCACTTCTACCTGTTCTACTCTTTTAAACACCGAAGCAAATCCAGTTTTTCCTAATTTTTCTGATTTATTAACCGCTACGGTGCTTTGTTCGGCTGTGTGACGTGGCTTCATGTGTAAGTAGTACGTAGATTTTAATCCCTTTCTCCAAGCGGTATAGTATATGTCCATGGTTTTTTCAATGTCGCGGTCATCTAAGTACATATTTCGGCTTAATGCTTGGTCAACCCATTTTTGGGCGCGAGCGACTACTTCTATAAATGCGTATGGCGAAACAGAAAAAGAAGTTTTATAGATTTCTCTAATGTGCGGCGGAATTTGTTCTATGCTTGAAATATCTCCCTGCAATTCAATAATTTTCTCTTTTACCATATCCCATAAGTTTAGGTTTTTTAATTCGGTGACTAAATTATGGTTAATGTCTAAATACTTTCCTGATATTTTATTTCTTGAAAATACTTGGGCAAATCGCGGATCAATCCCCGGAGTAGTTCCTGCAACTAAACCAATGTTTGCATTTGGAGCCACCGCCATTAACGTGGCGTTTCGTATGCCATTTTTTACTTTAGCTCTTAAATTATCCCAGTCTAACCAATTTTGTTTTGATTTTTTATCAGTATCTATGGCAACTCCTCGTTCGCTTTCTAATCTTTCTATGGTGTCAATAGGAACCATTCCTTTTGACCAGCCAGACCCCGCAAAATTCTGGTAACTTCCGCGTTCTTGGGCCAAGTTTGCCGATTCATCAATTGCCATATGGCTTATAAATTCAAAAATTTTGTCAGCAAAATCATAGGCGTGAGGTGAATCATAAGGAATTCCCAATTGTTCAATGGCATCAGAAAAACCCATAACCCCTAATCCAATGGCCCTATTTTCCTTATCTGATTTTTCAGCTTCTTTAATTGGTAATTTATTTATATCAATTAAGTTATCCAACTGTCTTATAGCTAATCTTGTAGATTCTTCAAGTTTTTGCCAATCAATTTGTTTCTTTTTTAAGTGAGCTGGAATATTTATTGATGCTAAATTGCATACTGCAACATTATCTTTATCTTGAGGCAGACAAATTTCAGTGCAAAGGTTAGACATATGAATTGTGCCTGTATTATTATTTAGAGCGCGCAAATTAATCGTGTCTTTGAAAGTAAGCCATGGGTGGCTAGTTGTTTGCAATGCAACAAGAATTTGGTGGTATTGTTCAGTGGCAGGTACTTTTTTGAACATTCTTAGCTTTCCTTCTTCAGCCATTTTTATATATTCAGTGTATCTTTTTGAAAATTCTTTTCCAAATAATTCGTTTAAGTCGGGGGTTTCTTTTGGGTCAAACATGTACCAATCGGCTTTAGCTTCAACCCTTTTCATAAATTCGTCGGAAATATAGGCGGCAGTGTCGGCAGTACGCATTCTTAAATAATCGTCTCCCGCGCTTTGTTTCCATGTAATAAAATCAGAAAAATCTAAATGCCAATTTTCCATGTAAAAACACAAAGCTCCTTTTTTCTTACCACCCCTTTGAATTGCTCTAATTGCCGTATCAATAATTTTTGCAAATGGCGTTGGACCACTGCTTGTTGTATTATTGCTTGAAAGGGGAGAGCCTGTAGCTCTTAATTTAGTTAAAGAAGCTCCAAGTCCGCCAGAGGCCTTTGAAAGCATCATTATATCAGAAACAGATTTTGAAATGTGTCCCATATCGTCATGAATTTCTAGTAAAAAACAGTTTGAAAGAGAAGGAGTGGCAGTTCCAGAATAAATATTGGTTGATCCGCCGGCAATATACTCATGATTGGACATTTTTTCATAAAACTTTATTGCCCATTCGGTTGCTTCTTTTTCGTTGTAAGAAAGTCCCATAGCAACTCGCATAAAAAAATATTGGGGAGTTTCAAATGGTTGTTGGTTTTTATCTTTAACGGAATATCTGCCAAGCAAACTAGAAAGCCCGGCATAAATAAATAATTCGTCTCTTTCTATATTTAAGGCGTTTGATAATTTCTCCAAATCAAAGTTTTTTTCCATTCGTTGGTCTAAAATTCCATCTGTAACCCCTTTTTCAATATATTTTGCAAAACTTTCTTTATGTAACTTTTTTAATTGCTCGCCATCTCTTCCATAATCTCCCAGCACATGTTTGTACACGGTTTTTAACAATAATCGCGTGGCAATTTTATCATAATCAGGATCTTCTTTTATATTTTGCACGGCGGCATTAATTGTTGCCAAGTCTAATTCTTCTTCGGTGATACCATTGTACAAAGTAACATTGGTGTCGGTGGCAACTTGAGTTACTTTGGCAATCGGGTCTATCATTCCAAACGCGGCGCGTTCTATGGAACGGTTAATTCTATCTGCATTGAATAGTTCTTTTGTCCCATCGCGTTTTGTGATTGTTAATTCCATAATCGCTTCGCTAAATTTAAAATGTAAATATCAAAATGTAAAATTTTGGCATCATGCAACGCACG
>MHOR01000012.1 GCA_001821915.1 Candidatus Staskawiczbacteria bacterium RIFCSPHIGHO2_02_FULL_34_10 | reverse complement strand
CAGTTATGCATATAAAAATTTTGATATGTTGCTGAATACTTTTATTGATAAAAAGTATTTTTTACAGTTTGATTTGGTGGTATTTGGCGGAGAAAAAGAATTAACTTCGGTCCAAAAAGGAATAATTGAAAAGTATAACCACGGGACTTGGTTGCGCCAAGAATTTGGCGATGATGAAAAATTGGCTGATTTGTATGCTAATGCAACGGTATTTATTTACCCATCACTTTACGAAGGATTTGGAATCCCGCCACTTGAAGCAATGGCCTGCGGTTGTCCTGTTGTGGCTTCAAATGCCTCTTCTATACCAGAAGTAGTTGGGGACGCGGGATTATTATTTAATCCCAAAAGCACAAATGATTTGGCAGAAAAAATTGAAAGAATTATAAACGATAAAGTCTTAGTAGCCGATTTAATCCAAAAAGGAAAAATCAGAGCCAAACAATTTACGTGGGAAGCGATGGCAGATAAAATTTATCAAAGCTATCTTACTTTGAAAAAAACCTAGATTCGTGATAGATTTAACATCATGAAAATATTAATTACCGGAATCACCGGATTTGTCGGCAGTCATTTAGCAGAATACTGCCTTTCAAGACCCAATGTAAAATTATACGGCACTTTTTTAGTTACAAAAGAAATAAAAAATCTGGAACATATCAAAAACAAGATAACTTTTTTAAAGTGCGACCTTACCAAAAAAGAACAAGTAAAGAACGTTATTTTAAAAGTAAAGCCAGATAAAATTTTTCATTTGGCTGGACAAAGCCAGGTTTCTTCTTCCTTCCAGTCGCCGGAAAAAACATTGTTTAATAACATTGTTTCCGATGTAAATCTTTTTGAGGCAATCAAAAATATAAAGATAAATCCAGTGATAGTAATTGCGGGTAGTTCGGAAGAATATGGCGCAGCGTTAAAAAATGAATTGCCCATTAAAGAGAGCAATGAGTTAAGACCACTATCGCCCTATGCGGTTTCTAAAATTACTCAAGAAAAATTGGCTTTTCAATATTATCAAAGCTATGGATTAAAGGCAGTTTTAATGCGTTTTTTTAACACTGAAGGCCCAAGACGGGGCGAACACTTTGTAGCTTCTAGTTTTGCCAAACAAATCGCCGAAATTGAAAAAGGCAAAAAAGAACCGATAATTTTTGCGGGAAATTTAGAAGCTAAAAGAGATTTTATTGATGTAAGAGATGTGGTTATGGCCTATTGGTTGGCTTCCGAAAAATGTAAATTTGGCGATCCCTATAATGTATGTTCTGGAAAAGCCAGGTCAATAAAATCGGTTTTGACTTTGTTGCTTAGCTTAAGCAAGGTGAAAAATATTGAAGTGAGACAAGACCCAAAAAGGATGAGACCGTCAGATATTTCGGTTGTTGTGGGCGATAATTCAAAATTCAAACAACAAACCGGATGGAAACCCAAAATCCCATTTGAAAAAACTATGGAAGATTTGCTAAATTACTGGAGGGAAAATGTGTGAAATATAAAAAAAGAAGGCGATAGATGTTCAATGCATCTGTCGCCTTTGGTTATTCGGAACTGGCCACTTACCTTTTTACAAAGAATGTCTCGATGACCATCTTTATGAAAAGAGTAATTGCCATGCCCAAACTAATTACGGCACCAATGAGGGTGAACCACGGGAATTTATCTTCCCATTCACCACTTTCCTTGCTTTCCTTGGGCAATTTTTCTTCGTTTGACATTGGAAGCTCCTTTCTTAAAGACCTAGGAAGGCGACCAGAAAAAAGTAAATCCACATGAATAATATGGCAGTATAGAGTAATCCTATGCTCCACGTATGGGTAAAAAACTTTCTTACTCCTTTTGGTCTCACTAATTCCGGTTCTGCCAGTCTGCCGAATTGGCCACTTGTCAGTCCTAAATGAAATTCCAACTCTTTTCCGCGGCGTATCATGGCACGGAATAAACTAATGTTTCTTCGTTCAATGACAAAGGTCGCAAACATACTTACCATCCCAATGATTGGGATGATGTAAAATTGCGGTGGGATGGACTGTCCTGTTTCTTCGCTAACTAATACCCTTTGCATTATTTGGCTATAAAGAGCCACTAACGCAGATTGCAGGGTTGCGGTAAAGGCAATGACAATGAAGCGTAGACCAGCGTAGAAACGATGGTTTGTCGCTACTTCCTTGTATTCTGTCCGATAGTTTTCTTGGTTGCCTGATTCTTTATCCATATGTCCCTCATTTTATTTTGATTCAAGGCAGAGCACCAATGTACCTGCCAGGACTAATTATATGCTATCATAAAGTAATATAATGTCAATATTGAAATAATCTAGAATGCGAGGTAAAATAATTATATTAAAAAATCATGGAACTGATGAAAAAAGCGCTCATTACGGGAATCACTGGGCAAGACGGCTCTTATTTAGCCGAGCTTTTGTTGTCCAAAGGGTATGAAGTTCATGGCGTTATCCGAAGAGCAAGTACGTTTAATACTGGAAGGATAGACCACTTATACCAAGATCCGCACATCAGCGGCACCATGCTTTTTTTACACTACGGAGATTTAACTGACACTGGAAACATTGAAAAATTGGTCAACCAAATCAAGCCTGATGAAATTTATCACTTAGGGGCACAATCGCACGTGAGGGTCAGTTTTGACATGCCTGAATACACGGCTAATACCGATGCGTTGGGCACACTGAGAATTTTAGAGGCAATAAAAAATTCTGGGCTTCCAGTAAAGTTTTATAACGCGGCTAGTTCAGAGATGTTCGGTTCGACTCTGCCTTCGCAAAGTGAAAAAACCGTATTTCATCCAAGAAGTCCTTATGCGGTGGCAAAAGTTTTTTCTTATCATATGACCCAACTTTATCGGGAAGCATACAATATTTTCGCCTGCAATGGTATACTTTTCAATCACGAATCGCCGCGCCGTGGGGAAACATTTGTTACCAGGAAAATTACCATGGGTATTGCCAGAATAAAAGCTGGATTAGATAAAAAAATATATTTAGGAAATTTGGATTCAAAACGAGATTGGGGTTTTGCGCCCGAATATGTCAAAGCAATGTATGCCATGCTCCAACAAGAAAAACCTGATGACTACGTAATCGCTACGGGCGAAAGCCATTCAATAAAGGAATTTTTGGAGGTAGCGTTTCAATGCGCTGGTTTGGGGGATTTTAAGCAATATGTCGAAATCGACCCTAAATATTTTAGACCCGCAGAAGTTGAGAATCTTATTGGGGATTCTTTGAGGGCAAAAAGTAAGTTAAATTGGGAAGCAAAAATTAAATTTCATGAATTGGTAAAAATCATGATTGATTCTGATTTTCGAGCCTTGCATATAACTGCTCCAAGAGAAGGAGATAAAATAATAAAAGAAAAGTTTCCAGATAAGTGGTGGAAAGTTGACTAACATGATTAGTCTTAAAGAAAAGAAAATTTTAATTACCGGAGCGGATGGATTTTTGGGTCGTCATTTGGTCGCGAACTTGCAAGAAAAAAGAGGTGTTCAGACAGAACATCTTTCTTTGCCTACAATTGACGAACTTGATTTAAGAAAATGGGAGGACTGTAAGAAAGCTGTTTTAGGCCAAGATATTGTTATTCACTTAGCTGCTAAGGTTGGAGGTATTGGATTTAACCAACAAAAACCCGGAGAGCTTTTTTATGACAACATTATGATGGGCGTACAGCTTATGGAGGCTTCACGCCAAGCGGGTGTTAAAAAATTTGTAGCGATTGGAACGGTCTGTGCTTATCCTAAATATACTCCCGTGCCATTTAGAGAAGAAAATTTGTGGGACGGTTATCCGGAAGAAACGAATGCTCCTTACGGATTAGCTAAAAAAATGTTACTTGTACAAAGTCAGGCGTATCGGCAGCAGTATGGATTTAATTCAATTTTTCTTTTGCCTTTAAATTTATATGGGTCAGGTGATAATTTTGATGCTGCAAACTCCCATGTGATTGCTGCGATTATCAAAAAAGTATATGACGCTAAAAAAAATCAAAAAAACCATATTGAATTATGGGGAACCGGTAAAGCCACGCGTGGTTTTTTGTGTGTTGAGGATGCGGCAGAAGGCATAATTTTAGCAGCAGAAAAATATGATATATCAGAACCAGTTAATCTTGGTTCAGATTTAGAAATTTCTATTAAAGATTTAGTAGAATTAATTTGTAAATTAATGGATTTTAAAGGAGAAATCCGTTGGGATGCAAACAAACCTGATGGTCAGCCAAGACGCTCCATTGATATTTCAAGGGCAAAAAAAGAATTCGGTTTTGAGGCCAAAACAAATTTTGAAGATGGATTAAAAAAAACAATTGAGTGGTATCAAACAATATGCAAGTCGTTATTTTAGCTGGAGGACTGGGAATAAGGTTAAGGCCATTAACCCAAAGCCTCCCAAAGCCGATGGTTTTAATTAAAGGAAAGCCGTTTTTGGAATACCAATTAGAAATGTTAAAAAAAAATGGTTTTAAGGATTTCATTTTATGTACAGGATATTTGGGAGAAAAAATAGAAGAGTATTTTGGTAATGGAGAAAAAATAGGAATACACATTAAGTATTCAAAGGAAAACATGCCACTGGGCACTGGCGGGGCATTAAAAAATGCCCAAAAACTTTTGGAAGATGAATTTATTTTAGTTTACGGCGACAGTTTTTTGTATATGGATTATCAACTCTTGATAACTGATTTTAACGAAAGTAAAAAATTGGCGATGTCCGTTGTTTTTAAAAACAATCCCAAAATGGTTTTAAACAATATTGAAGTTTCAAAAACAGGAGAAGTGTTAAACTATGATAAAAAGAACGAGGGTCAATCAAATTATGTTGAAGCAGGAGTTCATGTTTTCAAAAAAGGTGTTTTAAACTTTGTGCCTGAAAATGCTGTTTTTTCACTCGAAGAAGAATTGTTCCCCATCTTGATAAAAAAAAGAGAACTTTATGCAAATATTACCGACAAGAAGTTTTATGATATTGGAACCTTTGATCGTTTGAAAATATTTAACCAGACTTTATCATTATGATTATTTCGAAAACTCCAGTACGAATCAGTTTTGTTGGAGGGGGAACGGACTTTGAAGATTTTTACCGGCGTTATCCGGGCAGGGTTTTAAGTACCTCAATTAATAAATATTTTTATGTTACCGTAAATCCGAGGTTTGACGAGATGATTAAGTTAAGTTATTCCGAAATTGAATTAGTAGATCATTGTTCGCAAATAAAACATCCGTTAGTAAAATTTTCCTTGGAAAAATTAGGCATTAAAAAAGGCGTTGATATCGCTTCTTTAGCCGATATTCCTGCTCAAAAAACAGGACTGGGGCTTGGTTCATCAAGCAGTTTTACGGTTGGACTATTGCATAGTTTACATGCTTTTTTGGGAGATAATGTATCGGCTGATATGATCGCAAAAGAAGCCTGTGAAATTGAAATTGATAAAAATGGCGCTCCCATTGGCAAACAAGACCAATACGCCGCAGCGTTTGGTGGTTTGAATATGATTAATTTTAACTGTGATGGAAGTATTACCGTGGAACCCATTAATCTGTCGCCAAATATAAAAGAAGATTTCCAAAATCACCTGTTGATGTTTTTTACCGGTAAAGAAAGGTCGGCAAACCTTATCTTGTCGGAACAAAAACAAAATATTACAAATAAATTCGAATTTCTAAAAAAGATGTCAGATAGCGTACCTGTCTTTAAAAATGCTTTAGAAAAAGGGGATTTCGAAAAATTGGGAAGCATTTTACACCAAAATTGGTTGCTCAAAAAAGAATTAGCATCGGGTATTTCTAACCCCCGCATTGACCAGATGTATCAAAAAGCTCTGACCGCCGGCGCGTACGGAGGAAAAATTTTAGGAGCAGGTGGCGGGGGATTTCTTTTGGTGTTAGCTCCACCAAAAAAACACCAGTCTATCAAGGCTGCTTTGTCTGAGTATAAAAACGTTTCTTTTAAGTTTTCCGAAGGAGGCAGTTCTATTGTACTGGATCAATAGACTTGTCCATAAATAAACCCAAACCTCAAAACCTTAAAATCCAAAACACGTTTAGAGTTTAGGGTCTAGAATTTAGAGTTTCTTTTACGAAGTAAAAGTATTATGGATCAAATTTCAACAAAAAGAATATTAATTACGGGCGGCATGGGATATATCGGATCAGAAATTTTTAAAATTATTAAGGAGTATTCCCAAGAATGTTTAGTTATAGATAAATTGGTTGATGCTTCTAGTACTTTGAATCACGAAATGCCCGTTGAAAAGCAAGTTTCGGGTCTTTTCTCCAAATTTCAGCCGAAAATACGCAATAATTTTCAGGCGGGCCCGCAGGGCAAGCCTGAAAATTCTATCAAATTTTCGACCGTGAAATTTGTAGAAAATACCTCGAAAGCATTTCATAATTCAAAGTCTAATGTGCAAAGCCTCGATTTAAAAGATGCGGCAAAAACCTCTAGGATAATAAGTGATTTTAAACCCGATGTCATTATTCATTGCGCTACTCATTCGGCTTTAGCATATAAAGACCACCTATTAAATTCTTTCCAAGAAGATTTTTCTGCTACGGTAAATATACTTAATGCTTTAGAAAGTATGCCGGATTGTCGTTTAATTTACCTTAGCTCTTCATATGTTTATAGCGGGTTGACGGCAGACCAGAATTACGATGAATTTTCGCCCTTGGCGCCTCAACATAATTTTGGCATAGCGAAATCTTTTTTTGAACAATTTATCTTGAAAATTAATCCCAATACTGTTATATTTCGCTTGTGTTCCGTATTTGGATCGGGACAAGCTCTGCATCCCAATGTCATCTTAACTTTTGCAAAAGAATGTCTTAAAAATCATTCTCTCACTGTATGGGGCAGGGGAGAGCGTAAATTACAATATATTTATATCAAAGATGTAGTTAATATTATTTTGAGAAGCTTTTCCGCCCATGCCAAAGGCGGGGACGGATCCGTCCCACTCGCCAAAGGCGAGGTGGGCGGAGATTTGGCTGCAGGTATCTATAACTTAGGGGGAGATGATTATATTTCTGTCAGGGACACGGCCAAAGATATCGCAAATTTTTTTAGCGTGAAAGTTAATTTTTTAGAAAATAAACCCGAGGGTGAAACTTTGCCATTTTTATCTAATCAAAAGATTAAAAATAGCTTGAAAACTCTGAATTACGAAACTCACATACTAAACGATTTTTCGGTGATTTCACCCAAATTTGGGCTGGAAATTAGCAAGAATTTTCAGGCGGAGCCTTTGGCTAAGCCTGAAAATTCTATCAAATTTCCATCTGCCAAATTTGGGGGAAATCCTGCGAAAGAGTTTCGTAATTCAGAGTTAAAAAATGATTTATTTACACCTTTTTCTATTGCTCTGGACGAATATTTAAAATCATTAAATAAAGGGTATCCTTGGCAATAAAACATGAACTCCTACACCATAACGAGTTTTTAGCACATCGTTTTGCCTGCAAAACTCGTGCAAGGAATAAAGTCGGGGGATAAATATAACCATCGGGATAAATTCCAAGTAATTTCGTAAAATTACGAAGGATATAAACTCGTTTGGTGTTGGGGTGAAAAAGCATACTCATAGTGATGTAGTTAAATCTTACCAAGCTTATAAAAATCGCGTGGCTCACGAAACAATTCCTTGTTATGAGCCATCAATTGGAAAGGAAGAATCGCGTCTTTTAACAGATGTAATAAAACGCAACTGGTTATCGGAAAATAAATATACACGGGAGTTTGAAAGTCGTTTAGCCAAAATTTGCAAAAGAAAGTATTCCGTAGCCTTGGCTTCGGCTACAGCAGCGCTCATTTCAGGCATGAAAGCATTAGGGATTAAAGAAGGAGACGAAATTATTGTCCCAAGTTTTTCTCATTCCGCTGATCCTAATTCCATTTCTAATAGTGGAGCAACCCCAGTGTTTGTTGATGTTGACCCAACTACCATGTGCCTGACTCGCCAAACAATTGAAAAGGCAATAACCAAAAAAACCAAAGCTATTTTATATGTTTGCGCTTATGGTAATGTATCGGATTTGGATGCGATGGTATCTTACGCTAAATCTAAAAAAATATTTTTAATTAATGATTGTGCTCCCGCATTATTTGGAAGTTATAAACAAAGGCCCATTGCGTCTTACGGAGATTTTTCTGTGTTATCATTTTTTGCTGATAAAACGATAACCACGGGTGAGGGAGGCATGTTGCTTTCTGACAACATTGCTTTAATTAATAAGGTTAATATGTATAAGCATGACGGACGCAAGGAGCGAGGAGTAGACATTATTGAAGAAAAAGGTTACAATTTTAGGATAACAGAATTGCAAACAGCCGTCGGAGTAGCTCAACTTAAAAAAGCGCCTTATTTTGTTAAAAGAAAAAAAGAAATTTTACGGTCTTATTCAAAGAAACTTTTTGGTATAAG
>MHOR01000011.1 GCA_001821915.1 Candidatus Staskawiczbacteria bacterium RIFCSPHIGHO2_02_FULL_34_10 | reverse complement strand
TTTTGAGGGGATCAAAATTCCCTGACCAAATCTCAAGGATAAAGCATCCAATATAGAATGCTCCACCACCAAGGGCAACCCACATCACAGGACCCCACAGATCACCTGCAAAAAAGGCCCACACGGACATTGCGCTCGCGCCTATCCCTATCCCAAAGTAAAACAGGTGCAGAATACCAGCAAGACTAATTTTACCGATGTCGGGGAAGCCATAATCTGGCTTGTGGTCTTTACCAAGGCACATTTTCAGAAACCCCAGCGCACTGACCACGACGACGGGCAGACCCCACCAAACATTGGTAATGTCTTGTACCGCCAGATGTACGAACGCCACGACAATGAATGGTACGCCGACGAGGTCACCGTAAGTCATGGTGTAGAAGTCCTGAATGTACAGGAACTTCTGATTTGTTCCCTTGATAACAGAGTGGTGGGCTGACAAATTTTTGTCTACCGCCTGCGCCAACAGTATCACACCGATGTACGCGACATTGGCGACCATCACCAACACGAAAATCAGCCATGAGAATTCCACGATACCCTCCCTTGAAGAACGCCCTTAAACAGATTTAACACCAACAAGGTGAAAAAAGAGCTGTTTATTTTACAAAGTTCACTGTTTTTAATGTTAGCATACTCTACATATATTGTCAAGAGTTTACCCTATTTTAATGAAATGGTAAGATTATGAAATACTAAATAAATTATGGAAATAGAAAAAATACGACACTCACTCGCCCACCTTTTAGCCTCGGCTGTAATGGAATTTTATCCTAAAACAAAATTAGGCATTGGACCTACTATTGAAAATGGGTTTTACTACGACATGGAATTTTCTGAAAATTCAAAATCCAAAACCCTAAATCCTAAACAAGCCAAAAACTCTAAATCTCAAAATTCAAAACAAAACTTTACTCTAACGCGAGAAGACCTTCAAAAGATTGAATCAAAGATGAAGGAATTAATAAAAGAAAACCAAGAATTCGTAGGTAAAAAAGTGTCAAAAATCGTTGCTAAAAAACTCTTTAAAAACCAACCCTATAAGTTGGAGCTAATAAAAGATATAGAAGGTAAAACCGTGGGAACTTACCAAAATGGCTCTTTTTTGGATTTGTGTAAAGGAGGACATGTTTTAAACACCAAGGAAATCGACCCAAACGCTTTTAAACTTACCAAAATTGCCGGAGCCTATTGGCGAGGCTCAGAAAAAAATAATATGCTGACTCGTATTTATGGAGTCGCTTTTGCAACAGAGAAAGAGCTAATGGACTACTTGAAAATGCAAGAAGAAGCTGAAAAGCGAGATCATAAAGTTTTAGGTCAAAAGCTAGACTTATTTGTATTTTCAGATTTAGTGGGACCGGGACTACCCTTATGGACCCCAAGGGGAACATTAATAAGAAACCTGCTTGATGAGTACGTTTGGAACCTCCGTAAATCCATTGGATATGAAAGAGTGGAAATCCCCCACATTACCAAAAAAGAATTATACGAAACCAGCGGTCATTGGGATAAATTTAAAGATGAGCTTTTTAGAATTACTACGCGTGAAGGCCATGAGTTTGCCATGAAGCCTATGAACTGCCCCCACCACGCACAAATTTATGCCAGAAAACAATTCAGTTATCGAGAGCTACCGCAACGCTATGCTAATACAACAATGTGTTATCGAGACGAGCAAACAGGTGAACTGTCTGGACTTTCACGGGTACGCGCTTTCACCCAAGATGATGCTCATGTTTTTTGCCGATTTAGCCAAGTGAAAAAAGAGCTAGGAGCTATTTGGGACAACGTCGTGGAACCTTTCTACCACTCGTTTGGATTTAAATTAATTCTACGCTTATCACTCCATGACCCAAAAAAACCTAAAAATTATTTGGGCGGAAAAGAACAATGGAAACAGGCAGAACAAATTCTCCGAGAATTAGCCAATGAACGTAAAACGCAGTTTTTTGAAGCAGTCGGTGAAGCTGCCTTCTACGGGCCAAAATTAGATTTTTTAGCAACAGATTCTTTAGGAAGACAATGGCAAGTGGCAACCATTCAGCTTGATATGAATCAGCCTGAACGATTTGATTTGTATTGCATTGATGAAAAAGGACAAAAAGAGCGTATTGTTATGATTCATGCCGCCATTATGGGATCTATTGAGAGGTTCCTTTCAATTCTTATAGAACACACTGCGGAGAATTTTCCTTTGTGGTTGTCTCCGGTTCAAATTGCAGTAATTCCCATTTCAGAAAAACAGCTTGACTACGCGAATAAGATTAAAGAAGAATTAGAAAAAAATAATGTGCGAGTTGAGTTAAAAGGTGAAAATGAAACCTTAGGCAAAAAAATACGGGAGGCCGAGATGCAACGTATCCCCTACCTTTTGATTATTGGTGATAAAGAAATCCAGGATAATGCGGTCAGCGTTCGCGAACGAGGCAAGGGAGACGTAGGGCAAACGCCAGTAGAAATTTTTATTGAAAAAATTAAAGAAAAAATTATTAATAAAGATTAGAACTGTTGTGTAGTAATCTTTACTACAACATGTCTAATAATTTTAAAAATGAGTGAAATTTCAGAATCTACAAAAAATTTAATTGATAAATATTCTTTTTGGCAAAAGTCATTAAAACCTAGTGACAGCGCTCCAACTATACACGTCGATGAGGTTGCTTCAAAGGTTGCTGCTTTTTATGAGCAAATAAGAACCATAATTGACTGGAAAGAAGAACATTTAATGCGAAGGGCGGCAATTATAAGAAAATTGAAAGGAAGATTTTTAGATTTAGAATTAAATAGCTTTTCATCAGATAATATTGCCGAACCTTTAGTATTAGAACTTATAAGAGGTGGCTATTTTCCTAACGATAGAATAGAAGAGTCAAAAATTCAGGATGTCCAAAAAATAATTAATAAATATGTTTTTATATTAAAACATAGCCCGGAAAATAAAAAAGGCAAAGTTGGCATACAGTTTTATACAAAACTTCTTGAAATTGCGGCTTGTGAAATTGAAGAAACTTTAGCCCCCTCAATAAAGGAAATGGCATTAATGGATTATATGTTTGAGATGATGAAAGCTAGAATAAAAGTAAATGAAGCTATATACGAAAAAAATATATTAAAAAGGGAACCTGCCCACAATGCCTTCGGCATACCCACCAGCAACGCTGAGCGTAGCTCTGTGGGCTGGGCCGATGCAGGTGGGGAAAAAGATATTCAAATCTATATTGCTGTGCAACAATCTCTTTTTAAGCTTGATGCCCCGATAATAAGTTATAACCTCATAAAATATAAATATCCTCAGTGGGATAAACCTTCAGAAGAAGAACTTTTTAAAATATCGCAAAATATTTTTAAGATACTACAAATAATTGAAAAAGATTTATCTTGCCCTATTGCAAGAAAGTTTTATTATGTTTGTGAAAAATATGATACGCCATATTTACTGCTTGGAGATATATTATCTAAAGATGATATAGAAAAAATAGCAAAAGAAATTCAAGACCCATCTTCAATGGAAGCTAAAGTTCAAAACGCCTATGTTAAAAGATTGAAAGATTTAAAAGCAAAAATAAAAAGGGCTGCTATTTATTCTACAACCTCAATTTTTATAACTAAAGTACTTTCTTTAATTTTATTAGAAATTATATTGGCAAAAATATTTAAAGGCCATATAAATATAACTGCTTTATCGGTTGATATTTTACTACCAACCTTCCTTATGATTTTTCTAGTAACCACTATAAAACCTCCCTCAAAAAAGAACTTACAGTTAGTGATTCTAGAAACAATGAAAATTGTTTACAAAAAAGATAAAATAGATATTTATGAAATAAAGTTAAATAGAAAAAGAGGTCTTAGTACAAAGTTTTTTCTTTCTTTAATTTATTTAGTGGGAGCATGCATTACCTTTGGGTTTATATACTGGATTTTTAACTATTTTAAATTTCCCATCACTTCAATTTTAATAGATACTATATTTATTGCCCTAATTTTATTTGCCGGTAAGGCAATTAAAACAAGGTCGCAAGAGCTTACCATAGAAGAGGAGCCTGGAGGATTTTTGGGATTTATGTCAGACATACTTTTACTGCCAATTACAGGCATGGGTCGCTGGATGTCAAACACATGGAAGCAATATAACGCCATTGCCGCTTTTTTCAATGCTTTAATTGATATGCCATTTTCATCTTTTGTAGAGTTCGTTGAAGGATGGAGATACTTTATAAAGGAAAAAAAAGAAGAGATGCGGTAGGGCGCTCGGAAGTTTTACTAAAAGAGCGCGGTGTCGTCTAAAATTACATGCTTGGCATATTTTAACCGCGCCTAACTCTCGGCAGTCACAATGGACTGGCCTCCGAGATGCTCTTTTAGTAAAACTTCCTCGCTTTAGATTTTAAAAGCCAACTGCATTAATTTTTTCTAATGAAAAAATTACCGCTTCGGCGGTATGCAACTGGAAAGGAAAATGTATTTATTTTTTGCCCTTAACGGGCTTTTTAAATAATCATGAAAAACAATAAACTTGTAGTAATACTCGGTCCTACCGCTTCTGGAAAAACAAATTTATCTATAAAATTAGCCAAAAAATTTGGTGGTGAGATTATTTCTGCTGATTCTCGCCAAGTCTATAAAGGGCTTAATATTGGATCGGGTAAAATTACCAAGAAGGAAATGCAAGGCATCCCCCACCATCTTTTAGATGTAGCAAATCCTGCTAGAAAATTTTCTGTAGCGCAATTTCAAAAACTTGCGCTAAAAAAAATAAAAGAGACTCAAAAAAGAAACTCTCTTCCTTTTTTGGTTGGTGGCAGTGGTTTTTATCTACAATCAATAGTTGATGGAATTTCAATTCCAGAAGTTGCCCCAAACTGGAAACTAAGAAAAAATTTGGGAAAAAAAACTGTTGAAGAGTTATTTTTAATGTTAAAAAAATTAGATTCAATAAGAGCAGAAAATATTGATGCAAAAAATCCCCACCGTCTTATTCGGGCTATCGAGATAGCCCGAATAATGCCTGTTCCCATTATTAAAAGGAATACACAATTTAATATTTTACAAATTGGCATAAAAAAATCTCCAGAAGAACTGAAAAAACTAATTAAAATAAGACTGCAAAAAAGAATTAACGGAATAATTACAGAAGTAAGAACACTTACCCTGAATGGAGTCGAAGGGTTAAAAAATTCTAAACTTTCATTCAAGCGTCTTGAAGAACTGGGTTTGGAATACCGATTTGTCGCCCGCCTACAGCGCTATGCGCAGCATTGTGGGCAGGCACAATATTACGAAAAGAAAAGGGAAATTATGGTAACTTTACAAAAAGAAATAGAACATTTCGCAAAAAGACAAATGACGTGGTTTAAGCGAGATAAACAAATTTACTGGATCAGTAACTATAAAGAAGCAGAAAATGCAATTAAACATTTTCTGCTTTAGCCCCCATTTGATTACGTAGCAGTAAGATTAATACTACTAAAGCCTTGTTTATCTTTTCCCTTCATTCCCTTGTAGTGGACTGACTGTTTACAGTAAAAACAAAGCTTATTGAAATCATAGCAAACTCCATCGGCACTTTTGACTAGCGTATCCACCGGGTAATGGTTGATTTTGCCACAATAAGGACATTCGATGTTGTAGTTATTGCCTAAGCACTCTTTGACTATAACTTCCTCCTTCTTATTGTGAAAAATCCACTAAGAGAGTAGTTTCTCCAATAACTCCCTGGTTTTTTGGGGATTGGCCGTTCCGCGAGTGGCAGACATTACTTGACCTGATAAAAATTGCAAAGTGTTTTGGTTTCCTGATTTATAATCTAAAACTGCTTTTTGATTTTTTTCAATAACTTGTTTAATTATTTTTTCTAATTCCCCATCATCTCTCATCTGCCCCCATTTATTTTCATCCACAATAGTTGATGGGTCAACTCCGGTATTATACATTTCTAGCAACACCATTTTTGCGATTTTACTATTAATTTCTTGTTGGTAAATCATTTTGATGAATTCAGCAAAATTTTCCGGAGTAATCTTAAAATCTTTCTCAATAAATTGTTTACCACCCAAAATCCCCAATACATCAGATATAAGATAATTTGAAGATAATTTTATAACTTCTTTTAGCTCTTTGTCACTTTTCTGGTCAATCCATTCATCAAGCTCTGAAATAACTTTTTCAAAATACTCGCTTAAATCCTTGTTTCCAATAAAAACTTCTACTAGTCTTTCTTCTAATCCATATTCTTTGGCAAATCTTTTTCTCTTCTGCTCTGGCAATTCAGGGATTTCTGATTTTATTTTTTCAATATATTTTTTTTCAAAATTAATTGATAATAAATCCGGCTCTGGAAAATATCTATAATCATGAGCCGATTCTTTTTCTCTTTGCGAAAAGGTAACTTCTTTTTTGTCATGCCAGCCACGAGTTTCTTGCACTACTTTTTCTCCTGCTTCCAATAATTCTATCTGGCGCGCAATTTCAAAATCAATTGCCTTTTGTACCACGCGAAACGAATTTAAGTTTTTAATTTCAACTTTTGTTCCCAATTTTCTTTGCCCTGCCAAAGCCTTGTGCGAAGGCGGGTTAGTTTTACTCACGCTAATATTTACTTCTACTCGCATTAATCCTTTTTCCATGTCGGCATCAGAAACACCTAAATATCTAAAAATTAACTGTAACTCTTCGGCAAACTTTTTGGCTTGTTCTCCTGAAGTAAGGCAAGGCTCGGTAACTAATTCCATTAATGGTACTCCGGCTCTATTAAAATTAATTAAGGAATAGTCAGCTCCTTCTGAGTGTACCAAGCTTCCCGTATCTTCTTCTAAATGAATTCTAGTAATTCCTATTTTCCTTCCACCAATTTCTAGATATCCGTTTTCACAAAAAGGCTGGTCATACTGGGAAATTTGATACCCTTTTGGCAAATCCGGATAAAAATAATTTTTCCTATCAAACTTTGAATTTTCAGCAATTTTACAATTCAGTGCCAAGCCAGTTTTTATAACTTTTTTTATTGCATCTTCATTGGCAACGGGAAGCGTTCCGGGTTGCGCGCTACAAACCGGACAAATATTAAAATTTGGTCGCTTTTCATTGGGATCATTCTTGCAAGAGCAAAACATCTTTGAATTAGTGTTTAACTCAGTGTGAATTTCTAAGCCAATTGTAGGTCTATACATACTATAAATATATCAAAATTTACCTTTTTTTACAATAAAAAAGCGGCTTTTTTGACGCCGCTATATTTACTAATTAATATTTTTTATCTCTTTTCTTGCCTTGTCGCACAATGCGCCAAGACCCGCTAAAAGAGTTAACTGTTGGTCTGGGCTATCAACGTTGTGACACGAAAATTGATACCCTCTGCCATAGGCAATGTTGCCAAGTAAGCTTGGATATAGACCACTTCTATCTCCTGGACAATTAATGTGAAGACACCCGTAACTATTACTAACTCTTGCCCATGTATTTATCTCATCAAAATCATCAAATCTGCCATTTATTTTCTTACACGTTTGAACCATCGCAGAAACCACTTCCTCTATTTGTTTATTTATCGTCAAAGATGTAAGCCAATTGACCAAGGGTATACTATAGGCACCATCCAGCGACCCTCCGTGCATACCTTTGGCAGTAGTAGTATTAACTAAAATCAACTGCGGAAATTTTGAAGTAATTATCTTGTCTGTATATTGGCCAAAAGAAGCAAACTCAAAAAATAACGTGAACGTTGCCGAAATCGCAAATAGCCGATTCCAATCCATATATGAGTCTACTGCTTGGCCTCTTCCCTCGCACCATCTACAATCTTCCCCAGAAAAACTCCTTCCATTATCGCAAGAGGCGCAAATTTTCATTCTTGATTCTTGTCCTGTTGCGTTGCATTTTGTACAATCTTCGCCAAAGAGCATATCTTTTTTGTGTCCTTGGCAATAACCGCATGTTTTCATCCGTATTTTTTCTAGCGCAGGAATGGGAACTGAAAAAACAACGAAGTTATTTTCTTCTCCCATTCTTTTGAAAGATTCTTCAAAACCAAAGTTTCCCTTTGTGAGATTTCCGTTAAAGCTAGAAAACTTAAACTCTTTCATAAAAGATTCTACAAAACTACCTTCTTTTATTGAAAGACAGAATTCTACAAAATCTTTGTGGAGCCTTACAATAATCGCCAGTGTTTTTTCATCAAACGAAAGCTCATACCAACAAGGAATATTTTCTTCGTGGAAAAAGATAAATTTACTTGAGCAAGACATATTCGTCCTCCTTTTTGTCAAAGATCTGAAAGTAAAACCGCTTTTACTATATCAAAATCCACAAAAAAAACCAGCGTTTTTGGCGCTGGCCTGTTAAAAATTATACCTTGTTTAAAAATGCTTTTAGCTCTTGCTCTTTGCTTTCAATTTTTTTAGTGTCACCGCGGCGAGCAAAGTCATAGTCGTTAAAGTCCACCATTAAATATTTGCCTATCAAAGGATAAATAGCTTGGATTTGGCGGGCTTTTTCTTGCTCAATAACGCGGTAATCTGGATGCCCCTGTGAAGTGGTTCTTAGTTCCACTTCCCAAAAAAATG
>MHOR01000010.1 GCA_001821915.1 Candidatus Staskawiczbacteria bacterium RIFCSPHIGHO2_02_FULL_34_10 | reverse complement strand
AACTTCAAGGATTGGCAAATGGAATGATTAAAAGAGCAAACAACTTTTTGGATTTAGCGCAATTTAGGCTTGGCAAATCGGGCGTTGTTTTAAAGCCCGGAATTGAACTTTTTAGTATTTTAGATGAAGTAAAAAATGACCTTGATTTTAGGGCGCAATCAAAAAATATTTATTTAAAATTAGAAAAGCCTTTAGAAAAAAAACTTTTAATTAAAGCAGATAGGGAAAAATTAAAAGCCACGCTGTTTAATATTATTGATAATTCTGTAAAATACACTCAAAAAGGGGGAGTGACAGTGAAAATTAAAGATGAAAATATGAACGAGTTCGGCTCTGGCCACAAAAATCAAAATGAAAAAAGTAGCAAGGTTTTAATAGAGATAAAGGATACTGGTATTGGCATAGCTAAGGAAAGGCTTGATAGTTTATTTGATACGCAATTTGAAAGGGGCAAGGAGGCTGAAAAAGTGTCTGCTTCAGGTAGTGGCATCGGCTTATATCTATCTAGCCAGATTATAAAACTCCATAACGGCAAGGTGTGGGTCGAGTCAGAGGGCGAAGGAAAGGGTTCTACCTTTTATGTTGAGTTGCCCTTAAGCGATGAATTAGCCCCTACCGAAAAGTAATCTTTTAAAAGGCATTGATGATGTAAACCAAAAAGCGGTTAGTTGATAACCGCTTTTTGGTTGTTAGTTTATTCACAGCATAGTTTTTTTGTATGTAGTATAATGAAATTAGGTGTTAGGTGTTGGGTGTTAGAAATTAGACGGAAGCCGAACAAATATCGACGAACTAACACCTAAAATCTGACACCAAAAACCTACGTTATGAAATTTAACTCCGTAGAAGATTTAGAGGTTTATAGAAGATTATTTAATTTAGTCATTGAGATTCATAATTTAACTTTAATGTTTCCCAAATTCAAAACATTTGAATTAGGTTCTCAATTAAGAAGATCTTCTAATTCAGCGCTAGCTAATTTAGCAGAAGGACTTAATAATAAACATACCAATATTTACCTCGAGGGAATTAGTGGGGCACAAGGCGAAATTAGAGAAACCGCGCGCCATTTAAGAATAGTTTTTAAGAAAAAATATATCAATCAAGAAAAATTAGACTATTTTTTAAAAGAATATGATGTTTGTGGCAGGATGTTAACTAATTTAGAGAAATCCCTAAAAAGCTAACACCTAATATCAAACATCTAACACCCATCGCTATGAATGTTGAACCTCAACGGCTTAAAAAATTTCTTTTAGACGCAGGATTAATTACTGATAAAGATTTTGAAGATGCGTTAAAAGCAAGCCTCCAAAATGACAAGAAAATTGGAGATGTTTTAGTTTCTAGAAAACTTATTGATCAAGAAAAATTAACTAAATTTGAAGCTTATTTATTAGGGATTCCATTTGTTAATATAGAAAGAGAAAATATTGCTCCAGAAATCTTAAGTATTATTCCAGAACAGATAGCGAGACTCCATAATATAATTGCATTTCGCAAAAGAGATAATAATCTTGAAGTTGCTATGATTGACCCAGAAGACTTAGTGACTATTGAGTTTATTAAAAAAACAAATCCTCTTTTAAAAATATTACCAAGATTTACTACAATATTAGGTATAAAAAATGCTTTACGCCAATACCAAAAAACTTTAGATATAGAATTTGGCGACATAATTGGGTCAGATTCAAAAACAGCCAATCATATTGAGGTAGAAAAATATGATAAGGACTATGCAAAAAATGATGAAGAATTAGTTAAAGCTTCTCAAGAATTGCCGATTATAAAAGTCGTTGATACATTACTAAAGCACGCAATTTTGCAAAGGGCGTCTGATGTGCATATAGAGCCATTGGAAAAAGAAGTTGTTATTCGTTTTAGAGTTGACGGAATACTTCATGATGTTATGTCTTTGCCAGTATTAACTTCTCCTGGAATAGTTGCCAGAATAAAGGTTCTTTCAAATTTAAAACTTGACGAACATAGATTGCCCCAAGATGGAAGATTTAAAATTGAGTCTGCAGATTATATGTATTCTGTTAGAGTATCTGTTTTGCCTGTTTTTAACGGTGAAAAAATTGTAATGAGATTATTAGCCGAGAATGTAAAAGCTCAAAATTTAGAGAGTTTAGGTTTTAGCGGTAAAGTATTTGAAAAAATAGAAAGTAACCTAATTAAACCCACTGGAATGATATTAATTACTGGTCCTACTGGTTCTGGAAAAACCACAACTTTATATGCAATGATGGAAATTCTTAATACTCCCGATGTAAATATATCTACTATTGAAGATCCTGTTGAATATAGAATGCCAAGAGTCAATCAAACTCAGGTAAATCCAAAAATAGGATTGACTTTTGCGTCAGGATTAAGGGCATTAGTCAGACAAGACCCAAATATTATTATGGTTGGTGAAATTCGCGACAGTGAAACGGCAAACTTAGCCATAAACGCCGCTTTAACTGGCCACTTGGTTTTATCTACTATTCACACCACTGAAGCGGCAGGAACCATTCCAAGGCTTATTGATATGAAGGTAGAACCTTTTTTACTTTCATCAACATTAAATGTAATTATAGCTCAAAGGTTAGTGAGAAAGTTTCATGGTGAAAAAGAAAAATATAAATTAAAGGCAGTAGATTTGGATAACTTATCAAAATATTGTAATTTAAATAAAATACTAGAAATATTAAAATCAGAAAAGTTATTAAAGCCAAAAGATACTTTAAAGGACTTAGAGTTATACAGACCAAAGCCGTCAAAAGATTCGGTTAGTGGATACAAAGGAAGAATAGGAATTGTAGAGGTTTTGACGGTTAATGACTCAATAAAAGATTTAATAATTAAAAAAGCTTCGACAAAGGAAATTGCTCTTTGCGCAATAAAAGATGGAATGAGAACAATGATTGAAGACGGTTTTGTAAAAGCTGCTCAAGGTTTGACATCTATTGAAGAAGTTTTGAGAGTGATAATTAACTAGAATAGTTATTAGTTTTATGTCTACTGGTCTAGAAAACTTATGGATTTATAAATTAGCGGAGGACTTGGAAATTGAAGTGCGCGAAATTACTAAATTATTCCCAAGAGATGAAATATATCGAAGTGTGGATCAGTTAAGAAGATCATCTTGTTCTGTTTCAAATAATATTGCGGAATCATATTATAAAATGTCAATAAAAGAAAAGTTAAGATTCATAAGTATATCAAAAGGAGAACTTGAAGAAACAAGAAGAAATATAATGCGTTCATTAAGAAAAAATTTTATTACCCAAGAAAGGGCTGAATATTTATTTGAAAAGTATACCATTTTATTAAAAGGCATTAATGCTTATAGTAAATTTATAATGTTAAATAAACCAAGAACTAATTAACTATAACTATTAACTAATAACTAAAAATTACCGTGCCAACTTATTTTTATATTGCAAAATCTTTTGATGGTCAAAGTAAGACAGGTACTTTAAATGCCCAAAATGAAAGCCAACTTGCCCAAAGTTTAAAAAGCCAAGGAATGTTGCTTATTAAAGCTACGCCTGAAGAAAATAATAAACGATTCAATCTTAATTTTTCATTTCCATTTTCTAATGTTTCTTCAGCTGAGAGAATAATGATGGTAAAAAATCTTGGAGTGATGTTTTCTACAGGACTTTCTTTAGTTAAAAGTTTTGATATTTTACACACGCAAACAAAAAACAAAAAACTAAAAAGCGCCTTATTTGACATTAAAGAAAAAATCAATAAAGGAGAAAATCTTTCTGACGCGATAGCGCGATACCCTCGCATTTTTTCTACTCTTTTTGTTAGTATGGTAAAAGTTGGGGAAGAAGCAGGAACTCTAGATGAAATATTTCAGATTTTATCTTTACAACTTACTAAAGATCATGAATTAAAGTCTAAAATAAGAAATGCAATGATTTATCCTTGTATTGTTTTAGCGGTAATGATGGTTATTGGGGGGATAGTTGTTACTGTAGTTTTACCAAATTTAAGCGCCTTCTTTGCAACTTTAAACAGTAATAAAATTCCAATATACACTAAAATTTTGCTTGGCGTAGGAAACTTTTTATCAAAAAATTGGTATTTACTATTTGTTGTGCCAGTTGCGCTAATAGCTATTTTTATATCAATTATAAAAACAAAAAGAGGAAAACGATTACTAGATACTTTTTTAATAAGAATACCTGTTATTTCCCAGATTGTTAAAAAAAATAATTCCGCTTCTTTAATTAGGTCGTTAAGCTCTATGATTACTTCGGGAGTGCCTTTAATTAGGTCTTTAGAAATTATTTCTGAAACTTTTAGTAATCACTATTTTAAAGACGCAATAATTGATGCAGGCCAAAAAATTAAAAAAGGAGAAAAATTATCAAGCGCATTAAGGGTTCACCAGAATATTTTTCCATTTGGTGTAATTGAAATGATTGAAGTTGGCGAAGAAACTGGCAAAACATCCAGTATATTAAAAAAATTAGCAGATTTTTATGAGCAAGAAGCTATTGACTCCATTGAAAAATTATCTATTTTAATAGAGCCGATTTTAATAATTATTCTTGGGTTGGGAGTTGGTTTTTTTGCTTTCTCAATTATAGAGCCGATGTATTCTTCGTTGCAGTCTATAAACTCATAATTTAATTTAAGATATCTGACCTATGAAAATCTTAAATCTAAAATCTAAAATATTCTGGACTTACAAGGACTCCCCGCAGACGCATCACATGGGGGGGTTTACTGTAATTGAAATAATTTTAGTTTTAGCGATTCTACTAGTTTTGGTAACAATTTCTATTCCTAATTTCGTATTTTTTTTGGAAAGCGCCAATTTAGATAATAATACTGAGGAATTTGTGGGTATTTTAAGGACTGCGCAAAATAAAACATTAGCTTCAGAATCCAATAGCAAATACGGAATTTACTTAGATACTTCAGTTTTACCAAATAAATATATATTATTTAAAGGAAATAGTTACGCTTTAAGAGATAGCTTATATGATATGGCATATCTTTTGAACATTAATGTAGAATTTTTTTCAGTTAACTTAGGAGGTGGCAGTGAAATTGTTTTCGATAAGTTAACTGGGTTATCACAGCAGTCTGGAAATATTTCTTTAAGATTAAAAACAGATGCAAGTCAAATCAAAACAATATATATATCAAGTTCTGGGTCAATTAGCTTTATACAAACTGCAAATTCTTCAGACGAAAACAGATTAAAAGATTCAAGGCACACACACTTTGATTATATCAGGATAATTGATACAGTTAATGAAAGCATAACATTAACTTTTGATGGGAGCGCAATCCAAGTTATTCCAATTTCTTCTTATTTAGTTGGAGACGAATTGGTATGGGAGGGAACTGTTGATGTTGGGGGTATAGAACAATCGGTAAAAGTTAAAACCCATAGACTTAATAATCTTGATACCCAGTTTAGCATTCAAAGAGATAGAAGGGTTAATGATAAAACCCTTGTAATTACAATTTCTGGTGATAGCTCTGGTAATCTTATTAGTTATTCAGCTGATGGTTTAACTACTGCTAATAGTTCTATTTATGTTTCAAATTTGGCTTGGCAATAAATTAAAATTTACTAGAAAAATATATGGTAAAAAAAGTTAAAAATTCAGGATTTATGTTTCTGGAAATTTTAATAGCAGTTTTTATTATTAGTAGTGTTTTTGTTGTTTTAATAAGTATTATTGTATCATCTTTGAATACTTCCAATTCTATACAAAAAGCAACCCAGGCAAACGCACTAGTAAAAGAGGAATATGAGGCTATTAGAAGTTTTCGTGATGGAACAGCAACAACATGGGCAAGCAATGGGTTGGGATCAGTTAACTTTGGCATTAATAATCCTTATTATCTTTTTTTGGATACCGGCGCAAATCCTATAAAATGGGTTTTAAATACAGGAGTAGAAACAGTAGATATTTTTACAAGAAAAGTGGTTTTTGATAAAGTTTCAAGAGATCCTAGCACGCAGAATATTGAAAGTTCTTATAATCCATTAAATAATGACCCAGATACAGTAAAGGCCACTATAACAGTTGAATGGCTAAATAAAACTTCACAAGTTATTGCGTATTTTACAAATTGGCAGAAGTAACAGCTTAGAAAATAGAAAATAGAATGATATAAAATAAAATCTTAAATCTAAAATCTAAAGCCTAAAACATTAATGAAAATATTAAATTTAAAATCTAAAATCTTCTGGACTCGCAAGGACTCCCCGCAGATGCATCACATGAATGGATTTACAATCTTAGAAATTATAGTTTCAATTGCAATATTTTCACTAGTTTTAGTGTTGGTTATTTCATTTTTAATTTCAACTAATGCTTCAGATTCTAAGACAAAAGCAAGCAGGGAAACCATAGATAATGCAAGAACTGCTTTAGAAACCATTATTTATGAAATAAGGGGAGCTAAAAGCATTTATACTCCAACAACCACCGCAAACCAGCTTTCACTGGAAACTACAAAGTATTTGCCACAAGACGAAACTAGCACGTTTATTGATTTTTTTCTTTGTGGAACTGCCTTATGCCTTAAAAAAGAGTCGCAAGACCCAATTGCTTTAACTTCTGACAGTGTACAGGTTGCTAGTTTGACATTTTTGCAAATTTTAAATGGAGCCACTCCATCAATTAAAGTAAGTCTAACTGTAAATTATGTAAACCCAAGTGGTGACATAAATTATTCTTCTTCTGCAACGTTAACATCAACCGCTTCTTTGAGAAGCTACTAGACTTGTCCCTAAATAAGGTTTCGTACGAAAATTGAAGATTTGGAATTTGCAGCCCAAGGACTTAATTTACAGTAAAACCTTATTTAGGGACAAGTCTACTAATAAAATTTACGATTTGAGATTTATGATCCGTGATTATTCGTTTTTTAAATCTCGAATTTTAAATGTAAAATCCTTATGAAAATCTTAAATCTAAAATCTAAAATCTTATATCGTAAAGAGGAGGGGTTTGTTGTTTCCATAGTCACATTCTTTGTTTTGATAATTATGTTAAGCATTACTATTAGCATAAGCTCCTTAATTACTTATCGGCAAAAAATTTATACTAATGTGGTTAAATCAACTCAGTCATATTATACCGCCGAATCAGGGATAGAGGATTCTCTATTAAGGTTAAATAATAATCCCCAAATGTCCGCCCTTTCTTATAGTTTAAGTGTTAATGGAACCACCGCAAGTGTTGTTATCCCTAGCATTATTGGAGGTTCTAGAACCATTGTTTCAGAGGGAACTTCCGGCAATGTAATAAAAGATATACAAACAGTTTATAGTATAGATAGCACAGGCGCTTCTTTTCATTATGGCGCCCAAATAGGAGCAGGGGGTTTGCAGATGTCAAATAGCAGCAGGATAATAGGTAGCGTTTTTTCTAACGGCAGTATAACTGCTTCAGGGAGCGCAACAATTGATAATGATGTTATTATTGCTGGCAACGGTAATAGTCTTAGTGGTATGCATGTAAAAGGGAATGCGCTTGTCTATAGTTGCATTAATTCTGTAATTGACGGAAATTTAACCTATGTAAACGGAGGAACTAATAACTGTACCGTTGGCGGTACTACTTTTACCCAACCTGGTGAAATTATCTCACAGCCTTTACCTATCTCCCAAAGTCAAATTGATGAATGGAAAAGTGATGCAGAAGACGGAGGGACAACGGGCAGTGTTAGTCTTAGCGGTAGTCAAACAATGTCTTTAGGTCCCAAAAAAATTACGGGGGATTTATCCATTAGCAATAGCGCTGTTCTTACTCTTACCGGCACGGTGTATGTAACAGGCAATATTAATATAAGCAATAGCGGTAGAATAAAACTTGATAGTTCCTACGGTTCGTTAAGTGGAGTTATTTTGGCTAATGGAACTATTTCTCCTGGTAATTCATCCGTCTTACAAGGATCTGGTCAAGCCGGAAGTTATCTTTTAGTTCTCTCAACTAGTACTTCAAATTCAGCTATTAATATTGGTAATAGCGCAAGCGGGGCAATTTTTTATACAACTGCTGGAGGTATTAAGGCTTCCAATAGTTTTAGCGCTCGTGAAGTGACTGGATATAAATTGATAATGAGCAATAGCGCAACAATTACATATGAAAGCGGATTAGCAGATGTTCTTTTTACCAGTGGTCCCGGGGGTTCATGGAAAGTGACAAGCTGGGGGGAGAAGTGATTTTTGATTTAAGATTTGAGATTTAAGATTTTACCGATAAATAGGATCCCGTACAGAAAAAATGTGATTTTGAGTTAAGGATATATTTTTTAGCGCGTGGATAAATTCAATGTGTTTAAAAATATTTTAATGGTATAATCAATTAATGTTTAAATTTTTAAATTTAAATCCCGAATTATTCAGTATAGACATTAATGATTTATTTTTAAGGATTATAAAGCTTAATAAAAAGCGCGGTGGTTTTAAAATAGTTTCTTTCAATGAAGTTCAAATAAAAGAGGGCATAGTTAAAGAGGGAGTGATTCAAGATAAAGATGCTTTAGTAAAAATTATTAAATTAGCATGTAGTACAGTCAAAGGAAAAAAACTTGATACTAAATATATTATTGCTTCTTTGCCTGAAGAAAAATCTTTCTCACAGGTTATTCAGATGCCTAAAATGACTTATGAAGAGTTAGAATCGGCAGTGCCTTTTGAGGCAGAAAATTATATTCCCTTATCAATTGATAAAGTGTATTTGGATTTTCAAATCATTGATAATAGTGGAAGTAAGCACAATAATCAAAATCATTTAGATTTGCTAATAAATGTAATGCCAAAACACATAGTTGACGCATATGTGTCCTGCTTTAAAAATGCAGGCCTTATTCCAAGTATTTTAGAAGTTGAGTCACAAGCTATCGTTAAGGCGTTATTAAAAAATAACAAAGAATCTACTAGTTGTATTTTTATAGACTTTGGGCAAACCAAAACCAGCCTTATTATCTTTTCAGGAAATTCTATACGTTTTACAAGTTCAATTCCTATTTCCTCACAACAGTTAACAGATGCCATTTCTAGTGGTTTAGGCATTAGTTCTAAAGATGCAGAAGATTTAAAAACAAAACATGGTTTAGTTGCAAAAAAAGATGAAAAAACTGAAAATATTGCAGACCTTATGAATCCTATTTTATGTGACTTAGTTGACCAAATTAAAAAATACTTAAATTTTTATCATGGTCATGTGTCTCATGAATTTTCCCCATCTGAAGGCAAAATAGAAAAAGTTATTTTATGCGGGGGCGGAGCAAATTTAAAAATGCTTCCAGATTTCCTTTTTAAAAAGTTAAATATCCATATTGAACTGGGTAACCCATTTTTGAATATTTTGCCACAAAAAAAGAGCGATGATAAAATTATTACTAACGATAAAATTTCTTCTTTTACAACTGCATTGGGTTTAGGTTTAAGGGGATCAGAGTATGGAAGCTTTAACGAGCACAATAGTTAATATTGAAAACATATAATTTAATAGTTTTATAAATGATTAATCTTTTACCACCAGAAGAAAAAGAGGCATTGCGGGTTGAAAGAAATAAAAATTTAATAATAGTTTTAAGTTACATAGTTATAATTTCCTTAATTTGCATGGCTCTAGTTTTATTCTCTTTAAGACTCTACATTTTAGAAGATGTTAACTATCAAAAAGATGCCTTAGTAAACGCTGAAAAGGAATATAAAACATCCGAATTTTTAGCGCTTAAGGAAAATATTATAAAATACAATAAAGATTTAAGTAGCGTAAATTCTTTCTACCAAAATAGTGTTTATTTAAGCGATATGTTTAAAACTATTTTAAGTGTTCAAAAGCCTAGTGGTTTATATTTTACTAATATTGATATGAAAAGAAGCAAAGAGTCTAAAAAAGTTAGTGTGATTATTTCTGGTAAAAGCGATAATAGGGATAATCTTTTAGTTTTTAAAAAAAATATTGAAAGTAATGAGAAGATAAAAAATGTTAATTTTCCATTAAATAGTTGGATTAAGCCGATAGACATTACTTTTAATTTAACGTTCGAAATACTTAAAGATGAAAATTAAAAATAAAATTAATACAACAGCTTTAGTATTTTTATTAATAGTGTTGCTTTTAATTGTTTTTATTATATATCCAATATTTAAATATGTAATAAATAGTTCCAAAGAAGTTTCAAATAAAAAATCTGAAATAGTTTCTTTAGCTTTAGAAAGTAAAGAATTAAATGATTTTAAGGAAAAGTATAATGATCACAGTGTTAAATTTAGTCAAATAAATAATTTATTTGCTAAATCACAAGACCCGATAGATTTTATAAAGTTTTTGGAAAAAACCGCATCAGATTATAATATTGAAGCTGTTATTAATTTAGCGCCAACTCCAAAGGGGATAAATATTAACAGTTTGCCTAGTTTTATTTTTCAGATTAGTACTAAAGGAGAATTTCCAAATGTGCTAAAATTTTTAGAAAAGCTAGAGAAAAGTAATTATTTGATAAATATTAACAACGTATCAATGCAAAAACAATCATATCAAGTTGCTGATAAAAAAGCCTTGTCAACAGAAGTGACTGCTAACTTTTTATTAGAAGTGATGAAAAAATAGTAGATCTAATAATATTATGGAAAGTTTATTTAAAATAAACCTAAATGGAGTTATAAGAAAGATAAAAAATCTATGGATTACAATTAAAAAAATTCCATGGATTTTAGGTGAAAATGCGTTTTTATTTATTTTAATTTTTATATTACTAGATATACTGTTTGGTGAATTAATATTTTATAAATATATATTTTTGGTAAGAAAAGAAGAACCAAAGGTTGCATCTTTGTCCACTAAATTTCAGGAGAATATTTACCAATCGGTATTTAAGGAGGTAGAAAAAAGAGAGAATATTTTAAATAATCCATCTTCAGAAATTTATATTGACCTTTTCAAATAAAATTTTACTATAAGACCTACTGATTAAAGGTTTTCCTGTCCCGATTTCATCGAGGATCCCGTATCAATTTACCGCAGTAAATTTATCGGGACAATTTCCACATTTTGGTCAGGGTTTTGTAAAAACTTCTCAACGTATCCATAGGATATGTCTCAAAGTTTTTCCAAACCCCCGCCCTAAAATCTGAAAATGCAGCCTTTGGGATGTCCTGAGGGACAAGCATCACGGAAACCTTTAATCAGTGGGTCTATGGTAATTGTAAGGATAATATGATAAAAAAGTATTATGAAAAAAGATAAAAATAAAAAAATTCTTATAGTTGAAGATGATGTTGCGATTGTTGATATTTATAAAACAATTTTAGAAAAAGCCTCTTTTGCTGTAGATGTTATTAGTTCAGGCCAAGAAGTCATAAAAACATTAAAGGATATTAAGTCAGAAGGTGAAGTAAAGCCAGACCTTATTCTTTTAGATCTTATATTACCAGATATGAATGGTATAGAGGTTCTAAAAGAGTTAAAGGGTAATAGCGCAACCAAAGACATAAAAGTTTTTATATTAACAAATCAAGAAATTGAGTTGCAAGATTTAGGAGGTATTAGACCAGATAAATATATAATTAAGGCGAATATTACACCAACCCAGCTATTAGAAGTTATAAAAAAGCAGTTGGATTAAAATACTAATCCTAATATTTTATACCAATAAAACCTTGAATTATGAAATGCCCCATATAAAGGCAATTTCTGGTATTTCCCCCAAATTTGAAAAAAATCTTCCGAAAGCATTTCGTAACTCAAGGTAATAAAAAGTAAAAATTCTCTTAGTAAAAGAGAATTTTTATTGTAAAATCTTTTAAAGTAGGCTATTATCAAACATATATGCAAGAAATTTCCTTAAAGGCTGAAGAACTTTTTAAAATAGGAACTTTTAGTATAACAAACAGTTTGTTTTTAACTTTTATCGTTTCCTTAGTATTGATTTTTTCTGCTTTTTTAATACATAAAAGAATAAATATTATTCCCGGAAAGATTCAGTCTATACTTGAAATGGGAATGGAATGGTTTTTGGATTTAATGAGTTCTACTTTAGGCTCGGTCAAGATGGCAGAAAGATATTTCCCCCTTATTGCTACTATTTTTATTTTTATAATGGTTTCTAACCTTTTAGGTATTTTCCCCGGAGTTGGTTCTTTTACTATTGAAAATGGTTCGCATAAGGTTTCGCTTTTTCGTTCTCCTGCGGCTGACCTAAATTTCACATTGGCTTTTGCGGTAATATCTGTAGTAGTGACAAATGTTTTGGGAGCTATGGCAGTGGGTTTTTTCCCGCATATAAGCAAGTTCATAAATTTTAAAGATCCAATAAAGTTTTTCATAGGAATATTAGAAATCGTTTCGGAAGTGGCAAAAATTATTTCTTTATCATTTAGGTTGTTTGGAAATGTTTTTGCCGGAGAAGTTTTATTAACGATAGTTTTTTTCTTATCTCCTTATTTTGTCCCACTGCCATTTTTATTTTTAGAAATTTTTGTTGGAGTAATACAGGCCTTTTTATTCGCTATGCTTACACTAGTTTCAATATCACTGCATACCGCAATTAGTGAACATTAATATAATTAAGAAAATAGAAAATAGAATCTAGAAAATAGAATTTCGGAACGTTTCGTATTCTACTTTCTATATTTCTACTTTCTAATTTCTCAAAAAAACATGGATATAGAGTCAATTCGTTTATGGGCGACAGTTACAGCAATTGTGGCTGGTACAATAGCTCCTGCTATTTCAATTGGTTTTATCGGATCTACAGCCGTAAAATCAATTAGTAGGAATCCGGAAGCTGCTTCTAAAATTCAGACCGCTATGATTTTGTCAATTGCTTTCGCTGAAGCGATTGCCATCTATTCTTTGGTTATTGCTTTAATTATTAAATTCGTCGCCTAAACTTAGAATCTAGAATTTAGAAAATAGAAAATAGAATTTCGTCAACATTATTCTAGATTCTACTTTCTACTTTCTATTTTCTCGATTAATGGAAGAGGGAGGTATTATTGGACAATTAGGTATAGATTGGAAGCTTTTTTTAAGCCAAGCTTTTAATTTTTTTATTCTTTTGATTATTCTAAGAGCTTTTGTGTATAAGCCACTTTTAAAAGTTATAAAAAAAAGAAGCGATGTGATAAAGGAAGGCTTAGAAAAGGCATTAGAAGCAGATAATAGATTAAAGGAAGTTGATATCATAGCGAAGAATAAGTTAAAAGAAGCAGATCAAGAATCAATACACATTATTAAAAATACCGAACAAAAAGCAAAACAGTTAGAGCAAGCTTTGCGCACCAAATTAGAAGAACATCAAAAAGAATTAATGAATCAAGCCGAATTAAGTTATGAACGCCAGCTTCAAGAAGCAAAGCAAAACGTATTAAAAAACACCTCCGAAATTGTAAAAAAGTTATTTATAAAGGTGGTTGAATTAAAACCAGAAAGCATAGACGAGGCATTAATTGAAAAAGCGGTTAATAGCGTAAAAAATGAAGCAAAATAATATAAAATTATATGCCTTGGCATTGGCAGATGTAATTGCAAAAAAGATTTCTTTGCAGGAAGAAAAAAAAGTTATTTATAATTTTTTAAAACTTTTAGAAAAGAATGGAAAATTAAAAAATGCTAAAAAAATTATTTCTCTTACTCAAAAATATTATCTTGAAAAAACAGGCAATAAAAGCATTATTTTACAGACAGCTAGAAAGACAATTACAAAGAACTTATTAAAATCCTTATATAAAGAAGGGGACATTATTGAAGAAAAAATAAATCCTGCGCTAATAGCTGGTATAAAAATAATTATAAACAACGAAAAACAATTAGATTTTTCATTAAAAAATAAGTTAGATAACATTTTTTAATCCCTACGAATTACGAATTTTATCGAATATACAAATATATATTGGTATATTCGTAAAGATTAGTAATTAGCAGGAAGGCGAAATAATGAGCCAAGAAATAATAGAAAAAATAAAACAAGCCATCGAGGGATATAGTGATAATCCAGAATGGGAAGAAATTGGAAAAGTTATAGAAGTTGGAGATGGAATTGTAAAAATTTCAGGTCTTAAAAATGTACAAAGCCAGGAAGTTTTGATTATTGAATCTGAAAAATCAGCCTTTGATAAAAATTCTGGCGTGGCTATGGAAAAAATAGATGCTGTTGCTCTAAACCTTGAAGAAGATTCTGTTGGGGCTTTAGTTTTAGGAGATTTTACCCATATAGCTTCAGGTCAAACTGTTAAAAGAACAAAGCAGATTCTTTCAATTCCAGTGGGGGAGCAACTACTGGGCAGAGTTATTGATCCATTGGGCAAAACTTTAGATGGGAAGGGACCAGTATTTTCCCAAAAAGATAAAAAAGTTTTAAATTTTTTGGAAAATAATGCTCCAGATGTATTAGCCAGAGAATCAGTAAACCAGCCTTTGCATACAGGTATTAAGGCTATTGATTCAATGATTCCCATTGGCAGAGGGCAAAGAGAACTGATTATTGGCGATAGACAAACCGGAAAGACTGCTATTGCGTTGGATATGATTATAAACCAAGGAAAAGAAACAAGCGACAAGCGACAAGAAACAAGCGATAAGAAGCCAGTAGTATGTATTTATGTTGCAGTTGGGCAAAAAGAGTCAAAAGTTGCTAAAATTGTTGAAACCTTAAAAAATAATAATGCGCTAGACTATACTATTGTGGTTTCTGCTTCTGCATCAAGCCCTGCTAGTTTTTGGTATTTGGCGCCATTCGCCGGGTGCGCCATTGGAGAATATTTTCGCGATAAAGGTCAAGATGCTTTAATTATATATGACGATTTGTCAAAGCACGCTTGGGCTTACAGACAAATTTCTTTGCTATTAAGAAGGCCACCGGGCAGAGAAGCATATCCGGGAGATGTATTTTATCTACATTCAAGGTTATTAGAAAGAGCGGCAAAACTTTCAAAAGAAAATGGGGGAGGGTCTTTAACTGCTATTCCCATAATTGAAACTCAACTGGGAGATGTTACTGCCTATATCCCAACTAATGTAATTTCCATTACCGATGGCCAAATTTACTTAGAATCTGATTTGTTTTATCAAGGTACGAGACCCGCGGTTAATGTGGGATTGTCTGTTTCAAGAGTTGGTTCATCAGCTCAAACTAAAGCAATGAAAAAAGTTGCAGGAAAGTTAAGGTTGCAATTAGCGCAATTTAGGGAACTTCAAACATTCGTTCAATTTGCTTCAGATGTTGACCAAGATACTCGCGAGAAAATACACAAAGGAAGAATTATTTCAGAAGTGTTAAAACAATCAGATTTAGCTCCTATGCCTTTTGAAACTCAAGTATTAGTATTGTATGCCGCGCTAAATGGATATTTTGACAAATTCCAGCCAGAGCAAATCCAAGAAATTGAAACAAAGTTTTTAGAATATGTAAGTAACTTACATAATGATATTTTTGAAAATTTAAAAGAAAAAAGAGATATTACTGAAGAGATTGAAAATAAAATGAAAGAGGTAATAGAAAAATTTATTGGGAGTCAGTAGAGAATTCGCAAAGGCATCTCCTAAAAAGAGCCCGGGGTGCGCTAGGCGAGGTTCTTTTTAGGAGATGCCTTTGCTATGGTTTGTGAATTTTTATAAAAAAAGCCCTCAGTTTCCTAAGGGTCTTGGGTACTCTGGGGCAAGGTTTATCTGCGAAAGTTTTTTCCGCAAATGATGCACCTGCCCTTGACCAGACTATGGTCTTGATCAAGTTCTCTACAATCCCATCTTGAATTTTCCCACTCAAATTCCCAACCCATCTTCTTAAATAGGCCGATAATTAGCAAGTAAACAACAATGGCGATTGCTGCGATGGTATCCATTAAGTCTCCCATTAATACGACAATATAGAGTGAAACCCAATTTTACACCCTATATTTTAATTATACACCCATTAAGCCTTAATGTCAATAGCTAAAATATAAATAATAAAAAGTGCCATTTTTCCGACTATTTTACCCTAAACTACCAATCTTATATCGTAAATCTTAAATCATAAATTTGCATCATGGAATCAACACATAATTTAAAAAAACGTATCAAAAGCGTAGTTAATATTAATAAAATTACCAAGGCGATGGAATTGGTGGCGGCTACAAAAATGAGAAGAGCTCAAGAAATTGCGCTAACTTCGCGTCCTTATGCATTTGTTGCTTTAGACTTGCTTGCAAATTTATCTTTACTGAAAAAAGATATACCTTTGTTAATGGAAAAAAGAAAAATTAAAAAAGTATTATTTGTTTTAGTTTCATCCGATAAAGGTTTGGCTGGATCGTTTAATGGCGCTGTGTTTAAAAAGTTTGAGCAACATATGGCTCGAGATAAGGAAAAATATAAAACAGAAGAAAAGTTTTTTGTAGCAGTGGGGGAAAAATCTTTTAACTATCTTTCAAAAAATAATTTAAGTGTTTTACAAAAATTTTCAAATGTGGGGGATTATGCTACAAAAGAACAGGTTGAGCCTTTAACTGATTTTATAGTCAAAGGTTATTTGAGAGGTGGAAAAAAATGGCCCACCAGTAACGCCTTCGGCGTAGCCGATGCGGGCTGGGATAGGGTTATAATTTTTTCAATGCATTTTAAGTCTGCCTTAAAGCAAGAGGCGCATGTTAGAAGAGTTTTACCGGTGGACTTTGACCATATTAAAGAGACTATACAAGAACTTGTGCCTGAAACCGGAAAGTTCGCTGAATTAATTAAAGAGTCCTTCGGCACGGCTCAGGATAAACCAAAATTTACAGATTACCTCATAGAACCTTCGCCAAAAATTGTTTTAGAAAATTTGACTAAGCATTTACTTTTTATGCAATTGTATCACTTAATTTTAGAGGCCAATGCGGCTGAACATAGCGCAAGAAGAATGGCGATGAAAACCGCATCAGATAATGCTTCAGAATTGGGCGAAAATTTAAATTTACAGTACAATAAGAGCCGCCAAGCCGGCATAACAAATCAAATTATTGAGATTACCGCAGGGGCGGAATCACTTTCTTAAATTATTCTAATTGTTCTAATTAACCTAATTATTATAAAAAATGACAAAAGGTAAGATAATTCAAATTATTGGTTCGGTCGTTGATGTGGAGTTTCCTGAAGAAGGGAAGTTACCAGCGCTTTTTAATGCGCTAAAAGTTAAGAGACTATCCTTCGGTATGGCTCAGGACAAGCACGGAGAGGTAACACTAGAAGTGGTAAAACATTTGGATTTAACAAAAATCAGGGCAATTTCACTGCAGTCAACCGATGGATTAGAAAGGGGTTTGGAAGTCCAAGATTCCGGTAGCCAAATTTCTGTGCCGGTGGGAAGTGAAGTTTTAGGAAATATTTTTAATGTGTTGGGAGAAACTCTAAACAAGCATGATAAAAAGTTTAAAACTTTTTGGCCAATTCACCGATCTTCACCTGCATTCATAGACCAATCAACAAAAACTGAAGTTTTTGAAACAGGAATTAAAGTTATTGATTTGATTGCGCCATTTATAAAAGGGGGCAAAATTGGATTATTTGGCGGAGCCGGAGTTGGTAAAACCGTGTTGATTCAAGAATTAATCAGGAATATTGCCGAAGAGTCTGGGGGAGTGTCAGTGTTTGCCGGGGTTGGAGAAAGAACAAGAGAGGGGAATGATTTACATAAAGAAATGCAAGAGTCTGGAGTTATTAATAAAACGGCGTTAGTATTTGGACAAATGAATGAAGTGCCTGGTGCTCGCGCCAGAGTTGCTTTGAGCGCTTTAACAATGGCAGAATATTTCCGCGACGAAGAAAAGAAAAATGTGTTGCTTTTTATTGATAATATTTTTAGGTTTTCACAGGCTGGATCAGAAGTTTCGGCATTGCTGGGAAGAATGCCTTCAGCGGTAGGGTATCAACCTACTTTGGCGCAGGAAATGGCTGAATTACAAGAAAGAATTACTTCAACTAAAAATGGGTCTATTACTTCGGTGCAGGCGGTCTATGTGCCAGCTGACGATATTACCGACCCTGCTCCCGCAACCACATTTTCTCATTTAGACTCAACTATTGTGTTAAGTCGCGCATTAACTGAAATTGGAATTTATCCAGCGGTAGATCCTTTAGCTTCAACCTCAAGCGCCCTGGACCCAAAAATAGTTAGTGAGAAGCATTATAAGGTTGCCAGGGGTGTGCAATTAACACTGCAAAGGTATAAGGATTTACAGGATATTATTGCCATTTTAGGAATTGAAGAACTTTCTGACCAAGACAAAAAAATTGTAAACAGAGCAAGAAAAATACAAAGATTTTTGAGCCAACCGTTTTTTGTCGCAGAAAATTTTACGGGTACAAAAGGAAAATTCGTAAAGCTTGAAGACACTATAAAAGGTTTTGCCGAAATTTTAGAAGGTAAATATGATGATGCGCCGGAAGATAATTTTTATATGAAAGGAGGCATCGACGAAATTATTTCATAATTTTGGAATTCTGAATTTTGAATTATGAATTTTGAATAAAAATCGAATTAACAAATTTTCTAAACACGTTTTAAAAATTAATTCATTTAAAATTTAATCGAAATTAAAAATTTGAAATTTGAAATTCGTTATGAAGCTATCAATATATTCATTAAAAAAAGTGTTATTTTCCGGAGAAGCGGAACTTTTAAATTGCAAAACAGCAATAGGAGAAATAACCGTGTTGGATAATCACGAAACTTTTATTGGAGTTTTAACAAAGGGAATTATGAAGGTTATGGAAAAACCCTTCGGCATGACTCAGGGCAAAGAACATTTTTTTGAAATCAATTCAGGATTTTTGGAAGTTCGCGAAGGTAACGAGGTTCGTTGTATTGTTGAATAATAAATAGCAAATTAAAACCTAAAAAAGAAAAACCTTTTGGCGGTAACCAAAAGGTTTTTTTATAATTTAGGCGCGTAGAAGCTTTATTCCACTTTGGCATATTAGCGCAAGAATTTCTTTAGCATCGGCTTTAATATTTGTCATATTACCGCAAATTTCTGAAACATCTCCAGATATTCCGGAAACATCACCCGAAATTTTTGTAAGATCTCCAAAAAGACGGGAAACATTTCCGCGTATATTAGAAACATCTCCCAAGAGATAAGAGACGTTGCCTTGAATGCTTGTAACATCTCCGCGTATGTTGGTTACGTCGCCTAGAATATGGGAAAAATCTCCGCAGATGCCGGAAAGATCTCCCTTGATGTGAGAAATATCTCCAGCAATTCCTGAACAGTCGCCACAGAGGCCGCTGACATCTCCAATAATGGCGGTAATATTGCCTTTTATTCTTGTGACATCTCCCCACAAACCGTTAGCATTTCCCGAAAGATTGGATACATTTCCAGTAATATCATTGATGTCTCCAAATAAAAGGCTGACATCTCCATCCATATTGGATACATCACCTCGCATCCAGCTAATATTTCCCGAAATGCAAGAAACGTTGCCTGATATGTTGGAGCAATCGCCCCAGATTCTTAGGGCATCTCCAGAAATATTTTGCGCATTTCCGTAAAGCTTCTTTTTATCAGAAGTAAAACGGTTGTAACGAGTTAGTTTTTTGATATTAATGAGTGTTTTTTTACTGCGTTTTTCTAATTGAGAGAGTATTAATTCTCTCATACCTTCTTTCATGTTCATGGCGTCTCCGGTAAAAGGTTTAAGGGGCTGAAACTATCTTACTTGATTTTTATTATTCTGTCAATCTATTTATGTCATCTATCTATGTCTTTTTATCTATCTATGTCTTTCTATTTTTTTTGTCTGCCTTTTAGTGGGTTGGCAAAAAATTATTTAAAAGATATAATAGATTTATGCAATACGAAGAAGTTTTAGAAAAACTAGAATTTTTAAAAAATAAAAAGTTCGCAAAGGGAATGTCGCGCTTTGGGATAAAGCCAAAAACAAAAGTGTATGGAATACCAGTTCCAAAATTAAGGAAAATTGCAAAATCAATAGGAAAAAACCATAGTTTGGCTTTAAAACTATGGGAGGCAAAAATCCACGAAGCAAGATTGTTAGCCGGATTTATTGATGAACCAGAAAAGATAACAAAAAAACAATTTGAAAAGTGGATTTTGGATTTTGATTCGTGGGATATTTGTGACCAAGTGTGCGGTAATTTGTTTGATAAAACAAAATTTGTTTATAAAAAAATTTTTGCGCTGGCAAAAAGAAAAAAGGAATTTGTAAAAAGGACGGCATTTACTTTAATGGCTTGTTTAGCGGTTCATAATAAGGAAATGATTGATAAAGATTTTTTGGCATTTTTTCCTTTAATAAAAAAAGAATCCGTTGATGAAAGAAATTTTATAAAAAAAGCGGTAAATTGGGCATTACGGCAGATTGGAAAAAAAAATAAGAATTTACATAAAAAGGTGATAATATTAGCAAAAGAAATATATAACATTAATTCTAAGAGCGCAAAATGGATTGCAAATAATGCAATCAGAGAATTAGAAAGTAATAAAATTAAAAATAAAATATATGGATTTAAAAGGTAAAACAATAATTTTAACGGGAGCCGCAAGAATTGGGCAAAAAGTTGCCGAGGTTTTAAAAGAAAAAGGCGCTAATCTTGTAATAACATATTTAAATTCGTCAGATGAGGCGGGTTCTTTAGGTTTTCCAGTTAAAGCTGATGTTTCAAAAAAAGAGGATATTGAAAACGTTATAAAAACTGCAAAAGATAAATTTGGTAGCGTTGATTGTGTAGTTCATATGGCTGCTATTTATCAAAAGAGCGAATGGGAAGGACTTAATGAAGAACATTTTGATAGAAATATGAATATTATTGCAAAAAGCTCATTTTTATTTGGGAAAATTGCGGGAGATGAAATGTTAAAAAACCCTTCGACATCCTTCGGATCTGCTCAGGGCAAGAGCTCAGGGCAAGTTAGTAATATGAAGGGAAAAATGATTTTCTTTTCTGATTGGTCGGTATTAACTCGTCCTTATAAAGATTATTTAGCTTATAATGTTGCAAAATCTGCAGTTGTGGGACTTACAAAATCTTTAGCAAAAGAATTAGCTCCTTACGTTTTAGTAAATGCCATAGCTCCAGGTCCAATATTGAGGCCACCTGACTTAAGTGAAGAAGATAATAAAGAAGTTTTAAGTAAAACTTTATTACAAAGGTGGGGAGGCGCTGATGAAATTGCAAAAGGAGTAGTATATCTTTTAGAAGCGGACTTTGTTACAGGTCAAATTTTAACTATTGATGGCGGTAGAACTATTGCATAGATAGACCTATTGCCTAATAATAATTCTATTACAACTTAAATATTTTGGCTGTAAAATTATAAAATCTCCTCGGCTTATCACTTTGCTGATAAACCTCGTTGTTTTTCTAATTTTTATCTTCAAAATATTTAATTTTCATAACGAATTTTATTAAGTAATAGGTCTAATACAACAAAAAACGGCACTTATGAACTGTGCCGTTTTTTGTTGTAGAATCGCTAAGTATTAGCGATTGAATCTTGGAGGTCTTTTTTTAGACCAGCATTCTCTACAATAGATTGGTCTGTCTGGAGCTGGTTCAAAAGGAAGTTCTGTGATTTCTACGCCACATTCTCCGCATTTCCAGTTTCCTTTTACCATCTCGCGAGGACCAAAACTGCCCCTGCTATTATTGTCTTTATTAAACATTATAACTATAAACGAAGTGAATATTTATAACCCCGCCCTCTAAGCTTAATGATTCTTGTTCAGCATAGAGGGCGGAGTTTAATTCACTTTTGCTCATTAAATAATATAACGACCTTTCTCTGTATTATATTTTAATATAAATACAGGATTATGACGAAAAGCCGCAATACTATTGAACGACTTATTGTCTATATCCATTATACTTTTTATTTATAAGCTGTCAACAATTTTAAATTTGATTTTCTGTGAAATGCAGTCTAATATAAGATTATGAAGCAAAAACTTTTTTTAATTTTATCAATAATAGTATTTCTTGCAGTATTGGTTTTTGTTTTGTATGCACGTTTTTTAGGCATGGATCAAATTACTAATACCAATACAAATATTCCTGTTGTCAAAAACGATCCTGGCATTCATGTTATAACTCCGACGCAAGACGAAGTCATTGCTTCTCCTTTAAAAATTACCGGGATTGTTAATGGCAATGGTTGGATTGGATTTGAAGGCCAAGTGGGAACCGTTAAGTTATTTGATGAAAAAAACAATGAATTAGGTATGGCAATACTTACCGCCAAAGGAGAATGGATGCAAGCTAAAATTGATTTTGAGACTACACTTTGGTTTGATTATTCAGGTGAAGGGTCGGGAAAATTGGTGTTTTATAATGAAAATCCAAGCGGGGAATTAGAAAGGAACAAAACACTTACCTTGCTTATTAAATTAATAAAAAGTTCTTCAGAAAAAATTATAGTAAGGGCATATTTTAATAATAATCAAATGGATGCTAATATATCATGTACTAAAGTGTTTTCAGTAAATAGAGAGATTCTAAAAACTACTGCTGTTGCACGAGTAGCCTTAGAAGAATTATTAAAAGGTCCTACGGTTTCAGAGCAGCATGCGGGATTTTCTACTAGTCTAAATAAAGGAATAAAAATACAAAGTTTAGTTATAGAGAATGGAGTTGCAAAAGTTGACTTTAATGAAGAATTAGGAAAAGGAGTGGCGGGGTCGTGTAAAGTGCAAGCAATAAGAGCTCAAATAACAGAAACGTTAAAACAATTTTCAACTATTAAAAGTGTGGTTATATCTATCAATAGTGCAACAGAAGACATACTACAACCATAATTTAAATCTAGTGAATTTTAAGATGTGGCAGAATTGCGACGATCGTCGCAATTCTGCCACATCTTAAGAACAAAGTTAAAAATACATTAAGAATAAGATGAATTTTAAAATATTAAAAAAATCTAAAATAAGTAATGCCAGATTAGGATTTATGGAAACAAGTCACGGAGTTGTTGAGACTCCGTGTTTTGTTCCTGTTGCTACGCAAGCTACTGTAAAGACACTAACTAGTCAAGAGGTTGAACAAACAAAATCCCAAATTTTAATTGCTAATACGTTTCACTTGCATTTAAAGCCAGGAGAAAAAGTGGTAGAAAAGGCTGGTGGCTTGCACACATTTATGAATTGGAAAAAGCCATTAATGACAGATTCTGGCGGATTCCAAGTGTTTTCTTTGGGTTTTGGAAAAGATTTTGGGATAGGTAAAATATTGAAAAAAAGGGAAATAATAAGCAAACCTGATAATCGACGGCCGTCGATTCTCAGGCTTACTGATGAAATAAAATATGGCACACAGCCACAAAGAATTAAGATTATGCAGGACGGGGTATATTTTAATTCACCATTAGACGGCGAAAAGTTATTTTTAGGGCCCAAAGAATCAATTAGAATACAAGAACAGTTGGGGGCTGATATTATTTTTACTTTTGATGAATGCACTTCTCCGATTGCCAATTATGAATACACAAAAAAATCATTGGAAAAAACGCACCAGTGGGCGCAAATTTGTTTGAAGGCTAAAAATTCCAAGCAAGCATTATATGGAATTGTACAGGGCGGGAAATTTAAAGATTTACGGCAAGAATCTGCCAAATTTATTGGGAGTTTGCCTTTTGACGGTTTTGGCATTGGCGGAGAATTTGGCGATGATAAAAGGCAAATGCCAAAAATGTTAGACTGGGTGGTGCGTGAATTGCCCGAAAGAAAGCCGCGACATTTATTAGGAATTGGTCACTTAGAAGATATGGAAAAAATAATAAAATCTGGTATTGATACCTTTGATTGCATAGCTCCAACTCATTACGCCAGGCGTGGGCTTGCATTTACCAGTGAAGGCAGATTGGATTTAAAACAAATTAAATTTTTAAAAAAGCGCGAGCCATTAGATAAAGGTTGCGTGTGTGGTGTTTGCTTGATTTATAAAAAAGATTATATTTGTCATTTATTGCGAGCCCATGAGATAACCGCATTGCGATTACTCACATTCCATAATCTTTATTATTTTAATAATTTTGTGGAAGAAATCAGAGCAAAGATAAAAAAGGGGGAGATTTAACTTTTCTGTAAAATTTGGTATACTCAAAACATAAGTGGTAAATAAAAGTATTATGCCAAAGAATAAAATAGAGTCAGGTTCTCAAGAAGTTGTACTTCCACCAGATTCCGAGTCAACTAATCAAGAAGTCAATCAGGAAGTCAATAATCTTGTATTAAGGCGAATAAAAATCTTACAAGAAAGAGCACCTAAAGTCCCAAAAGAGAATAAGAAAGAAGAAATTCATCAATTGAAAGAAAAAATAAATAATAGTTTTGAAAAAGAAATTCAGCCTCAATCAGAAGAAGAAAGTAAGGATGTAAAAATAGAAAAAGAAACAATTGAGAGCAAGATTAAAAGTGCGAATAGTCTTGAAGAATTAATAGATATTTTAAAACCAATAAGGAAGGGTTTTGGATTTTCATTGAAAAATGGCGGTTTTTTCCGAGGTAAATTTGGAGGTCAACTAATTGTACAGACAATACATCGTATTAATGAAATTAACAGAACCATGATGAATCTTTCACCCGATTGGTCAAAACGCTTTGGGGACTACATTAATAACCGTCATATTAATTACAATTTGGAGGATGTTCCTAAAGAAGGCGGTTTGAAAAATAAAATAGAAGAATTATTAAAAAAACAACAGATAATTAATGAAGAAAAAACGCAAGAAAGAGAAGAACAAGAACAAAAAAAAGTAGATTCTAAAAGAGAAAAAGTATTTGTTGATTATTATAGCGTTTTAGGTATTACAACAAATGCTTCTGAAAAAGATATAAAAAAAGCATATCGTAACCTTGCTAGAGAATATCATCCTGATAGAAATATTGGCGACAAAGAAGCTGAAGAAAAATTTAAAAAAGTAAAAGAGGCATACGATTTTTTAATGAGTAAATAAATAAGCGGAAAGTAAAAATGGTATTAAAAAAAATTAAAGAACATCAATCGATATTAAGAAAAGAAATTAAGGAAAAAACCATAGGCTATATTTTGGCTGCGTTTGGTTTAGTTGCGGGTTTGGCGTGGAACGAAGCCATAAAATCATTTATTGATCAATTTTTTCCCAATTCAGGTAATGGGGTTTTAATAAAATTTGTATATGCTCTTGCTATTACTATTATTGTTGTCGTGATTACTGTATATCTACTAAAATTAACGAAAAAAGATAATTAATTTTTGAAATATGGAAAAAAAATTATATATATTGTCTGATTTACCTTATGACTACAACACTCTAGAACCTTATATTGACGAAGAAACAATGAAGCTCCACCATGATAAGCATCATGCAGCTTATGTAAACAATCTTAATGTCGCCATTGAGAAATTTCCCGATTTATTTTCAACCCTTCGACTTGGCTCAGGGCAAGAAAGCGTAGAAGAACTAATTATTAATTTAAATGATGTTCCAGAAGAAATAAGGACTGCGGTTCGTAATAATGCCGGCGGTCATATTAATCATTCGTTATTTTGGCAGAGTATGGCGCCGAATTCTGGAGGAGAACCTTCTGGAAATTTGGCTGAAGAAATTAATAAAACTTTTGGCAGTTTTAGCGAATTTACCAGTAAATTTAATGATGCAGGTGTAAAACGTTTTGGAAGTGGCTGGGTATGGTTAGTTTTAACTAAAGATGGTAAGTTAGATATTGTTTCTACGCCAAATCAGGATAATCCCATTATGGACGGGCATAAACCTATTTTAGGAAATGATGTTTGGGAGCACGCCTATTATTTAAAATATAAAAATATGCGGGCGGACTATTTAAAAGCCTGGTGGAATGTGGTAAATTGGCAGGAGGTAGAAAAAAGATTTAAGTAATCCTTACGAATTACGAATCTCAGCGAATTACGAATAACGGGTGATGTACGGTCACATTCGTAATTAGCCTTCGGGATGCCCTGATGGCCAAGCGTAATTCGTAGGTAATTTATCCGATGATAAATTTAAAAGATGTAAAACAAAATCAGCAAATATTAGAATTTATCAACCAAACTGAAGAAGCAATGGAGGCTTTGTCATACACCAACCACGGATTGCGCCACTCAAATATTGTTGCAGAGAGAGCTATGCAAATTGCAAGAAATATTGGATTGGATGCAAGAGAAGGAGAGTTAGCCGCCATTGCCGGATTTTGCCATGACATGGGAAACTTTTTAACGAGAACTTACCACCATTTTTTTGGCGCAACACTATTTTCACAGGTATTTTTGGATAAATTTGAACCAAGAGAATTAGCCATGATTATGCAGGCAATTAGCAATCACGATAAAGAAGAAATGGATTTTACCCATAATATTTCAGCGATCTTAGTTTTAGCAGATAAGTCAGATGTTGACCGTTCAAGAGTTACTGAAAAAGATATGGCAAAAATAAAAACAGATATTCACGATAGGGTAAACTACGCTGCCCGTGGAAGTATGATAAAAGTGGAAAACCCTTTGGCACCCTTCGGCTCCGCTCAGGGCAAGGGCTCAGGGCAAGCGAAAAAAAAGAGGATTACATTGACGTTAAAAATTGATACTAATTTTTGCCCGGTAATTGAATATTTTGAAATATTTACCGAAAGAATGATTTTTTGCAGAAAAGCCGCTAAATTTTTAGGGTACGATTTTGGGTTAGTGATTAACAAGTTTCGCTTGCTATAAATAAAATAGTCTTACGAATTACGAATTTTATCGAATTACGAATGTGAAAATCTCGTTATTCGTAATTCGGCTTGATTCGTAATTCGTAGGATGGCAAAAGATTTTTACGTGATTTGCGATAATATCCGTAGTTTGGAAAATATAGGGTCAATTTTTAGGACAGCCGATGCGATAGGGGTAACCAAAATATTTTTGTGTGGAATTTCTGGTAAACCTCCACATGAAAAGATTACTAAAACTGCGCTAGGCGCTGAAAAAACCATTCCTTTTGAATACCATAAGCAAATGTGGAGGTTGGTAGAAAAATTAAGAAGAGAGAAAGTTTTTATTGTGGTCTTAGAACAATATAAAAAAGCGTTAGTATATTCAAAGTTCAAGCCACATTTTCCTTTGGCTTTAGTACTAGGAAACGAAGTAAAGGGTGTTTCTAAAAAAGTTTTAGAAAAAGCAGATAAAGTTATTTATTTACCAATGCAGGGCAAAAAAGAATCACTTAATGTATCAGTGGCCTTTGGAGTGGCGGGATATTATTTAATGCAAAATGCAAATATCAAAATGCAAAATGACAATTTAAAATGATAAAATTCATTAAAATTTTCTTTAAGAAAATTTTAATACCTAAATTTTAAATTTTGATTTTTAAATTTTAAATTAACATATGGATATAAATTCACTTAATTCTTTTTTAGATAATCCTACAAACCAAGTAATTTTTATGTTGTTGGTAATGTGGTCCCTTATTTGGAAAGGGATCGCCCTTTGGCGGTCTTCTCAAAACGGCCAGAGAAACTGGTTTATAGTATTGCTAGTTATAAATACTTTTGGTATTTTGGAAATTATTTACATTTTTTACTTTAGCAAGGCAAAAAATGACCAGCCTAAAAATAAGATATGAAAAAAATCTCTAAAATACCAAAAAATCTATTACCGTTTCTTGTCCTAATTTTATTAGCCATACTATCATTTTTATTTTTATATGGATTCAACTTTCAGAAAAATAATTTTTATGATGATAAAGTTATTTTATTTTATGGGGATGGTTGCAGTCACTGTGTCACAGTAGATAAATTTATTAGTAATAATAAAGTAAAAGAAAAAGTTGAGTTCATAGAATTAGAAGTTTTTAATAATCTTGCCAATGCTAGTATTTTGGCAGACAAGGTCCAAATTTGCGGTTTGGATTCTAGTCATGTGGGAGTCCCTTTTTTATGGGATAACAATGACAAAAAATGTGTAGTAGGATATGCAGATGTTATAAGTTTTTTTCAGGATAGGATTGGTCCTAAAAAACCGTAATGTATCAATTTTTATAAAAACCTGAAAAAAACTTGACATTATATTTGACCTCACGACTATTATGGGGTAAAATAACTTAAGTATTAGTAGTTTACCCAGTTAAATAATTTTCAGTGTAATCGAAAATTAAAATATTTCGTATTTTATTTAACCTGGTGAATTATTGCAGGGTCGTAAAATCTGCAAAAACAAGGTCGATCTAAATTAGAAAATAGAAAATAGTAAATAGAAAATAGAATTTGACGCGCGACGTTAGTATTCTAGATTCTATTTTCTAGATTCTAGATTCTCAGTAATTATGCCAAGAAAAGTAAATCCAGCCTTTATAAAACCAATGAAGCTTACTGCTGATTTGGAGGCTGTTGTGGGTAAAGGTCCTATGCCTAGGTTTGAAGTTGTAAAAAAACTTTGGATATATATAAAGAAAAATAATCTTCAGGATACTAAGGATAAAAGAAATATCAATGCCGATGCCAATTTAAAAAAAGTTTTTGGTGGAAAAGCAATGGTAAATATGTTTGAAATGACAAAATTAGTATCAAAACATTTATCGTAATTAAATAATATAAACGAATTTCCACGAATTGACTGGCGAATTAACACGAATCACGAATAAAGAGAATTTGTGTATTCGTGAAAATTCGTTAAGTATTCGTGATTATTCGTCACAAAAATGACAGAAGCATATTGTGTAAAATGTAAAGCCAAAAGAGAGATGAAAGATCCAAAAGAGGTAACTATGAAAGGAAAGGGCGGGAAAACAAGAATGGCTATGACTGGCACTTGCGTAACGTGCGGGACAAAAATGTTTAGGATTATGGGAATGAAGAAATAGTTTGTATTGAGTAGTAAAAACGCCGAGCCAGATGGCTCGGCGTTTTGCATATATTTTAATGGTATAATAAAAAAGTCCATTTGGGCAATGGACTATGTTGAATTTTCAAACTTTTGGCAATTTTTCACCGCACTTGCGGCAAAATTTCGTAATTATTCCCAAAGATTTTGTGTTTCTTAATTCATCAAGATGACTTTGTTTGGTGCATTTTCCTCTTAGAATTGATTCAATATCAATTCCTGCTTTTTTCATTATTTCTTCGGCTTACATTTCGCCGTTACTTGACCGAATGCTTCATTGAAATCTAGGGATCTAATTAATTTATAACCGCAAAAGTAGCAAAAATTTGGCAGGGCAATTAAATCTTTTTTACATTTTTGGCAAATTTCTATGATAACCTCCTTTTTTACAAGGTGCAATTGAAACAATTATAATGGTATAATTTTTATTGCGATATGTCCAATTTTTTAACTTTAAAACAAAAAGTATTTTTAGGAGTTATAGGTATTTTATTTTTACTGAATATTTTTGTTTGGAAAGAAGTTTTTATTTTAGCAGGGCCGCATTATTTAAAAGTTGATATTTTAGATATTGGCCAAGGAGACGCAATTTTTATAGAAACCCCAGATATGCGTCATATTTTAATTGATGGTGGGCCGGATTTGGCAGTGTTAGGTAAATTGGCAAAATTATTACCTTTTTTTGATAAATCTTTAGACGTTGTTATTTTAACTCATCCTGACCAGGATCACTTAATGGGGTTATTATCTGTTTTACAAAAGTATCATGTAAAAAATATTTTATGGACCGGAATCGCAAGAGACGGGGGAAATTATCAAAAATGGCTGGAATTAATTGAAAAGCAGAAACAAAAAGGAAGCAATATAGTAATAGCTGATTTACATACAAAGATTAAATCAGGAGAAATATTAATTGACATACTAAATCCCATCGAAAATTTAGAAGGCAGATATTTTAATAAAACAACTAATGAAACAGGTATTGTTTCTCGTTTAATATATAGTAAAAAGTCTTTTTTATTTACTGCTGATGTTTCAAGCAAGACAGAACAACAAATTATTGACCTATCTAGACAGGCAGGTAGTAAAGTAAATTTGTCTTCAGATATTTTAAAAGTATCGCATCACGGCTCAAAATACTCAAGTTCCGAAGAATTTTTACAAGCTGTGCATCCCAGCTTTGCTGTAATTTCTGTTGGGAAAGATAATTCTTATGGGCATCCAACTCCTGAAGTTTTGCAAAAATTACAAAACTTTGGTATAAAGATACTTAGGACGGATCAAAATGGAGATGTAGAAATATTAAGTGACGGAGAAAATTTGAAGATAAAATAGTAACAATGTCAATCTACAAATTTCATGCTAATCTACAAAAACTGCTAATGTGACGGACATTCGTCGTATTCGTAATTTCGTGGCATTCGCATAAGATTTGTACCGATGCCGATTTATCGGCATACGGGATCCTCGTATAAATTTAATGTGATTAAATTTATCGGGATAGATTTGCGTTATAATTATGGATTTCCCAGTTTTTAAAACAAAAATAGAAGGTAAAGATAAAAAGTTTGACTTAACAGATAACACCCAAAGGCAAGAGTATTTTGAGTATAAAGCCGGAGATGAAATTAAAAAATTAAAAGAGTATTTAAAAAATAACACGTTTGTTATGTATCTCTTAGGTAAAAAGAATACAGGGAAAGGGACCTATTCTAAGATGTTTCGTGAGGTAGTAGGCTTTGATAAAGTAGAACATCTATCAGTGGGGGATTTAATGAGGTCTTTTGATGAAGTCCTCAAAAATGAAGACAAAAAAAAAGAATTAGTTACATTTTTGGAAAAAAAGTATCGGGGACCGATGCCACTAGAAGACTTAATAAAAGCCATGGAAGAAAGATCGACAAAGATTCTTTTGCCCTCTGAATTAATTTTAGCTTTAGTTGAAAAGGAAATTACCCGCATGGGTAAAAAAGTGATATTTATTGATGGATTTCCAAGAGATGTGGATCAAGTTTCGTATTCATTATTTTTCAAGAACTTGATTGATTATAGAAATGACCCTGATATTTTTGTGTTAATTGATGTGCCTACTAACGTTATTAATGAAAGAATAAAGTATCGCTTAATTTGTCCGCTTTGCCAAACTTCAAGAAATTTAAAACTTTTAGCAACTAAAAATGTTGAATATGATAAACAGTTAAATAAGTTTTATTTATTGTGTGATAACCCAAGTTGTACAGGCCCAAGAATGGTGACAAAAGAGGGGGATGAATTAGGCATTGAGCCAATTCGCGCAAGATTAGAAAAAGATGGAATGTTAATGGAACAAGTTTATAAAATGCATGGTATTTCGAAAGTATTATTGAGAAATTCCATTCCATCAGATAAGGTGAATGATTTTGCTGACGATTACGAAATTACACCAGAATATGTATATTTGTTTGACGAGTTAAATAATAAAGTTCAGATAACAGAAAAACCGTGGGAAGTTAAAGATGATGTAGGGGTTGTTTCAAATAGTTTAATGCCACCTCCTGTTGTAGTTTCCTTAATAAAGCAACTGGTTAAGGAATTGCATATTTAAAAGTGCTGAATTCAATAAGTAATTGCAACACCGATGCGTTCGAATAATACTTCTAGTGGTGTCTTCCCTCCGTG
>MHOR01000009.1:13275-15122 GCA_001821915.1 Candidatus Staskawiczbacteria bacterium RIFCSPHIGHO2_02_FULL_34_10 | reverse complement strand
CCGTCGGAGTAGCTCAACTTAAAAAAGCGCCTTATTTTGTTAAAAGAAAAAAAGAAATTTTACGGTCTTATTCAAAGAAACTTTTTGGTATAAGTAGTGTAAGATTATTTAAATTTAATTCTAATGGCGCTATAGTTCCTCATCGAGTGGTAATTTTTGTTCCCAGCGCCAAAAATTTAATTGCTTATTTAACTTCATTGGGGATTGGAGCGCGAACCATGTTTATGTCTATGCATTCCATGCCTGCCTACAATATAAAAGGAGATTTTCCAAATACCCAAGAAATATTTAAGACCGGAGTTTGTTTACCATCGGCTCCCAGTTTAACTGATAAAAATATAGAATTTATTTGTCAAAGTATTAAAAAATTTTACGCATAAATGAAAATAAATATATGAAAAAATCAATAAAATATATTGGATTCGCCGTGTTGGGTGTTGTTGTTTTGTTTTTCTTTGCTACCCAATTTTCTGAAGCAGAATCAAGTTTCCAATGTTTCGGTGAAATATCTTTCAACGGCACAACTAGACCTATGACTGTCTATATGAAATTGACGGAGTATAGACCGTGGGTTCTAAGCGATTCTCATGGTTCTATCAACTTAGAAATTCCGAATGAGTGGATTGAATACTATGGGCATATAGAAGAAGTGGGCGACCAGTTACAAATTTATGAAACATATCCGCAGAAAATGCTCAAAGGAAATTTCTCTAGGTTGAGCAAGACATTGGCTATTGACCTCGAATCACCATTTGGATTTTTTGATGGTAATTGTATTACTAACTAAATTACAAAAAACAGTCACAGAAACAAATTAATTCAAATGAAAAATAAAAAATTAAACCATAATATATTTGTTTTTGATACTTTAGGGATAAGAGAATCTATTAAGATTAGACATAAAGCAAAGGGTTTCAGTAAATTTAAGTCAGAAACAGTAAGTGGATGGTTCCCAAGTTGTGATTTTCTAGACGGAGTTCAAAAACAAAGGATTATAGATAAGGGAAATAATAAATATTTTGAAATTGTAAAAGATGAGAAACTTGGCAAAATTATTCATATATGTTATGAGCTACTGAGTAACCATAGAAAATAATTTTGAAATTTCTATAAAAATTAAAAAATAAATTTATGAAGTCAATAAAGAGAATTAGAATATTATATTGGGTTTCATTGATAGTTTTTGGATGGATTATATTTATCATATATGAAGGTTCGGGATTGCTAAAACTAACTGCCTTTGGTGTAGTAGTTATTTTAGTAGAAATAATCTCAAGAAGAGAAATGGCACAAGCTATTAAAGATGAAAAAGAAGAATTAGAAGAAGAATTAGAAGAAAAAAGATTAAAAGGAGTTGCAGATTAGAATAAACTTATGGAAGAAAATAAATTTGAATCCAAAGAATTAGAAGATTATGTAAAATCAGCCCTATCCGCCATTAAAAGAGGCGCAGAGGCTGATGGAAACTTTCGGATTATAGACCCCGTAGAGTTTAATTTAGCAGTGATAAATACAATTCAAGGTGGAGGAGGTTTTAAAATTTATATTGCAAAAGCAGAAGGTAGTTTAAAATCAGAAGAAATGAGCCACATAAAATTTAAAGTGCATCCTGATAGGACTAAAGAAGCCAAAGTTTTTCCTTCAAATCCGGGACCGAGTTGGATGAATAATATCTAAAAAATAAAAACAGAAAATAAATTTATGGATATCTATCTAAAAACCGACGAAATTGGGCAAAGGATATAAAAGGACACAAGGTATTGACAGGGGCATATAATTTGATAGCATTAAAGCATAAACGCCCCAGCCAGCCGAAAGGTCCGCTGGGGTTTATCTTTATTTATGGA
>MHOR01000009.1:4569-13196 GCA_001821915.1 Candidatus Staskawiczbacteria bacterium RIFCSPHIGHO2_02_FULL_34_10 | reverse complement strand
ATATTTTATTTTGGAAAACTTTCAGAGCATCCAGAAACCATTAAAAAATCAAAGGAACTTATAGAAAAACAAAGATTATTGAAAACCAATTTACAGAAGCAGGGATTTGAAGTTATTATTGCCGGCAGAGTCAGGGGTCATATGGAAAAATGCATAAAAGGCCATGAAACATTAACTTTTAGGGAAAAGGGAGTTGATGTAAAAATTGCGATAGATATGATTACATTAGCTTGCGACAAGGAATTAAAAACGGCAATTATAGGAAGTTCTGATTCTGACTTGCAACCTGCAATAAAAGAATTGTAAAAAAGAAATGTTGAAAGGATATATCTTGGTTTTGAAAATAACCCCAATAAAGGTTTAACATTTACTACTAATAGAACTATTCTTATTAGAAATTCTGAAGTTGCAGAATTTATAGTTAAAACTCCAATTTAATTAAAGTAAAGAATTCAGCTTGAAGAATAAAAAAATAGAAAATAAAAGTTTTACTCAAAGCAACCCTAAAAATTTAGTCGCTCGGTCAGAATAATACATTGCAATGTATTATTCCTCTCTTCGCTTAGCCAAATATAAATTAATCGCGCGTGGGGAATATGAAAATGCGTTTTCCTATTTTCTAGCAAGTGAAGGCAATGAAATATGAGGACGCAAAATAAAGAAACATCTTTATTTTGCGGATGAAATATTTTATTGCCAAGCGGCGACGAAAATATGCTTCGCATATTCCTCCCTCCCTAAGTCGGGATTTTCCGCTAAAGCGGTTAAATCTCGCGACTCTACATAAATTATGAAAATTCCAGCCACTAAACCTTATTTTTCAGAAGATGATATTACATTTATTACTGAAAAATTTCGGGAGATTCTACATGGAAAGTCCTTCTTATCCAACGGTCAATATGTCGCTCAATTTGAAAAAGAGTTTGCGGCATTTATTGGAACAAAGTTTGCAGTAGCTTGCAATAGCGGCACTTCTGCGCTGGAATTAATTTGTCGAGCTTTAAATGTTTCTGGCAAAGAAGTGATTTTACCATCAAATACTTTCATTGCTACGGCTAATGCAATTTTGAACGCGGGAGGCATACCTGTATTTGCAGATTGCGCGGATAACATGTGTTTAGATGAAGGCGATGTTATAAAAAAAATTACCAAAAATACCATAGCTATTATGCAAGTTCACATTGGTGGAATCGTTTCCGAAAGCACTTTAAAGTTAAAAAAAATCTGCGAGGATCGTAAATTATATTTACTAGAGGATGCCGCTCAAGCCCATGGTTCTAGTTTAAAAAATATAAAAGCAGGGGCTTTTGGAGTCGCAGCAGGTTTTAGTTTTTTTTCTACAAAAGTCATGACCACCGGTGAAGGGGGAATGGTTACTACTAATGACGAAACATTAGTAGAAAAAATGAAAGCAATGCGGGAGTTTGGTAAAGTTAAGCAAGATATTTATATTAATTATCATAAATACATGGGGTATAATTGGCGAATGCCGGAAGTAGCCGCGTTAATGGGCCTACGACAATTAGCGGCGCTCGAAAGTTTTATTAAAAGACGAAATGAGATTGCTATGATTTATGATGAAGAATTAAAAGAAGTTTTAAGCGTAAAAATGATAAAACCCGAATCAGAGTCAATTCATAATTATTTTAAATATATTATTATCTTGAAAAATCATGACCGCCGTATGGTTCATAAGGAATTAGAGGCAAGAGGTATTCAACCATCAGGATATGTTTATGAGTTGCCGTTACATAAACAGCCCGTATTTCCCGGAGCCAATGATGTAAAGTTGCCCAAAACAGAATATTTGAGTGAGCATCACTTTTGTTTACCGATTTTTTATAGTATGACTGACCAAGAAGTTAAATTTGTTGCGCAATCGTTAAGAGACTGCCTGGGAAGCCCGTATTCGCGCTAGATCAAAAATTTTCGGCTACAAACTTGCTATACCTTCGCGGCTTGCACTCTGTGCAAACCTTGTCGGTCTATCAAATTTGCATCTCAAAAATTTTTGATCTATCATCGAAAGAGGCTTCCCAGGCAGTCTCTAAGAGAAGTTTTAAAAACATGAGTCGGATTATTTTTAAAAGCTAACAGGTATGACTAAAAAAAGAGCCATTTTTTTAGACAGGGATGGCGTGATAAATAAAAAAGCCAAAGAACATGATTACATTAAAAATTGGGGTGAGTTTGAGTTTTTGCCTCATGTTAGAGATGTAATCAGTCAACTAAATAAAAAGTTTTTAGTCGTAGTGGTATCAAACCAGGGAGGTATATCGCGGGGGCTCGTGACACTAGATGATGTAAATAGTATTCATGCCAAGATGCAGTCCGAACTTGAAAAAAGTAATGCCATCATTGATAAAATTTATGTCTGTCCGCATTACACGAAAGAAAAGTGCGCATGTCGCAAACCAGAGCCAGGTTTGATACTTCAGGCCCAAAAAGAGCTAAATATAGACCTATCAAATTCCTATATGATTGGTGATAGTTTGATTGATATTGAGGCCGGTAAAAAAGCAGGATGCAAAACCATATTTTTGGGAAAGTTAAAGGATTATTCCAGAATACATAAAAAGTTAATGCCAGATTTCGTTGCTGATAATATCTTAGAGATTACGCATTTCATTGGATGATTACACAAATTTGTAAAGTATCTTTCCTAAGTATTTTCCAAGTCCGAGGTTGATGCCGACAAATAATATTATCTTCAGTGCTAAAACTTTTGTTCTCAATAGGTTTATATTTTCAAAAAATCCCCGGAAAAAGTCAAAAGAAAAAGAGGCATTTATTATGTTTTTGGCTTCCCTTATTTCGCCCTTGATTAAAAAATTCATGGCGCGCAATGTATTATCAAAGTTCTTTTGGTATTTGTATTGCCTCAAATGTTTTTTATCGACAGTCCTGATATAATTTTTATCCTCTAAGTAGTAATCCATGACTTTAAAAAAATCGGCTTTGTCGGTTCGAAGCTGATTATATTTTGCGCCTCTGCCGCCCTTTCTCCAATTGATAAGATTTTCATGTATAATGCCGATGGGAAATTTTTCCAATATACGAAGCCACATTTCCAAGTCATCAGATCCGCCGAAAGGCCCATGGTCGTCAAATAGCCCCACAACGGCAAAAATTTTTTTACGCGCCATAAACGTTGGCGCGATTAAAAAAGTATTTCCATGGTTTAGGATGGCATTGAATATTTCTTCAAAAGTATATACGTTTTTCTCATTTAATTCTGGAGGTAGTTTATAAGCGCCGACAATCTTATCTTGCTCATTAATGATATTGCCAAGGGTAAACACCGCAGGAATATCGGGGTGCGCTAATAGGAATTCCAATTCTTTTTTAACAATATCATGGTGATAAATATCGTCTTGGTGGCAGAATATGACAAATTCTCCGCTAATTACTCCGGAAGTTATGAGGCTATTGCAATGATTGAATGCCACATCAAATGTTTTTTTTGCAGTCGGTATATTTTTAGCGCTAACATCATGAAATTCTCTCGTTTTTAAGTCCCGGATATTTTTTCGGTATATAATTTGGGGGTTTTTGCTTTGTATTTTTTGGATCACTTCTTTGGTATTATCTGTGGATTGGTCATCAGAAATAATAATTTGAGTATTTGGATAACTTTGGTTTATCAAAGACTGGACAGCTTTTTCCAAAAGCGTTGCATAGTTGTAGGTGATAAGGCAGATTGTTACTAGGGGAGGTTTCATATGATTTGTTCTATGATAGTATTTGCGAAATATTCAGCAGAAAAAGGATAAGCTTTGTCATTTTTTAGGAAATTCTTAATTGCGTTTAAATAATTTAGATATTCTTTTTCTGGCATATGCATAATATAGTTATATAGTTTTTCGTAGGTATCAAATTTTCTTTTATCAATAAATGTATTGGCAGGAATATGGTTGGTGATATTATGCGCCCCCAGATAAATTGGCACGCAGCCGGCCAAAAAACAATCAAAAATTTTTTCAGTAACATAGCCATCAGCTTGAGTATTTTCATAACAAACAGCAAACTTATATTTTTGATAGGTTTCTTTTTTTGATTTAATAGAGCCCCTATAAGAAGGATAGTAAGGCCTTAAAAGTTTAGTTAAAAATTTCAACCTGTTAAGTCTAGCTATTTTTATCCCCAAAAATGTTCCTTCAAAGTGGTATCTATCCCAACCGTTGCCATACAGGTCAAAGTTTTCAGGATGATTGCTTTCAAACCAGCGTATGGCTTTTATTCTTTCTGAATATAATTCTTTTGGATGATGTCTATTTTTATTAGAAGATATTATAGTGCAAAGTTTTTCTTTTTTTTCCAAACCAAAATTAAATTCAGTAGGAATATTATGGGAATACTGTATCTTAAAATATTTTTTATTATCTACCAATTCATCCGACCATGTGAATATTTTTTTAAAGTATGTATGATTTTCTTTTATATAGTTATCTAGTTTTATAATAGGGGATTCAAGAATTAAAAGATACAGATTTTTAAAATTGTTCTGTATTGTCTTCTTAAAGTACGGGTTACTTCGGCCGGGAAATTCAACAAATATGATGGCATCAAATTTTCTAATATCATCGGTATCAAGGGTCGCGACGCTGTGGCCCATTTCTTTGAGTCTCTGAGCCAGCAATACAAACGGATAGTTTAGATTATCTCCAATAGGAGAAGATGAGTCGGTAAGTAGTCTGTTATTATTATATAAATTATGGTAACTATAAAATCCGATATACATGTAAGTTATCTTGAATTATAAAATGCCCAAGCAAGAGGCGAGTTTCAGAAAGCATTTCGTAATCCAAGGTTATGTTTCAATCGCGCCATGTTTGGCAATAAATTCTTTAAAGCTCTTGTTGTTAGAATCTTTTGGTGAAACGATTGGTGCATCTTCCAGTTGCCAATCAATATCAAGATCCGGGTCATTCCATTTTATTTGATATTCGGATTCTGGTGAATAAGGATTATCCATTTTGCAAATTGCCATGGTATTGTCGGCTAGAGAGCAAAAAGCGTGGGCGAATCCCCGGGGTATGTATAACATTTTTTTATTTTCCGCGGAAAGTAATACACTAGACCATTTGCCTAAGGTTGGAGAATCTTTTCGCAGGTCCACGAAGACATACAGTGTTTCTCCGTAAATAACCCGTACTAATTTGGCTTGAGCATATGGTGGCAATTGGAAATGCAAGCCGCGGATTGTCCCTTTTTTTAATGAAAGGTTTTGATATTCTTTCACCCATACTGTATTAATGCCATGCTTTTTGAAAACTCTATCGTCATCTGTTTCCATTAAAAATCCGCGGAAGTCTTCCTTGGTTTCCAGTTGAATTTCAAAAACCCCTTTGATATTCATTGATTTAATGGTCATGATAGTATTTTTCTTATACTTTGAATTACGAATAAGATAATGCTACAATTCTACCATGGCTGACCGAAATAATATAGACATTTCAAAACTTTCTAAAGAAGAAATCAAGAATCTTACGGTTTTACTTTTGAAGAAAATCGCCGAAAGTTATGACCCAAAGAAAGGGATGGGGGTAGAGCTTTTTAATGCTATCGCAAAACTTAAAGTAACCATGACGCCAGAGGCTGTATGTTTAAGGCATAATTCCCAAAATGATAAAATTGAAATATACCTTGTCTTGCGTTCATTAACCGATACGGCTTATCCTGGCCAGTGGCACTTGCCTGGTTCAGCGATGCGTCCAGGTGAAGAAATTGACGATGTTTTTTTGCGTTTGGAAAAAAATGAGATAGGTATTCGTATAATATCAAAAAAATTTATTTTTCATTCCAATAATCCCACAGAACTAAGAGGGCATTTTTTTTCCTTGATTTTTCTTTGTATGCTTGATAGCGGAGATGGTTATGGTAAATGGTTTACCGTAGACGATCTTCCTGAAAACACCTTGATGCGTCATCGTAGCGTGATTATCCCTGTTGCTTTAAAGGAATTTATGCAATAGCATTATTTCTCTTTATTTCTCATAAATTCTGCAGATTCAAACAATGTTTTAAAAGTCCCCGCATCACTCCAAAAGCTTTTTAAATTCTGATGAGTTGCTGTTCCTTGCTTGATGTAGAAATTATTTAAGTCAGTGATTTCAAGCTCACCTCTTTTAGAGGGTTTTAATGTTTTAATTATGTCGAATACTTGATTGTCGTACATATAAAGTCCTGTACAGGCCATTTTTGATTTTGGTTGGCTGGGTTTTTCCTCAATCCCTACTAATTTCCCCTCTTTAAATTCTCCAATACCAAATCGATGGGCGTCAGTAACTTCTTTGAAAAAAAGTTTGGCTCCTTTTTTCTGATGTTTGAAATTTTCTACGTGTTCTGTTATATTTTCATCAAATATATTATCTCCCAATACAACCGCAATATTACTATGATCTGCAAAATCCTCTGCAAGACTAAGGGCTTCTGCTATACCGCCAGAACCCTCCTGGTATGCAAAATGAATTTCCCGTAATCCGAATGATTTCCCATTCTTAAGAAGCTTAAGAAAATCTCCCGGATTATTTCCACCTGTTACAATGAGCACATCTTTGATTCCGGCAGCTGCTAAAGTTTCCAGAGGGTAATAAATCATAGGTTTATTGTATACCGGCAATAAATGTTTATTGGTAACCATAGTAAGGGGCAGAAGCCTTGTTCCATTACCACCGGCTAAAATAATTCCTTTCATAATAGTTGCATTAATACCTTGAATTACAAAATGCCCATATTAAATGATTTTTCGGGTCTTTTCCTTAAATTTCAACTACGAATTTGCTATAATTTTTAGGCGGATGCGTAGCATAAGCCTAAAAATTCTATCAAATTCTCGCTCTGAAATTTAGGGAAAAGACCCGAAAGCATTTCGTAATTCAAGGATTAATAATATAATTCTACTTTTTATAGTAGGCAGTATAGTCGTTTGATTTGATTTTTTCCCACCATTCTTTATTGTCTTTATACCACTGAATGGTTGATGTTAATGCTTTATTAAAATCATATTTCGATTGCCAACCCAGTTCGTTCTTGATTTTTTCACAATTAAGTGAATAACGCCGGTCATGCCCTGGACGGTCTTGTACATATTGAATGTCGTCGGTGTTTCTCTTTAATTCTTTAAGGATAGCGTGGGTAATTTCCAAATTGCTTTTTTCATGGCTACTGCCGATATTGTATATTTGGCCGTTTTCTCCACTATGCAATACTATGTCAATAGCTTCGCAATGATCTTTGACGTAAATCCAATTTCTAACATTCATACCATCTCCGTATACGGGTATTTTTTTATTTTCCAGAATATTAGTGATGAAAAGAGGTATTAATTTTTCCGGATACTGGAATGGCCCGAAATTATTACTGCAACGAGTGATGGATACTGGCAGATTATATGTTTTAAAATAAGAGAGCGCCAAAAGATCAGCCCCCGCTTTAGCTGCTGAATAAGGCGAAGACGGGTTAAGAGGGTCAGTTTCCCTAAATGATCCTTTTTCTATTGAGCCATATACTTCGTCAGTATTTCCGCTAAAAGCAAACTTTCCATTTCTTTCAATGAGAAAATTCTTATTTTTCACAGTTACACACCATACTTTGCCTCTATAGGATTCTTTATTTATTACTTTTGTCGCCAAAACTCCTTCTGTAATAGTTAATTGATTTGCCCCACCTTTTATTATTCTTCCTTCAAACTCACAATTTGAGTATTTGTAATAATTTGATACTCGCTTACCCATAAGAAAACAAAGTAATGCCACATCAGACATTAAGTCATTTCCAACAGTAGTATATGTCGTGCTGGTTTTTCCATAATATCCATCGCTATCCATAAGACCATCGTAAAGACACGTCAGATTCTTTTTTCCAAGCGACCAAATAAAAGAAGGAATCCTTTTATTTTTTGCTCCTTTCCCCACCTGAACATCAAAGAATTTCAAAAGTTCTTTTGAAGTAAAATATATGTGCTCCCCAGATTTTCCTCTTTGAGCTGTCCATTTCAATCCCAGATTTGTCAAGGATTGTTCTAATCGTATTCTGGCTTTATCATTTTCTGGCACATCAAAAAATATACGATAAGATTTTGATAAAGCCGTTTCCTTATTTCCCGTCTTACCTGCAATAAATCTTCCATTTTTATCTTTTCTATTAATAAATTCTTTTCTTGAAAGTCCCGATTTATTTACTTGTATTTTTTCTTGATAAGCGGTAAAACCATCACCGATAAATACACCCAAAACATACAGCAAATCTTTCGCATTTACTTCTCCTATTCCATCAACCGATACTGTTTTCTTTTCTTCACTAACAACTACTTTTGACTTTGGAAACTGAAATTTTTTCTCTATAGATATCGCTTCATAGACTTTCATATTTTCATCATACATACGATGATTTGGCGTAACCAACATATCAGCATTACCGCCGAATCTTACCATTTCTCCCTCATAATCTTGGATTATCATTTTTTCTATTTTTTGAAACTCTGGCTGTCGTTGTTCGTTAAGCGTTAAAACTTCGTCATTTTCAGACAACTGATAGTAATACTTTAGCCCATCTTTTGTTACAGCACGAGTTTTTTCATCATAACAAGAGATTTGGACAAATTTTTTAATGCCGTATTTTTTTAC
>MHOR01000009.1:3395-4125 GCA_001821915.1 Candidatus Staskawiczbacteria bacterium RIFCSPHIGHO2_02_FULL_34_10 | reverse complement strand
CGAGGTATTTTATCTAAATTTCAGAGCGAAAATGTGATAGAATTTTTAGGCGCATCTGAAGGATACGCATAAAAATTGTAGCAAATTTGCAGTTGAAATTTAGATAAAAGACCCGAAACTTTCTTTTCAAAGTGCATTTTCGTAATTCAAAGTATAATGGAAAAAGATAAAATTACCATTGCTTTTTTTCTTCCCTCTTTAGAGCCGGGTGGAACCGAAAGGAACGTGGTAAATCTCGTTAATTACATTGATAAGAAAAGATATGCGGTATCGCTGGTACTGGGCACTGCTGAGGGAAATTTTTTAAAAGAAATTAATAATGATATTCCTATTATTAATTTGCATACTCGCCGTAGTACTACCACATTTTTTAAGTTGGTAGCCTATTTTAAAAAAACTCAACCAGATATTTTTATTTCAGCTTTTCCCCGTATTAATGTTATTTGTATTGCCGCAAAAATTTTTTCAAAAGCGAAAACAAAAATTATTATTACCGAGCATTCGGTCTTTTCTTTTTTGCCGATTATTTCTAAAACATTTTGGAGAGGAATGTTCGCCCGTTTTTTTATGCCAAGTCTATGTAATTGGTTGTATCCAAAAGCCGACGCCATTATCTGTGTTTCAAAGGGAATTGCGGATGATATTATAAAAACCGTAAGCCGAGCTTTAAAAGTTACGGTAATATACAACCCCGTGATTGTGAGCAATATATATCAATTGGCGCAAGAAC
>MHOR01000009.1:446-3245 GCA_001821915.1 Candidatus Staskawiczbacteria bacterium RIFCSPHIGHO2_02_FULL_34_10 | reverse complement strand
GCCGATCGTATGGGGATTTCCCAAAATGTCGCCTTTTTAGATTTTCAGCAAAACCCTTTTAGATATATGGCGAGGGGTTCGGTCTTTGTGTTAGCTTCTTTGCAGGAGGGCTTTGGAAATGTGATTATTGAAGCAATGGCATGTGGGGCGTCGGTAGTTTCAACCGATTGCCCCGTGGGTCCTGGTGAAATAATAGAGAATATGAAAAATGGCATATTGGTTCCTGTCGGCGATGAAAAAAGTATGGCCAGCGCGATATTTAAAGTTTTAAATGACCCAGTATTGGCAGAACAACTTTCAACAGCAGGAAGGGAAAGGGCAAAGTTTTTTTCTGTTGCAAAAAATGTGGGGGAGTACGAAAAAGTTTTTGATGAGTTAAGCCATGACTAATATATTTAAAAGTTTTCACATTACCCTAAGCCAAAAAGAAAAAAAACAGGCTTGCCAACTTGTGGTGATTTTAGCGGTTTTATTATACGCAATAAGTTTCTTTGACAAAGCTTTGTCTATTGGACTTTTTTTTCTTTTATTGTTATTTTTCGCAACGATTTTTTTATTGTATGGTTTTGGCGTGCGGGATAAAAATATATACATTGTTTTTTTAATGGGTTTATTGGTCCATCTTGGGGTAGCGTTGCTTCTTTATTGGACTGGGCTTAAGCCATTTGGCGGAGGCGCGGATTTTACTTTATATGACCAAATAGCCAGAGACATAGCTGATAGATTTAGCCACGGTAATTTTTCGTTGGCTGGATTATATACCGATCATTTTTTCCCCATTTTAATCGGGATTTTGTATATGGTTACATTGCCTAGTATGATTGTCGGTCAGCTTTTTATTGTTTGGCTATCTGCATTTTCTATTTTGTTAGTTTATTTGATAGTCATAGAAATAGGCGGAACAAAAAAAACAGCTTTTTTGGCGAGCCTTGTTGTCAGTATATATCCAAGTTATTTATATTTTGGCAGTGTGTTATTAAAAGATACGGTAGTTATCCCGCTTGCTTTAGTGGGAATATTATTTATTTTGAAAATAGTGAACCCCATTAGAAACACCGCCCGCGTATTCGCGCCCGAAGGGCCTGTGGGGTCAGGACGTGAAAATTTTACGCATAGCGAAAATTTTCGTCCGTGGGCTGTTTCTAACGGGGTAAATAGTTTTTCTTGGATAAAATTTTTAGCTTTTTTTGTTATTTTAAGTTGTTTGATTAATCTTCGTTTTTATATTGGCTATTCACTTATGTTTAGCTTTGTAATCTGTTGGTTTATAATCTCGAGTTTTAAAGCAAAAGAAAAAGTTATTTATGGCGTAACGATGATTTTTCTTTTAGGATTTTCTCCTCAAATTGTAGGCAATGGGTATTACGGATTTAACAGTTTTAAAAATTTGATTAATCCAGAAAAGATAACATATTATAGGGAGATTGTGTACAGTAATAATTCATCATTAAATTCTCAACCAACTACGCCCCAATCTGCTGCATCTCAACCAACTGCGTCCCAACCCACTATTAATCAACCAACTACGCCCCAATCTGCTGCATCTCAACCAACTGCGTCCCAACCCACTATTAATCAACCAAACTTGCCTCAAAAAAATCCGCCAAAACAAGAACTCAATGGAAGCGGGTCTAATTTTGAATTAGAAACCGGATTTAAGGGAGGAGCTGGTTCATTTTTAAAAAATTCCTTTCAATCTTTTACCTATAGTTTGTTGGGACCGTTTCCATGGCAACTCACCCAAAAAAGGCAAGTGATTGGCTTGGCAGAAACTATTCCGTGGTATATATTAATCATTGCTTTTACTTATGGTTCCGTGAGTTTTATAAAAAAAAACGGGATCTTGCCATTCCTAAAGTTTTATAAATCAAGCCTTCCTTTGTTGATATTTAGTATATTTACATTAGGAGCGCTTTCTTTGTTTATAAATAATTACGGAATTATTGCCAGGATTCGTATCCCCGCTTTTATTTGTCTTATTTCAATAATATGCGTTATGTTTAACGAAAGGTTGGAACAAATATATGAACCCCGTTAGAAGTTTATTGAAAGCAATATATTTCAAGCGAGGGACAAAGAAGTAATAGATAATACAATTAAAAAGTGTAAGCAAAAAATATTTTTCTAAAATATTTTTTGCCCAGATTTCTAACGAGGTGAAAAAATATCTCATTATTGGAGGCGCCGGTTTCATCGGGTCCCATTTATCAAAAGCGCTTTTGGCAAAGGGTAATAAGGTGGCGGTCATTGATATCGCCGCAAAATCCGTTGACGCTGGAGCGGTACATTATCTAGTCGATGTCCAACATGCAAAAAGTGTTGCCGCTGTTTTTAAAAAAGAAAAACCGGATTTTGTTTTTCATTTAGCCGGCGCCATTAATTTAAGAAGAGAAATAACCGACCCGCTTTTTATAAAAGATATGGATTTTTTGCTAAGGGCTAAAATTATTTTGGACGCCTGTAAAAAATATAATGTTAAAAAAATAATTTTTATTTCCAGCGGCGGGTCAGTTTATGAAAATGCCAAAGAGGTTCCTACTCCAGAGGAGTATCTTGCCCACCCAGCATCTTTATATGGGCTGGCGAACCTGATGATTGAAAAATATATAGATTTGTATTGCAAGAGTAATGGCATCAATTTTACAATTCCTCGCGTAAGCAACGCCTATGGGCCGCGGCAATGGCAAAGCGGACTTATTCCTGCCAGTATTTCAAAAATGTCCTGCGGCATTAAGCCGGTTTTGTTTGGAAACGGAGGTCAAACCAGGGATTTTATTTACATTGACGATGTAGTTGATG
>MHOR01000009.1:0-399 GCA_001821915.1 Candidatus Staskawiczbacteria bacterium RIFCSPHIGHO2_02_FULL_34_10 | reverse complement strand
GATCCTCGGCAAAGTCGGGACAAAAATGAAGTTTATAATGTGGCAAGCGGCAAAGAAATCGATTTAAAAAAAATCATTGAATTGATAGGCCAATCACTGGGCGCGGACATAAAACCTGAATACAAAAATTCAAAAAATGCCGGAACAGAAAAAAGCGCGCTTGATATTAAAAAAATCCAAAAAGAATTAGGGTGGAGTCCCAAGACTGATATTAAAACAGGTATATTGAAAGTAATTGAGTGGTATAAGAAAATATGAGAAGCCAAAGCATTCTACTACAGGGGTTGATAGACCGCCAATACGCCACCCGAGTGGCGTATTGAACAAAATGGGGTTTAATGAGATAAATATGAAAATTAAATTTAAAAAAGAAGATTTTTATAAATGCTTCGAGTTTCC
>MHOR01000008.1:5400-15534 GCA_001821915.1 Candidatus Staskawiczbacteria bacterium RIFCSPHIGHO2_02_FULL_34_10 | reverse complement strand
CTTTATCCTTGAGATTTGGTCAGGGAATTTTGATCCCCTCAAAAGGGAAGTTCCCATTACAGAAGAAGAAATAATCAAAGAAACTTTCGATGAGACTTTTGATCGCAGATAAAAAATGGCCTATAGGGAAAAGGCCTAATAAATCCTCAGCCCAGCGATAACTTCAAGGGCTTTTTTGTTCGAAAGTTTTATTATTTTTATCCATAGTTACATCGTAGCAAAAAGTACGCGATAGTGTACTTTTTGCTACGATTGATTTACAATTTTATTTTATGATTCCTGTGGCACAATGATTTCTTGAACATCATCGGCGACGATCTTTATTCACCCTTTGCACTTTTTAAAATGATTGGTAAAAAACATTGACTTTATTCATTAAGTTGATATAAGTAAATATAGTCGCCCTTTGAAAATTTAAAATACTTCTCTTACAAAGAAAGGATGGCAATAATGACAGATGAACAAAAAGTAATGTATACGGGTATTTGTATGTGTCGTAATACTGAAGTTACTTTATTTTGGTCTCGGCATCAGGTATTTGTTCTTATTAATTTAGCGGCGTTACCATTATTACTTACAGAACACACATTAATCTTCTATCAGCTTGTAGCAGGCATGGGTTTTCTACTCTGTACGTATTGGTCTATAATTAATTGTGAGACAGAAGAGATTATAGATTATTGGGAATCTCGTTTAGCATCAATAGAACCGTCCGAAGAAAGTAATTTAATTGCATTTTGTGTTTTTACTGGGAGAGATTGGAAAGAAGCTAACGAATTTCTGAAATTTCTTTCAAAATATCGCATAGCTCTATTCCCAGGTTTCTTCACTTATATATGGCTTGGTATCATCATATATTTGCTTTTTTTCTAAATTGAAAAATTGTGTTCTCTCTCAACCTTTGAAAGGGGTGTTTTATGCAAACTAAGCAGAAATACTCGAAGCTGGTTTTTCAAGCTCTATTGAATTGCATTGCTATAGGAATAGCTAGTATTATTTTACTAATCCTCTGTCTATGGATTTTCATTGTAGATAGAGAAAGAATTGGCACATTTTTTTTATGTTTACTTTTTGTTAATGGGATTATCTCATTAATTGCCTCAATGAGATTTTTTACTATATATCAAAGAAGAAAAGTTTACGAAAAACGAAAGGAAAAAGAACAAAAACAAAATGACTCCTTAGTTATTACTAACCCAAAATAAAGTCCTTTAAAAAAGAGTAAAAAATAGGCCTCGGTTTCAACGACCAAGGCTTTTTTATTACAAAAACCATAGGCTAATTCGTACGAATTAGCCTATGGTTATAATTATAATATTTACAATTCATGCTTTGTAATACTAACTATGATTCTTGTGGCACAATAATTTCTTGCACATCATCAGCAACGATTTTGATTTCGCCGTTTCTATTATCAACGCGGCCGGCAATAAAGACAATTTTATTTTCTTGCAGGCATTCTGGTTTTGCTTCAAGCAAGTTTGGGAAAATGACAATTTCTGTTTTAGCGGTTAGGTCTTCCAGTTTCATAAAGAGCATGGGTTTGCCAGTTTTGGTGATTATTTTTTTAACATTGTAAATAAGGCCTCCTAAAATTATTTTTTTATTTACCATATTTTTATCAATGCTGGATATGGCAGTTGTTTTTGTTTCAAATAGTTTTTTAAAACTATGTAATGGGTGGCTACTTACATAAAGTCCCAAAAGTTCTTTCTCCCAAGTTAGTTTTTCAAGAAGTTGGGCGGGAAGAGCTTCCGCTAATTTTATTTCATTATTTGTTGAAGTTGCAACACTTGCGAACAATCCAATTTGGCCGTTGGATTTATTTTTTTGATTTTCGCGCGCAATTTCAAGAAGTTTTTCTAAGTTTTGCAAAAGCTGGTTTCTTTCATTAAACGCGTCAAAAGCTCCGGCTTTTATTAATGCCTCCATTGATTTTTTATTTAAATCTTTTGAATTAACTCTATTTATAAAGTCGCCAATTGATGTAAATGGCCCGTTGTTTTTTCTTTCTTCTACTACAGCTTCAATAATATTATTTCCCACATTTTTAATTGCCAAAAGTCCAAATCTTATTTTTTTTTCATTTGGGACCACCGTAAAGTTTTTCAAGCTTTCATTAATATTTGGTGGTAAAACTTCAATGTCCATTTTTTTACACTCTTCAATTAAAAATGCAATTCTTTCCACATCAATTTTTTCTGAAGTCAAAACCGAAGCCATAAATTCAACAGGGTAATGCGCTTTTAAATAGGCAGTTTGATAGGCGATGGTTGCATAGGCAACCGAATGGGAGTTGTGGACAAAAATATTGTTTGCAATAAAATTATGAGTTCCTTTAATGGTTAAGTCAAAAGTTTCTTGAAGTCCTTTTTCGGTAATAGAAACAATTTCATCCCAAAAAATATCGGAGTTACAAAGATTTTCTATTTTTTTAATATTAAGGCCATGTGCCATTATTTTTACAGTTTCTCGGAGGTATCCTACCTTGTCAGATGCGTTCCATAATAATCTTTCAGAGAAACCATTTTCTTTTGAAAATTCCTTTATTGACATGGGCCCTGTAAGCACTGCCTCTCGCATGAGAGGTTTTATCATTGCTACGGGAATAATATCTTTACTGCCTCTAGCTGACCAGTTTTTTATATTACCATTTAAAATGGGGTGGTTTTTTTCTATATCCTTTAGCGCATTCGCCTTGTTATCTAGTAAATATTTTTTGAAGTTAATAATGAATTTCTGGATATTATCGTAGCGGTTTATATTAATGGTATATCCCGTTTTTAATTCGTCTCTATATTTAAATTTCTTTTTATGGATTGTTGAAATAATTCCAAATCTTAAAAGTAAATGTTGTAATCCTTCTGCAATATTTTGAGAAGATGTTGCGTAAAATATTTGCGCATATCCATTTTTAAAGTTAATGCATCCGTCCCCTTGAAACATTTTAGCTATTAGTAAAGAAAGTTGCGCATTGGAAAGTCCAAATACAAAATCAGGAAAAAACTTTTCAGTGGCTTTTTTGTATTTAAGACCTAATTTACTTATCCATTCTACAGCTTCTGATTTTTCTTTTAAATTTTTTCTTTTAGCATATACCGCAATGGCGCTTTTTGAATGATCTATTGAGCATTCTGTATTTTCAAACTTTTCAAGATTATTGCAGTAATCTTTTATTTCCTCTTTTGAATTCGAATAAAAGTAAAATCCGGAAGGATGACATAAATTTCCCTCTGCTAACATATACCCCAAAACAGCAATTTTATAATCTGCTATTCTTACTTTACGTGTTGGTTCTGGAAGGAGTCTTGGGACCGCTATTCTTTCTTTTATATTTATACTTTCTAAATTTTTCCATCCGTATTGTGTATAAAAAGGGTGATTATTAGTAGCAATTATTTTTCTGCCGCTCCTTGTGATGACTTCAAACACGAGTTTTTTGCCATTAGAAAAAACTTCTATAACTTTTGATTTTTTAATTTTAAAATTTTCGGAAAGTGAGAAAGTGTAATTAAGTAATTTTTTATTTTTCACAAGTTCTTTTATTTGTATGAGTTGTCCTGTTTTTGGACTTATGATTTTTGTGTCTCCTGTTACGCATTTATTAAATCCGTAAGCGGCAAAAGGCAAAATCCATTGCCATAATTCTTCTGCAATTTTTTTATTGGTGCCATTTTTTATTGCGCCGTCAATGAATTTTTTTTCTTGCGAGTCCAGTAATTCTTTAATTTTTTTACCGACGGCTTTTCTTAGCACGTCGGCTTCTCCCAAAGTAAATCCTGCAATCACTTGGGCAATTTTCATCAATTGTTCTTGATAAATCATTATTCCTTGAGTATTTTTTAAAATTGATTGCAATGCTGGATGGATGTAGGTTATTTTTTGCCTTCCATGTTTTCTTTCAATATAGTCTGGAATAAATTGCATAGGGCCTGGCCTATAAAGGGCCACCATGGCTGCAATATCTTCAAATTCAGTTGGTTTTAAGTCTTTTAAATATCGTTTCATGCCGTCGCTGTTATGTACTAAAAATCCGTTGGCAACAAAATTATTTCCTGGGGCTTTCATTTTAATATCATATGTCTGTTCTTTCCCAGCATATTTTATTTCTTTTACTTTTATAAAGCTAAAACTCTGCCTTACGGGTATTTGTGGGCATTCCCATGCAATTAGTTTCTTATATTTCAAAGCAAATTCAGCAAATCTAGTAGCACTTATTAATACGAAACTATATTGAGGATATTGTTTTTGGAACAAGTCTATTTTTTCCTGATCTAACTCATGCATCCATCCCTTGATTTCATAAAAAGTATTTTTTGAAGGTACATAAAAATCCGGAGTATAGTTTAAAATTTCCCCATTATCTCTTACTAATGTAAAAGTTTTGGGTTCATATTGGTATTGTATATTATGGAGGTTGAGAATTCTGGCAAAATCTGCCTCCCAAGAAGAACGGACATAATGATTTAAGTCTTTTCTAAATCCTCCTTTTCGGTGGGGGGCTGGCATGCCAAACATGGAATTTCCTTTTCCCCTCATTCTTTGAGAATGTTCTTTCTTAAATTTGTCAGCCCTTTCTTTACCCCAAAGTTCTTCTAACGATTTTCCAGATAAAGCTTGTGAAATTTTTTCTCCATTATTTTTTAAAATTTTATTTGTTTCTTTGGTTAGACCTTCATTCCAAGTTTTGCCACCATTTTCATAAAATTTCAGTTGTGCTAGACTAATTTTTTTTCTGGATTCTAGTTTGCTAGGATTCCTATAAAATTTGGCAGAGCAACTATAACAGAACTTACTTCTTCCTTCTCGTTGTCCACATATTTCTTTCCTACAAGTACTACAAGTATTATAAATAGAATGGTTTGCATTGAGTTTCACTAATATTTTATCCCCCGGTTTTATTTCTTCCAGTTTTTTCCATCCATCTTCAGTCATAAAATAATGATCTTTTGATGCTTTTATAGACCATTTATTTTCTGCTATTAATCTATAAAGGTCTTTTACTTCTCCTTTTAATACATCAATAACTTCATTTTTATGCAATTTACCTTCATCTAAATATACTGAATGCAATTTTCTGTTCTCTCTTTTTTCGTAAAGTTGTTTAATGGTAGTTGTTGAAACTTTTGTATCTCCAGCCAAACATTCTAATTGAAAAATAGATGTACTTAACGCTTTCTGCAAAAGCTGGTAGGTTTTTTTATCGTCAAAGGGAATGTTTTCAATATCAATTTTTTCATTTCGTATGACAAAGATGCGAGCTAATGTATCTTCAATAATAGTTAAGTTTTTTAATCCCAAAAAATCCATTTTTAAAAGTCCCAAGTCTTCAATAGCATGCATTTCATATTGGGTTACTATGTTGTCATCATCGGCGGTTGGATGTTGCAATGGGACAGAATCTACTAAGGGTTTTGCGGAAATCACCACTCCACAGGCGTGAGTTGAAGCATGCCTTGCCACTCCTTCTAATTTAAATCCCAAGTCAATAAGTTTTTTTCCTTGCGGGTCGCTATTATAAATATCTCTAAATTCGCTGACTTTTTCTAGAGTTTCTGATAAATCCATGCCCAAAGGAATCATTTTTGCTAAAGCGTCACAGTAACTATAAGTGTATTGAAGCGCTCTGCCTACATCTCGGATCACAGCGCGGGCTGCCATGGTTCCAAAAGTAATAATTTGGGCGACGTGGTCTTTTCCATATTTATCAGAAACATATTTTAAAACTTCATCCCGACGCCTATCAGTAAAATCCATATCAATATCGGGCATGGAAATTCTTTCGGGATTTAAAAACCTTTCAAAAAGAAGGTCGTATTTTATCGGGTCAACGCTGGTAATATCGGTAAGATAACAAACTAAAGAACCCGCCGCAGACCCTCGGGCATTTCTTCCAATACGTTTTTCTAAAGCCCAATTTACAAAATCTTGAACGATTAAAATGTATCCGGCAAATCCGGTTTTATTAATCACTGACAATTCATAATTCATTCTATCGCGAATTTCGGTAGTAATGTTTTTTCCATACTTTTTTTGTAAACCTACTTCGCATAGTTGGGTTAAGTATTCTTCTGGTGTTTTACCATTGGGAACTTCAAAATGGGGGAGTTGCGCTTTTCCCAATACAAAATTAAAGTCGCACATATCGGCAATTTTTTGCGTATTTTCTATGGCTTCAGGAGTATCTTTAAATAATTCTGCCATTTGTTCTGGCGGAATCATTGAGAAGTCATCGGTTTTTAAAGATAATCTTTCCGGGTCGTTTGGGTCGGCGCCGGTATTTATCAACATTAAAATATCTTGGGCGTCGGCATCTTCGGGTCTTAGATAATGCGAATCATTTGTTGCAATTAAAGGTATGCCGGTTTTTTTTGATAGTTCAACTATTTTTTTATTTAAAACTTGCTGTTCGGGAATGTTTTTATGGTATTGAAGTTCCAGATAAAAACTATCTTTGCCAAACCAGCTTACATATTTTTTGGCCAGCGCTTCAGCCTCTTCTAATTTATTTGCTAACAACATTTTTGGAATTTTTCCATTTAAACAGGCCGAAGTTCCAATTAAACCTTCGGCATATTTTTCTAAAATTTCTTCATCAATGCGGGGTTTATAATAAAATCCTTCTAAATGGGCAGAGGTGACAAGTTTTACCAAGTTTTCATATCCTTTTTGGTTTTTTGCAAGCAAAATCATATGATAGCTTTTTGAGTCTATATTTGGGCGTTTATCCAATCTGCCTTCAAGGGCAACATACACTTCGCATCCAATAATAGGTTTTATTCCACGCGCTTTGGCTTCTTTATAAAATTCTACAGCGCCATACATTACTCCGTGGTCAGTTAGCGCTACAGAATCCATTCCTAATTCTTTTACGTAATCTAAAAGCTCTGGAATTTTTGGCAGTCCGTCAAGTAAAGAGTAGTGCGAATGGACGTGTAAATGGGTAAACTTCATAAAAATAATTAAAAAATTAAAATGCAAAAATCAAAATGACAATTTAAAATTGAAAATGATTATTAATTCTACTTTTTTACGAAAACCAAAACAAGAGTTGACACAATAATTTTTTTGTAATATCGTAAAAAAAGTTAAGATAGTTCTTTTCAAAATCTGGGGAGGGATTTTTATGGAACTCTTTAGTATTTTATTATGCGACATTTTGCTCATTTGTTTTATTGTAATATTGCTTTTGGATTTTATTGCAAACCTGCTTAATATATGGTACGCAAAAAAAACAAATAACAATTGCAAAGAAGTAATGGGGAACTTAGCGGAATTTCAAGAAGAGTTAAAGGGGATTGAAAATAGATTTAACGAAAAAATGATAGAAGGAGAAGAATGAAAGCCCCAGGGCTGGGAGCCTGAAGATTGGAATGATGAATTTGATTAAAAAATAATAAGCTTCACGGGATGTGAGGCTTTTTCATTTTCATTGCAATCAAAAAATAAAGTAAAAATTTTAGGTTATTTGGATTATATTAACCGTAGCAAAAAGTACGCAATAGCGTACTTTTTGCTACGGTGTATAATTTGATAATATAAATAATAGACGATCTTTATGATTTTTGTATTTTTTACTTTTTAATAAAGTTGTATAATAGACCTATTGCTTAATAATGTTTTACTGCAAATTAAACCTCTGGGCTTAAAATTATAGCAAATTTTCGCCTAAAATATTTAATTTTCGTACGAAACCTTATTAAGCAATAGGTCTAGTCATTTAATATGGAATTTCCAAATTTTAACGAAGAAAAAAAGTTGTGGCGCAAAGGATTTAATGTTGTTGTTGGACTAGATGAAGCCGGACGAGGTCCTTTAGCAGGCCCGGTAGTTGCGGCGGCAATCACGATAAACCCTAAATTCAAAACTCTAAATCCTAAACAAATCAAAAATTCAAATTTTCGAAACTTAAAACGTATTTTGGATTTTGATAATTTGAATTTGTTTAGAATTTCGGATTTAGGATTTTGGATTTCTCAAATTAAGGATTCTAAGCAGTTGTCAGAAAAAAAGAGAGAAGAAATCTATACAATAATAACTAAACACCCTGCGATTGAATGGGGGGTTGGCATTGTTTCTGAAAAAATAATAGATAAAATAAATATTTTAGAAGCAACAAAGTTGGCGATGCAAAAAGCTATAAATAGTTTAAATATAAATTTTAATAAATTTAATAAGCAAAAAATACTTCCTCGTGATTTTAACGATCGCGAGAATCACGAGGAAGTATTAAAAGATGTTGGCTTTCTTTTAATTGACGGGAACTTTACCCTTCGGCAGGCTCAGGGCAAGCAATTTATTCCACAACTATCAATTATAAAGGGGGACCAAAAAGTATTTTCAATTTCTGCCGCTTCAATCATTGCTAAAGTTACTAGAGACAGAATAATGCAAAAAATGCATAAAAAATATCCGCAATACGGTTTTGAAAAACACAAAGGCTATGGCACTGCTTTGCATATTAAAAATTTAAAAAACTTTGGACCGTGCAAAATACACAGAAAGACATTTTTTCCAGTTAGAAGTTTAGATTATAGTGTTGTTTTTGATCGTAGCGGAAAGTTCGCGATCGCGAACTTTCCGCTACGATAGAGAATTTAATAGATTCTATTTAATCAATATTCTAGTTTAAGTTATTCACATGTTGACACTTGTTTTTAAAATTTTAAAAACTATGTTAACATGGAGTAATATAATACGATATCAATATGTCAAAATATTTTTATAAAACAGTTATTTTACTAACAGCGGTTGTGTTTTTGTCGTTTGGCGTTTCTATAGCAAAAGCTGATGCGGCAAGTATATCGGTAAACAAAAGCGCAACACCAAACAATCCTGCTACTTTTAGCTTTAAAGTTACAGGTCCTGGTTATTCAAATTTTAATATTCCCGTTGACAACTCGGGCTTTGGTAATAATACTAGAGTTGGTCTTTCTGCTGGAACATATACGATTACAGAAGATATCACTTCAACTCCTGGCTGGACACTAAATGCTATCTCTTGCGCTGGCGCACCTTATAATCCAAGCGGTATTAACGGTGTTAGTGTAACTTTTAGCACGGGATTAGAGACTTTTGTTTGTACTTTCCAAAATACAAAAGATACAACTCCCCCTCCGCCATCAGGTGTTGCTTACCTTGAGGTAAGAAAAGAATTAATTCCAAGCACAGATACCGGCAGATTCAATCTGAAGATCGGCTTAGGTCCAGCTACTGGCACTGGGATTAATGTTGGTGATGGTGGCACCACAGGATTAAGACCGGTTTTGGCTGGATTTCTCATCTTCGTTGGCGAAGAAGCTTCCACAGGTACAAACCTAAGTGATTATACAACTACAATTAGTTGCGGTGTAAATGTAATCAATGCAACAAGCACAAGCGTCAAATTGCTCCTCAATCAAACTATGATTTGCATTATTACCAATACAAAAATAACTCCACCCTCAACTACAGGCAATATAAAAATAATTAAAAATGTATATCCAACAGGAGTAACTGGTACATTTGGCTTTGATATTTCTCCAGGAACATTTTCTACTGCATACGTTACACCTAGTCTTCTTGGTCAAGGTATTTCCCCACTAATACCTGTTTTTGCCCCAGGAAAATATGATATTACAGAAGCAGTAATTCCATCTGGTTGGGTATTTACTTCTGTAAGTTGTAAAACAAATAATGGATCTGGTGGGATTACGGGGACTCCCACTGGAGTTGGTATAATAGATGTTACCGTAAATCCTGGTGATACAACTGTTTGCACTTTTGAGAATCAACAACAAGCCACCCTTATTGTAAAAAAGAAAATGATTGGAGGTGTAGGAGTTTTTAATTTCATCGGAACTCCAATTGGAGCTCCAAATGGTGCTATTTCTGTAAATGATGGAACTATTACAACCAAAGTCACTCCAGGTATAACCTATACGTCAACTGAAGCAGTAAAAGGAGGATGGAAGCTAGATTCAATTGTTTGCAATACTGGTGGTACAACTGATCTTCCTAATCGCAGAGCTATTTTTACTCCTATTGCTGGCCAGACAATTACTTGTACGTTTACTAACGAGGCATACGGAATCTTAAAAATAGTTAAAAATATATTTGGTGGAGATGGGAAGACAATATTTGAGTATGATATTA
>MHOR01000008.1:0-5369 GCA_001821915.1 Candidatus Staskawiczbacteria bacterium RIFCSPHIGHO2_02_FULL_34_10 | reverse complement strand
ATGATATTGTTGAACAGGTGCCGTCTGGCTGGACTCCCGCCGATGTTATTTGCACAAAACAAGATGGAACTTCTACAGGTACAAAAATAGGTAATGATATTATATTTACTGTTGAGGTAGAGCCTGGCAAAACAACCACCTGCGAATTTGATAATGAAGAAAAGGGCACTATTATAATTGATAAGGTAACAATAGGAACAGGTACGGCTATTTTTCCTTTCACAAGTAATGCGCCCGGTTATGGCAACTTCACTATTGATACTGCGGTAAAAAAATCATATGCTTTAACTGTTTCAGCAGGATTATATACCATAATTGAAGGCGCTACCACCGGATGGACATTTACCAGTGCTATTTGTATGAAAAATAATGGGACTGGACCTGATACAGGATTAGTTCTTTTTAGCAGTGTAATAGGTATTGTTGTAGATCCTGGAGAAACAGTTATTTGTACGTTTACTAATACAAAATTAGGCGGTCCTCCGCCGCCACCGCCAGTAGATGGAATTATTATAGTTAATAAAATAACCAATGTGCCAGATCCTGCTGTTTTCCATTTTCATAGCAATGCGACCGGTTATTTTAACTTTGACATTAATACTGCAATAAAAACATCATATCCATTAATAGTTCCAGCAGGGGTGCCAATTACAATAACCGAAGATAATACAACTCCTGGCTGGACACAAAATTCAAATACTTGCTTACCCTCTATTACTGTTGCTGCAGGAGGAATTGTGCCTTGTTTTGTTACTAATATAAAAAATCCTCCACCATCAACCCTAGAAATAGTTAAAGAAGCAAACGCAGGCGGTACTTTTCCTTATGCTATTACTCCAACATCAGGTGGTCCTAATCTTTCAATCCCAGCAATAACAATTCCTAGTGGCGGAGGAAGTGATTCAAAATCAGCATCTGTTACACTAACAACAACCTATACCTATTATGACATTACTGAAACTATTCCAGCTGACTGGTTTGTTGATTCTATTATTTGTTCTGTGCCCGGACATCCAAATGTAACAGTAGTCGGAGGTAATACTATTAAAGATGTGATACTATGGCAAGGTTTAAAAACTACCTGTAAGTTTATTAATGTTAAAAATAGTACGCCACCCAATACCAACCTCAAGATTGACAAAATTTGTTCTCCTAGCAGCGATACAGGTAAATTTAATTTAAAAAGCGATGGCTTAACTTATGGTAGCGATATACTTTGCGGAGGTACAACAAATTCATTTGCCGTGACTTCGGGTGCTCATACCGTAAGTGAAACCGCAGGCACAGGAACAAACCTAAATGACTATACAATATCTTATGGCGGAGATTGTAATAGTGCCGGAAACATTACCGTACTAGCAGGTCAAAGCAAAATTTGTACTATAACTAACACAAGGAAGGGTCCTCCGCCGCCACCCACTGTTGAGCTTACCATAATTAAAAATACCATTGGGGGTGATGGCTCATTCACTTTTACGGGTAATACAACTGTTACTTCACTGACAACTGTTGGTGGTACAATTTCACAAACTGTTAATTTGGCTCCTGGAGCAACTTATACAATCCAAGAAAATGTTCCTTCAGGATGGACACTCACTAACCCCGTTTCTTGTACTTCTAGTGGAACATCAATAACAAATGGCGTGACAATAAACATAGCCCCCATATCACCCGCTATCACTTGCACGTTTACTAATACAAAAATTGTTCCACCGGGAAGCGGAACCCTAAAAATAATTAAAAATACTATAGGAGGAGATGATAAATTCGGTTTTAATGTGTCTCCTTCACCACTTGCAACTATATATATTACAACAACTTCCAGTACGGGCAATAATTCAGTGGTCTTGGCTTCAGGAAACTATTATATTTCTGAATCATTTTGGAATTCTGGTTGGGTGCCAAGTTCTCCTGTTCAATGTAAAAAACAAGATGGAACACCCACGGGCACTCCAATAGGAAATCAGGACATAAGTAACGTTGAGATACGGTCAAGTGAAACAACAGTTTGCACGTTCACAGATACTAAAACTCTTGTACTTCCTAAAATTAAGGTTGATAAAGTATTAATTCCAAGTACTGATCCCGGTAAATTTAACTTAAAAGTTGGAGGCGCAACGTATGTATTTAATGTGGGTAATGGAGGCACTACCGGAGCTCAGCAAGTTGCGGTTGGAACTTATATTATTAGTGAAACCGCGGGCACCAGCACTAACTTAAATGACTACACAACCGTTGTTGGTGGAGACTGCTCTTTAACTGGTAGTATTACTTTAGCGTCCGGGGACAACAAAGTTTGCACCATTACCAACACTAAAAAAGTTACTACTACACTTACCGTTAAAAAAGTTTTAGTTCCAAGTACAAGTAATACCGATAAATTCAATTTGCAAATTGATGGCACAACTGCCGGCACTGGAGCTAATGTTGGAAATAACGGAACTACCGGAGCAGTAACAGTCACTGCAGGAGCGCACACTGTTAAAGAAACTGCAGGTACAGCCACAACTTTAAGCGACTACGACGTAGTTACTTCAGGTGATTGCTCCGCAAGCGGGGACGTTACTTTAGCAGTTGGCGATAATAAAACTTGTACTATCACCAACACTAAAAAACCTGTTATTATTGTTAAAAAGGTAATGGTTGGAGGCACAGACACATTTGACTTTAACGGAGATCCAGATGGTTCTATTTCTGTAGATAAAGGTACTATTAAAAAAACAGTTGCTCCAGGCACTTACACTTCAACTGAAGATACAGTAACAGATTGGGACTTAACTTCTATTACTTGTGATGATCCAGATAGTACTGGTGATGTCTCTACTCGTGAAGCTAATTTTGATGTTGCGGCAGGACAAACAGTAACTTGCACTTTTACCAATACCAAACAAGGAACTTTAAAAGTAGTTAAAAATATCACAGGCGGAGATGGAACAACACAATTTGATTATTCTGTTTCGCCTACGCCTTCAATGTTACATATTACTCCTCCGGCTGATGGACAAGCTGAAGACTCAATACCTGTGACCGCAGGAAAATATGATGTATTGGAGAATGTTCCAACCGGATGGACTCTTGATTCTAAATCCTGCGCTGATGGCAGTGGAAGTTCTACTGGTATTGATGCAGTAAATGGCGTAACAGACGTAACTATAATAGCGGGTCAGACAACAACTTGCACATTTGATAATACAGAGGTGAGCGGACCGGTTGCGGGAACCTTAATAATAGAAAAAAATACTATAGGGGGAGAGGGAACATTTAATTTTGAAATATCTACAACACCTATAACTAATAAAAGTATTACAACGGTAGGTGGCACAGGGAAAAGTGCTCCACAGTCATTACCTCCGGGTAAGTATTCTGTTACAGAATTAGTAGCTCCAGCTAACTGGGGGCTTACTAAGGCTTCTTGTAGTGATACAACATCTCACTATACATCAAAGGGTACAATAGCAGATGTAACCGTAGCCGCTGGTCAAACAACAACTTGCACATTTGAAAATGCTTTAGGTGGCGCAAGTGGCGGGGGGAGTGGGCGTTATGAATTTGAACCGATCCTACCTCAACGCTAAACAAAATTTTTAACATTTTAGTTTAAGATAAAAATATAAAGTCTGTGAGACATTGGAAATACGATGATTGTTTTGTTAGTAAAAATATTTGTTATAGCCTTTTTCATTAATTTACTTTATGAAGTTTTACATAGTGTTTTATACAAAACTTGCCTTGAATCTAATTTACAAAAGTATATCCGTTTAATATTAAAAGCAGCTATTTTTGACGGATTTGTAATAACAATAATATATTATATAGAGTATATAATCTTTAAAAATCAGAATTTATTTTACAGTTCTTCGCAAATTATTACATTTTCTTTAATAAGTTTATTTTTCGCCTACATTTGGGAAATATATTCTTTAAAAAAGAAAAAATGGGAATATTCAAATAAAATGCCTTTAATCTTAGGTGTTGGAATAACTCCTTTTTTACAATTATGTATGACTGGAATTTTATCTATTTACCTTTCACTAAATTTTTAATATAATTAATTTAAATACAATAGGTCGATGTAAAAATTGAGTATGCCCGTATAGAATTTTAACTTTAAGATATGAATTAAATTACATGGTCAGAAAAAACAAATAATAATATAAATAATCCTGTGAATTACAAATCATACCGAAGTACGAATCGTTCGGCAAATTCAATATAATTATTGAATTATGCGTAATTCGGTAATATTCGTAATTCGTAAGAATGTATGCAAAAAACAATATTAATAGCAATTGTAGTAATAGTATTAGTTGTTGTAATTTTAGGAATATATTTTTTATTTACCAGTATGAATAAAAATACAACTCCCCCGGAAAATATAAAATCTAATATTACCGATATTCAGGGAATGAAGGTGGAAGTACTAAAAGAAGGAAACGGTGTAGCTGTAAAAAATGGAGACAATGTTACGGTAAACTATGTTGGAACATTACAAGATGGAAAGAAATTTGATTCCAGTATTGATAGAAATGCTCCATTTAGTTTTATGGTGGGAGAAGGTAGAGTGATAAAAGGCTGGGATTTAGGCGTTGTGGGTATGAAGGTTGGAGAAAAAAGAAAATTAACCATTCCCCCTGAGTTAGCGTATGGTTCAGTAAGCTTTCTTATGATTCCATCAAATGCAACTTTGACTTTTGAAGTTGAATTGTTGGGCATCAGTCAATAAATATTTAGTAATTTAAGAAGGTAATAATATGAAAAAAATAATAACAGCTGTCGTTATTGTTGCAGTTATAATAATTGGAAGCAATTACTTATTAAAAAACAATAAAGTATCGGGTCCAACAAGCCAAAATTCATCAGATTTAAAGGAAACTCAAAGCAGTCAAAATCAAACAGCAACTAATCCTGCAGATTCTAGCCAACTCCAAAACCAAAATTCAGAAGAAGAAATTTCAGTTTCAGCGCAGGTTCCAACTCCAGTAAATCATGAAGTTATATACACAAACTCTGGATACTCTCCATTAGAGCTAATTATTAAAGTTGGAGACACCGTAACTTTTAAAAATGAAAGTTCTAATGGAATGTGGACAGCTTCTGGAATGCATCCATCTCATGTTGTTTATAGTGGCACTTCTTTGCAGAGTCATTGTCCTGACACTTCTAATACTTCTTTTGATGAATGTCAATCGTCTAAGTCTGGAGAATCATGGTCGTTTAAATTTGATAAAAAAGGTACATGGGGATATCATAATCATGTTATTGTTAATCATTTCGGTAAAATCATAGTTCAATAAATTCTGACAAGTTAAATATTAAAAAATCGCCTTTCGGACGATTTTTTGATTATAAAGTAGGTTTTTATCCAGGCT
>MHOR01000007.1:58807-69205 GCA_001821915.1 Candidatus Staskawiczbacteria bacterium RIFCSPHIGHO2_02_FULL_34_10 | reverse complement strand
ATATCAAGCATTGTTGTCAATAGTTTCATAAAACAACCAAAATGATAGTATAAATTAATGCAAGTATATTCAGAAAATAAAAAAGCCCATTTTGAATACGAAATCATAGAAAAATATGAAGCAGGTCTTGTATTACAAGGCCAAGAGGTAAAATCTATAAAAACCGGGCATATAAATTTGTCGGGCTCATATGTGGTAATAAGAAATAATGAGCTCTATTTAATAGGAGCTAAAATACCTCCCTACCAACCAAAAAACACTCCTGCAGACTATAACCCCGAGCAAAACCGAAAACTTTTACTGAACAAAAAAGAGATTAATTATTTAATGGGAAAAGTAAATGAACGAGGATTTTCGTTAATACCCTTGAAAATTTATGAACAAAATGGTAGGATAAAACTCGAATTCGGATTGGCAAAAGGAAAGAAAAAATTTGATAAAAAGGAAAAAATTAAAAAGCGGGATGTGGAAAGGGATATAAACCGCGAACTAAGTAATAGATAGGCATGCATTATGTTTATGTCATTCAAAGTCTGAAAGATAAAAAATTGTATATAGGTCATACTAGTGACTTGGTAAAAAGATTTAAAGAACATAATGCTGGATTAACGGAATCAACCAGAAATAGAAAACCATTCAAATTAGTGTATTATGAAGCTTGCAATATTTTAAATGACGCTGTAAAAAGAGAAAAATCTTTTAAAACTGGCTTTGGAAGAGCATATTTAAAAAGAAGGCTAAGTGATATTTAAAATATTACTTCGCCCATAATGCTTGGGTAGTGAACGGGCCCGCCCGCATCGCTACGCTAGCCCGCAAAGCTACTCAGCCTCATAGTCTGGATAGCCTTGGTGGTTAGCTTAGCGTTGCTAGCGGGCGAAGCGTTGCGGGCGGGGGGATGAAAGTTTCGATGATTAGTTCTTTAAAACAATGCAAGTTGAGTATTCTGGAATCTCAAAAAACTTCCAGAAAACAATAATTGCTAATTTTTCAAATAAGCAACCAGCACTAGCATACGCTTAATGCTGCATCTTTACTATTAATTCTCGATAAGTAGATAAAGGTGTTATATAATCGAGATAGACAATTATTTTAGCTTTAGAATAATTGTTGAGATAAATTAAAGCTCGGATATTAGAATTTCGCTTATCTTTTATTTAATATTTTAAAAGGGCTTGCCCGCCAAGATAAGACAAACTTGTAGATTTGTTTTTTAAGAATTTTTCAGACGAGGATTCAACTCCTCCATCTCCACTAAAATAGATATTGGACATTAGATGTTAGATGTTAGAAATTATAAAAATTGCTAACTTCCAATCTCTAATTTTCGACTTCCAACATCGAAAAAATACCTATCAACAATTTTATACGAGCAAAAGAGGTAAGAGTTATAGATGAAACTGGCGCGCAGCTTGGTGTTATGAATATATTTTCAGCAATTGATTTAGCAAAATCTAAAAATTTAGATTTGATACAGGTTACTGAAAAAGTTGATCCGCCAGTTTGCAGAATAGGAGACTATGGAAAATATCTTTATTCCTTGCAGAAAAAAGAACGGAAGATAAAAGTAAAGACAAAAGTATCAAAACTTAAAGAGATACAGATTGGATTTAATATTTCTCCTCACGACATTGAGGTAAAAGCCAAGCAAGCTGAAAAGTTTTTAAAAGAAGGCGACAAAGTAAAAATCGGCATGATGTTAAAGGGCAGAGAAAAAGCAATGGGAGAATTTGCAAAAAAGAAAATAGAATTTTTTTTTCAAACACTAAATAATTTACTACCGATTAAAACTGAAAGAGAATTAAAGCGTGAGCCAAAGGGTTTTACAATGATAATTTCAAAAGCATAGCCTTACGAATTACGAATTTGAGCGAATTACGAATAAACCGAATGGCGTATTGGTAATTCGAAAAAATTCGTAATCAGCCTTCGGGATGTCCTGTGGGCCAAGCGTAGGAATTTTTTCGCAAAAAAATATGAATAAGACCAAAAAGGCGCTGACAAAGCGTTTTAAAATAACAAAAACTGGAAAAATTTTAAGAAGGCTTTCAGGCCAGAATCATTATCGTTCAAAAAAAACTGGCGAAGCAAAAAGAAAAGGTAGAAAATGGGTATCGCTTTCTAAATCTGAAGTAAAACGAGTTAAGAGATATTTACAATCATAGGTATTAGGTATTATAGGTGTTAGAAAAAAACGACAAGCTAACACCCAAAACCCAAAACCAAACACCTAATTATGACAAGAATAAAAAAAGGAAAAACAGCCCGCAAACATAGAAAACACTTATTAAAACAAGCCAAAGGTTTTAAATATGGAAGAAAATCAAAGTATAAGTTAGCAAAAGATGCGTTACGCCACGCATGGACTTATTCATATCGCGATAGAAAAGTAAAAAAGAGAGACTTTAGGCAATTGTGGCAATTACAAATTAATGCAGCTTGCAGAGCTTTGGGAATTAACTACAGTAGGTTTATAAATGGTTTAAAGAAAAAAAATATAGAAATAGACAGAAAGATTTTATCACAGCTTATCGTTAAAAATCCTGAAGTTTTTAAAAAAATAGTTGAAGAAGTGCTAATATATAATAATTCCAAAAAAGACGAAAAAGAAGCTAAATAACTAAAAACCGCCCAACTGAAAAGTTTAGGGCGGTTTTTAGTTATTATTAGATATATTATTTTAAAGTAAAATAATATATCTAATCCTGCTTAGTTACTTGTTTGAACAAACAAAACTGAAAGAAGTATGAAAAGCACGGAAAATAAAAATAATCTCCTCTCATAATGTGTCATATTGTTTTTATCGTTTACTATTATACTTTAAATTACTTATTGTCTAATTATAACTCCTATATATGGAAAGTATATACTATATATGTGGATAACTATTTACCTTGAATTACGAAATGTGCCCTGAAAAGTATTTCGTAGTTAAAAGTATTTATATAGCTTTTTCTTTTTTTAGTAACTTAATTTTTTCACTTATACCCCTATTATATTCCTCTAATTTCCCATCACTTCTTGCAACTCTATGGCATGGCATTTTGGAATCGTAATTTTTATTTAAAGCATTGCCAACAGCGCGAAAAGAATTTGGTTTACCTATTTTTTCGGCCACTTGTTTGTAAGTTAACACTTTTCCTTGAGGTATTCTTTTTACTGCTCCGTAAACTTTTTGTTGAAATAAGGTCATATTATTGATTAGTAAGAATATTGTTGGCTTTTTTTAATAAATTTTTTGCGTTTTTAAAAGTTAATTTTTTCATCGCTTCTTGGTAAGGCAACCACACAAAACCAATATGTTCGTTTGAAATTTTCACATCTTCTGTGCAAGTTTCTGCTAAATAAAAAACAACTAATTTAAAAATCCACGGAGCTTTTTTTTTGGCTTCGCCCTTTAAATCATAATTATTACGAAAAAAGTATTTAATATATTCTTTAAATCCTGGAATTATTTTTAAATCCTTAATTCCAGTTTCTTCTTCTACCTCTCTTTTTGCGGCCTCTTCTGGATTTTCACCTTCTTCAATGTGGCCTTTAGCAAACTCCCAATGACCTGAATGGTAATGTAAAAGCAGATAATAAGGAATATTATTTTGTATTCTATATATTAATGCTCCCGCTGATTTTTCTTTTGGCATGATTTTATTATTATCTTAATTCATACTTTAAATCAAAATAAATACCATACGAACACTATCTAATAAAGAACGGCCGTTCTTTATTAGATTTTAAAAATTTTCCTGAAATCTTTGTCATTTATTATTTTTTCTATTTTTAAAATTCTTATATCACCGCTAAAGTCGTTGTGCCAGAGCTCTAACAAGCATACCAATTCTTTTTCTATATCATGGGGAGTAATCCAAATACTATGCTGGAGCTCTCGAAAACCCATCCATTTTAATTCTCTTCTTAAAAAGTTTCTCTCGTGTCGATTTGGTTCCGGAACATCAAAAATAACTGCCCTCCACTTTCCATCCCATTTTTTAACTTTCTTTTTGTCTTTTATGATGTTTTTTATAATTTCTACCCTTCCCTTAAAACTTAAATAAAAATTATTATCTCTAAAAACAAAATATGGACTTTTCTTTAAATTATAAATAGGATAATTATAATCCTTATAGATGCCCATTCCTCTTATTAACTTACGAGGGTTAAACATTATCATAACACTTACATCAAGTAAATCCTTAGAGGTATCTTTTAGATATATTAAAATCTTATTAATTAGAGAATTTTTTTGCGGCTTATTCATTAAATACGCTACTATCTAATAAAGAACGGCCGTTCTTTATTAGATAGTAGCGATTGAATTATTTTAAATTATTATTAGTTCCTGTTGATTTTTCCTTTGGCATAAAATTTTTTTGAATTTTCACCGAGTACTAAAATTTATTTTAGTGCTTGGTAATTCAATTATTTCTTTCTACTTTTTATTTTTAAAATGACTCTGATTTATATAAATATATCCAAATGCTCCTCTTTCCTGTAATAAGTGTTGGCTGTTAATGTTATTTCCATGCTCATATCCAATAATAACAATAATGGGTTTATCTGATTTATTTTGATATTCTAAAATTTTATCAACCATTACCATATCCCTGACGCGTATTATGTTTTTACCTGTTCCAGGCATATAGAAGCCTTCTTTTTTAATCCCGGTCTCTTCTTCTTTAAATACTTCTTCTACTCTTTGCATCTCATTTTTTGTTAAATCGCAACCCACAATCTTAAAATTAAATTCTTTTGATAAGTCGTACAATTTAGCAGGCAACCCATGCGATCCGATATTTGGATTATTTGTTTTAATCAAATCACTAGCATAATCCTTATGCCCAGGATCATCCCCCTCAAACTTTCCGATCTCTGGGTTATAAATCAACCCTCCAAGCCATTCGTGCAAGACGTATTCAGGCTTAACCAATTTAACTAACTCCATTTGTTTTTCCCACTGATCTTCATCCATGTGACTTTCTCCAAGCACAATTATAGAATATTTATCACTACCATCAGATTCTTCTATGAGGTACCCCATATTATTCCAAAACTTTAACTGTTCAAGATTTATATATTCTCTGTTTTTAGATTTTTCCTTGCCATCTTCTTCTAATAATATTTCTGCCACATTTTTTTCAATTTCTTCATTTTCAAAAGCTTCTTGCCATGTTCGATTTCCTTTATATTTTTCATCAGATATTGGATTTTGTTCTTGATCTTGTTCAAATTTCTCTGACATATTATTTTAAACTTTTTAATAAATCTTCGACAGATAATGTGTTTATAATATCAGACTTTTCCGCCCAACCACGTCTTGCTTGTGAAACGCCGTATTCCATAAGATTTAATTGTTCTTTTTGGTGAGCATCGGTATTAATAATCATTTTTACTCCTTCAGCTTTTGCTCGCCTAATATAAAAATCGCGTAAATCCAAACGAGAAGAAGAATTAATTTCTAATATAGTACTCGTTTCTTTAGCTAATTTCAACATCCTGTCAAAATTAACTTGATATTCATCTCGTTGGTTAACAATCCTACCAGTGGGATGGGCTAAAATATCTACGTTAGGATTTTTCATTGCTTTTTCAATACGCGCCATCATTTCTTTCTTTTCCATTTTATGAATTGAGTGAACCCCGGCAATAACATAGTCTAATTGTGCTAATACTTCATCATCAACATCAATAGAACCATCTTTCCTAATATTTGCCTCGCAACCGTGCAGGATGCGGAATTTTAAATTTTGAATTTTGAATTTTGAATTAAGGTTTTTGATATATTTATTTTGTTCTAATAATTGCTTTTCATTTAAACTTTTTTCAACTTTTAAATCTTTGGTGTGGTCAGAAATTCCAATATATTCATATCCTAAGTCCATAGCCTTTTTAACCAATACCTCTATAGAATCTTTTTCTCCTTCTTTATCCTCCCAATTAGAATGAATATGTAAGTCGCCCTTAATATCTTTTAATTGGACTAATATTGGAAGTTTTCCTTGCAAAGCGGCTTCAATTTCCCCATTATTTTCCCTTAGTTCTGGCTCAATGTATGGCAAGTTTATAGCTTTATATATCTTTTCTTCAGTATCTCCCGCAATCATCTTAGGGCCTTTAAATATTCCGTACTCGCTTAATTTTAATCCTTTGTCTATCGCAATGCGTCTTGTGGCAATATTATGATCTTGGGATCCAGTAAAATATTGTAAAGCTGCGCCGTAACTTTTAGCTTGAACAACCCTTAAGTCCATATCAAAACCTCCTGCCATATGCACTGATGCTTTAGTTTTACCCTTTCCCCAAATTTTCTTAACTCCAGGCAACGACACAAAAAAATCCATTACTTTTTTAGAATCCTTAGAAACCACTAAAAAATCCACATCGCCAATAGTTTCTTTCCTTCTGCGTAAAGATCCAGCAAGGCTTGCTTTCTCGACTTCTTTTAAGCCTTCTAACTTTTGCAATACCCCTCGCGCTACCGGCATAATGTCTTGCAATAACGATCTTCCTTTATTTTGCTTTAAAAATTCTACCCCCTGCAAGATATTTTTTTCTGTTGTTTCTCCAAAACCAAATAAGTGCGTTATTTGGTGTTTTTTTGCGGCTTTTTCTAAATCTTTTAAATTTTTAACCCCCAATTTTTGATACAAAACTTTCACCTTTCTTGGTCCTAGCCCTTCAACCCTGACTAACTCATCCATTTGCACCGGCAGTTTTTTCTTAAACTCTTCATAAATTTTTACTTTTCCGGTTTTTAAATATTCTTCTATATGGTCAGACATAGCTTTACCAATTCCTGGAATTTCCTCAAGGGCTTTTCTACCACCGTTTACATAAATTTCAGAGACATCACTTTTTAATGACTCTAAAGAAAAGGCGGCCTTTTCGTAAGCATAAGGTTTAAAAGCAACTCTATCTATCTGTAAAAATCTGGCTATCTCATTAAAAATTTTAGCGATCTCTTGATTTTTCATTATGGACTTTGAATTACGAAATGCTTTCTTAGGATTTTCTCCAAATTCCAGTAGGGTCGCGAGATTTATCCGCTTCAGCGGAAAATCCCGACCTAGCGAGAATTTGATAGAATTTTTAGGCGTATCTGAAAGATACGCATAGAAATTATATCAAATTTGTAGCTGGAATTTGGAGAAAAGACAAGAAAAATCATTTTATATGGGTATTTTGTAATTCAAAGTTATGGAAGAATATTTTTTTCTACAGGGAACTCGTGGATTTTACGCGGAACTCTCGGCAACATATCTTTGCGAACAGGAAATATAAAAAACAACGAAATTAAAGTAAAAGTACCAGTTAAAATAAAAATTAATTTAAATCCTAAATAACCAACCATTATTCCACCAACAGCTCCAGTAATACCTGCGCCAATTCCAAAGAGAGTACTATCTAGCCCACTTTCATATGCTTCGCGGCCTTTATCAGTATGCCTTATAAATATAGCATATGAAGAAGGGATAATCATTGACATGCCAGTAGCATGAAGAATCTGCAATGCATATATATGCCAAGGTAAATAAGAAAATAAAAATCCAAATGGCACTAACGCAGTAATAATCGTGCCTATTATATAAAACCAAAAATCATCTATTTCTCCATGATTTTTATCTAAATAATTTCCAATTGGTATTTGCAATATAGATTTTGTAACCCAATAAAAAAGTGTGGCAAAACCAACTATTTCAGCCCCTCTGGCAATATTTCCAACAGCAATAGTTTGAAGAATAAATATAGCAAAAATAGGACTTAATAAACCCCATGCAGAATTTATTACCAAGTCCCAATATATATAAGCCCGCATTACCCTGTTTACCCCTTTAAACATGTTTTTATAATAATTATAATATTTTATTATACTACATAATAAACAAAAAAGACCTTGTCAGGTCTTTTTTGTCTTATATTAAATTATTAATTTAACTGATTTCGTATTTTATATTTTTTATTTTATATTTTTTTTTACTTGGAGAAGATATTATTATTTCATCACCTATTTTACGGCCAAGAAGGGCTTTTCCAACAGGAGATTCATTGCTAATTTTGCCTAATACAGGATTTGCCTCTAATGTGCCTACAATAGTAAACTCGTCTTTTTTACCATTACTATCTATTTTTACCTTAGCTCCAACACCTACAAAAACCTGTTTTTCCTTTGGAGGTTTTTTTATTAATTCGTAACTATCTAAAATATTTTTTAATTCCTCAATTCTATCCCTTAAGGAATTCATATCTTCTTGAAAACTAACAAACTCTGGATTTAAGTCCTCTGACTCTAAAACTTTAGGGGCCTCTTGCCCAACCACTTTACTGCGCTCAGACTCTACTAATTCTTCGTATTCTTTCTTTAACTCCTGTAGTTTTTCTTTTGTAATATAAAAAACTTTTTCTTCCATTACTCATACTATTTTATATTTTTTAAAAAGTCAATAATTTATTTTTAAACCTTATACACCTCATATCCTTCTCTCACTTTTTCTGAAACTTTTAAGCCAATATCATTGCCCTTTTTTGCAGTTTTTATTTCTTTGTGGTCAGTTTGCATAGACTTTACCTTTTGGTTAAAGTCAGTATTTTCGCCCCCAATAATCCTTATTTCGTCCCCCTCTTTTAGTGGGGCTGAGACTTTAATCACTCCCACCTTAATATCTGAAAAATAGTGCGTTACTTTGCCAACTAATTTTCCTGAAATCTTTGGAATAATTTGTTTTTTTATTTTCTTTGCCTTATTTATTTTTTTCATTTTTAAAATTTATTATTTTTTATATATTTTAACCTATTCTACACTACTTTTAATTTGTTTCCAAACAAAAAAGCGTGTTTTTGGGAAAAACACGCCTATATAATTTACATTAACTGCCACTGTAATTTAGCGCCCGCCATAAATGGCACAACACTTCCATATTGGCTTGGCACAGTCCACTCTTTTTTAATAAGATCTATTTTGCCCTTATTAGGGGGTAATCTATAAAATTCTGCCCCAAAACGCGAGGTGAAATTTTCCAACTTATCAAGACATCCTGCTATTTCAAAAATTTCACAAAGAAGCGAAGGAAGAATTGGAGCTGTAAAAACTCCACAATGAATATTGGCGCATTCTTTTTGCTCGCGTAAATGAGGAGCGCTATCTGAACCTAAAAAGAACTTTGGACTTCCGCTTGTCATTGCTTTAAGCACCGCATCCCTATCTTCAAAGCGGTTTGGCGAGGGGTTGCATATATTATTAGGATTAAGGCGAGAATCATTGAGCGTTAAAATCGGATGATGCGCAGTTATTGACCCTGCAATATTATTTCCAAGTTGCGCTACCATATTAATTCCTTTTTCTGTTGAGACATGTTCCAAAACGGTTTTTAGATTTGGAAAGTTTTCAACAAGTTGCAAGAAAATTGGCAGGAAAGCTTCTTCTCTTTCAATGAAAAGCTTTCTTGGCGAATCTAATTCGCCGTGAATTAAACAAATCATTCCCACATCTTGCATGGTCCTAAATGTTTCTTTTATTCCATTACTAAAAAATTCCCGCAATCCTTGATCAGAGTTTGTGGTAACTCCAAGAGGATATATTTTCCCAGCAACCGCTCCAACGCGATGAGCATCAACAATCATTTGTGGCGTTGTATTATCTCTGATTTCAATAGTCATAAGTGGTTTAAAAAAAGACATTTTCGGTATTTTATCAAGCACCATTTTAATTTTATCCCGATACCAAATAACATCTTTGGCGTTGAGAATAGCTCGAGGCCTTGTATTAGGCATTGCTATTGCCCGACCGCAATATTTAGCGGTAAAAGGCAATACTTCTTTTAAAAGAGTTTCATCTCTAAAGTGGCAATGCATATCATCAAATCTACACAAAGTAATTTTTCTACGCAACATAACTTTTTTGCTCATAGCTTTACCTCCAGTTTAGGTTGTTGGCACACTGGATAATTCCAACAACTCGACGCGGATAATAGGTTGCAACGGTTCCGACAAAAATGGAATTTGCGCCGGCATCACGATATTTTTCTACGTCTTCTTTACAAAAAATACCGCCACCGCCATTAATATTTTTTGTAAAACCCAAATCATGGATTTCTTTAATATAGTCACAGACAAGGGGTAATAACTCTGGCCCAGAAATTCCTCCGCCACCTAAGTGAGCCAATGGTGAAATATTTATCCCAAAAATCTTTTTTCCTAACCCTTGGTAATTATAATTTACCGTATTGGAGACACAGATACCGTCAAGGTTTGTATTATCTTGCAACTCCTTGATAGCTTTGACCGGCGCGGTATCAATGGCGAACTTTTCCACCAAAGGCCATCCAAGCGTGCTCGCAATTTCAAGACCCTGGGACGATTCTTTAACAATATCCTTAATGTTATCACTAACCTTATGGCGCAAGTTTC
>MHOR01000007.1:54912-58780 GCA_001821915.1 Candidatus Staskawiczbacteria bacterium RIFCSPHIGHO2_02_FULL_34_10 | reverse complement strand
TGGGTGCCACAAATTCGTTCTTGTATTCCCCAATAATATCCACCATACGACGTAATTCATCCAATCGTTTTTCTAGAGTACTTTCTACTGCCATAATGGAAATAAAAAGTGGCTCTTTATTTTTTTGCCATATTCTTAATTCAAGCAATGCCTTAATGCCAAGATTTGGCAAACCCATGGCGTTGATAGTATGTCCGGAAAAAAAATCCATTTTGGCCCAAGAAGGAAAAAGATGTTCTAATATTCCTCTACTCTTTTTTATGTTACCTTCCCGTGACTTTAAGGTTGAAGTTTTTGATACCAGTGTCATGCCAGTAAAATTAGGTTTTCTAAATGGAATTTTGTAGTGAGGATGTCCTTCACCAAAAAATCCTTGAACACCTGCCGCTCCTAATGCTCTTCCAAAAATAGAAATCTCTTTCATGTTTAGTCCCTCCTATTCAATTGACAAGGTTCTATTATTAAATGAAAACTAACACATATTTGCTTATTTTTCAATTTTGACTTTAAAAGATAAATAACGTAAGATACTTATAGATTTTTGAAAACTTATTCTTTACAGGAGGACTGCAATGCTTTTGAAAAAAACAGATCATCTTTTGAAATTAAAAATTGTGTTAAAATCAACAACACAATTTACCGATGAATACGCCTGGAAGATTTTTATAGATACAGAAATTGAATCACAAGATGATATTGAAGTAGTCATGAACTACGTAGCGACGTATCGGCCAAAAATTTACCGACAACTGCAAAAACTTTCCCAAAGTTTACAATAAAAATACAATACCCCGATATTTTTCGGGGCTTTTTTTACCCAAAAATCCGCCGTAAGCGGATTTTTGGGTTTTTCCTTTTTTAAAATTTACGCTCTTGAGAATCTAGTAAACCCAGAACATGGAACAATTTCAATTCCTTTCTTTTGTAACTCATCCATAAGTAAATTCATCCCCAAAGAGTCGGAAGACATGTGACCGGCAATAATAATATTAATATTTGCGGCTTGAGCCTGTTTTTTATGTTCCTCTGAAATATGCATTCCAATTACGGTTCCAATGCCAGCCTGGGCTACTTTTTCATAAAGTAAGGGAGAACCTTCAGTACCTCCGGTAATTTCAGTAAGGGCTATTTTTCCACATCGATGGTCAGGAGAGCCAACAAAAATTTTAGGACCCACCCCGATTTTCATGGCTTCTTTATATTCTGGAATTTCTTTTAATGCTTCAATAATTTCCCCAACTCTTTCAAATTTTGCCTGCCCTGAACCTGTCGAAGGGTTATTTTCAATAAAGTTTCTCAAAAACTTGGCTGCCATATTATCAGAAGAAGTATGAGAGTTCATTAAATTAACACCCAAAATTCTTGCTGTATCAACCGTTCTTTGATGGTTTGAAGAATTAACTCCCCTTGCAACTTCAGAAATTCTTTCGCGCATTAAGCCTTCGGCAACATTAATCGGAACTCCATAAAAATTGTAAACATCGCATTGTAAATCCATTACATCAGCCAACTGTGCCAATCCTTTGCCGATAGGGTGATGGGCAATAACCAAATCAATATCTCCTAATTGCTTAGCAACTAAAATTTCTTCAGGACCAATATCAATGCCAACTAAAACTTTTTTAATTTCTTTGTCATCAGAGACATTATATACTCCAGAATCTAAGTAGGGATTTTCTAAAGCCTCTTTATCAAATTCGTTTTGTTCTTTTAAAGAAAGTTTTTGGAATCTGGCTTTTTTGTGGTCTAAAAGTTTCTGTACGCCTTGAGCGCCGCGGAAGTCAGCCTCCATACCCATCTTAGTAAATAAATTGTGGATTTCTTTTATAGTCATAAGGCCTTTATTGAAGCATACTTTTTGCCTCTGCTTTTTCTCCACCTTTTATTAATTCTTGCGTTATGTCTTGTTGTGTTTCTTCTCATGTTTTTTCACGTTAGTTTTTACAACTTTTTTCTTTTCAACTTTTTTTACTGGTTCTTTTTTTACTTCCTTAACCTCTTTTACTTCACTAATTTCTTTTACTTCGGGTTTTTGTAAAAATCGATTATATAATTCATTTATTAATTCTTGTTGTTTTTTAGCATCAGAAAACTGGCCTCGTATGCGGGCTTTCTCACGTCGTATAAATTTCTTATCAGATTTTTTTATAGTATTATTCTTAGACATGGTAATTTTTTAAAAATTGACACCAAGTATAAAATTTTGAAAATAGTTATGTGCTTGGTAATTTAAATGCCTTTTTCTGCGATTACAATAAAAAATGGCTCTCCTAAAACCAATTTCTGTATAGTGTATACTCTAACCTAAAATCCCCGAAAAAGCAAATATATAATACTATTTTCCCATTTCTTCTCTTACTATTTGCCTATCGTCCCAAGGAATTTTAATGCCGTTTGCAATACACATCAAAGACTCGGAACCTTTGCCTGTAATAATCACCACGTCTTCAGTTTTTGCTAAATGCAAAGCTTTTTTTATAGCTTCTTTTCTGTCTAAAACGATATGATGCTCATGACCTTGGATACCACTTGCCACTTGCTCCATAATTTCCAACGGATCTTCGTCATAAGGGTCTTCATTAGTAATAATTATTTCTTTACAGTATTGCTCTGCTAGGCGACCCAATACAGGTCGCTTCCATTTATCCCTGCCACCTCCGCACGACCCTAAGACACAAATTAACGGTTTTGAATTTAAAGATTTATACACTTGTTCTAACTGTTCTGGTGTATGAGCATAATCCACAATTACTTCAAATGGGTCTTTGACAATTATTTCCATTCTGCCTGGAATTCCCGAAACTTTTTCCAACGCTTTTTTGCAAACTTCTAAAGAAATGCCCTTTGATGTTGCAATTGAAATTGCCGCCAGCGCATTATAAACATTAAATTCACCCAATAATTGAATCTTGAATATAGTATCTTGAATCTTGAATGATAAGTTATCTGCGATTATGTTAATGTTATCTGCTTCCACAAGTTTTAAGTTTTGCACTGTGGTTTTTAGATTTTCGCTTTTAGTTTTTAATTTAAATCCCCATTTTTCCTTTGCCAAAGTTTCTAAAAAATATTTTGCATTTTCATCGTCTATATTTATAATATGAGTCGTTGGATTTTGTTTAAATAATTTTAATTTTTCATTCCTATAATTTTCAAAGCCCCCGTGGGATTCAATATGCTCGGGGCTTAAATTAGTAAAAACAACAACGTCAAAATTAATAAACTTATGGCGAAATTGCTTAATGCCTTCTGAAGTGACTTCTAGTACTGCGTAATTACATTTTTCATTAACTGCCTGCCTCAAAAACTTTTGCATGAAAAATCTGCCGGGCATTCCCATTTTTAATTCATTTGGCCATTCTTTATTACCTATTTTAAACCGTATAGAAGAATTGGAAGCAACGCTATTTCCATTCTTTTCTAAAATTCTGGTTATAAAGTCCACCGTGGTTGATTTACCGCTAGTGCCGGTAACTCCAACAACAATTAATTTTTGAGCCTGCCCTGAACCGTGCCGAAGGGATGGAAATCCAAAAACCACCGCGCTCATCAGCGCCCAAAGATAATGATAAAAATCCAATAAAAAATACGGCATAAATTTTTTAAGTAAAACTTTGATATTCATTTTGCTAAATTTAGCATAAATTTGTAATAAAAAAAAGCCGACGAAATTGCCGGCCTATATTTTTATAAAAAACCTAGAAATCATATCCTTCTACAAGAGCGCGAAAACTAGCGTTTACAATATCTTGTGAAACTGACTCTTTGGTCCAAAACTTTTCACCATCTGAAAAAGTAATATATACCCTAACAGATGAAGCAGTATTATTATTGCCATTATCCATCCTTACTCTATAGTTAACTACCC
>MHOR01000007.1:33880-54904 GCA_001821915.1 Candidatus Staskawiczbacteria bacterium RIFCSPHIGHO2_02_FULL_34_10 | reverse complement strand
TCTAAATAAGAAAAAGAACTAAGCGCTTTACGTAAAGCATTATCTAGGGCATTTACTGGCCCATTACCTTCGGAAACAACGTGTATTTCTTCTCCTTTAACTTTTATTTTAATGGTAGCTGAAGAAATCGAACCCAAAGAATCATTGGCTTTGCTTTTTGTTTCAACCCTAAAAGAGATTACCTCAAATTTATTTGAGTTTGTATCCATTTAATCCTTCTTTCTGTTGGTAAAATTGTAAATGAACTCTCAGCTTATTGCTTATATCAAATTAATAAACAAAGATCAACTCTTCCCCAAGCTCTTCCCCAAGCTCTTTAATGCGGCTTTTATTCGCCCTTCTATATCTTTTATACTAGCATCAATATGGCTTAAAGCCTCTTTTGCTTGTTGTTTTGAAAAACCAAGCTGGGTAAGCGCATCTTCAGCTGGATCTTGAGAACCTTTTGATTTTGCCGTGCTTATCATTTTAATTTTTCCCGTAAGTTCTAAAATAATGGTCATTGCTTTTTTGGCGCCAATTCCTGGGACACCTTCAAATATTTTTGTGTCACCTGCCAAAATCCTGTCTTTAATTTTATCCAAGGGACCAAGCACAGATATCTCCAAAGCCGCTTTTGGACCAACTCCATGGATATCCATTAAGACTTCAAAAAAATCTAATTCGTCGTAAGTTAAAAATCCATAAAGATCTAGTGCGTCTTCTTTAACATTTTGAAAGCAGAATAATTTGATATCAGCGCCGATTTCTGGTAGTTTTAATGCAGTTTGACGAGACAAAAAAATCTTATAGCCAATCCCAGCTACTTCTAATATAATGAATTTATCACGTTTTAAAATAATGTTGCCGTTTAAATAGGAAATCATTAGATAATTGTATATGAAATTTAAACTAATTTCAAAGTATAAACCAAGGGGAGACCAGCCAAACGCCATTAAAAAACTGACCAATAATTTAACATCCGGTAAAAAAGACCAGGTGCTTTTGGGTGTTACCGGGTCGGGAAAAACATTTACCATGGCTTCGGTAATTGAAAAAGTTCAAAAACCAACTTTGATAATTTCACCGAATAAAACATTGGCCGCACAACTTTATCAAGAATTTAAAGAGTTTTTTCCAAATAACGGCGTCCATTATTTTGTTTCTTATTATGATTATTACCAACCTGAGGCATACATTCCACAAACCGACACCTATATAGAAAAAGATGCAAAAATAAACCAAGAAATAGATAGATTGCGACATGCTGCGGCTCAAGATATATTGAGCCGCAAGGATGTTATTGTGGTAGCTTCGGTATCATGTATTTATAATATTGGATCCCCAGAAAACTACCAAGCCGTTTCTTTTCAAATACAAAAAGGTCAAAAAATTAAACGCAAAGATTTTATTTTACACTTAATCACCTTGCAATATAAAAGAAACGACATTGAGGCAAAACCCGGCACATTCCGCGTACGCGCAGATATTGTTGAAATTTATTTAGTAACGGGAGAAAAGATATTAAAGATAGAATTTAGCGCCGAAAAAATCGTCACGATTTTTTCGGCGCCTCCTGGCGTTATTTCAAATTTCAAATTTCAAATTTCAAATTTTACATTATTCCCCGCCACTTTTTGGGTTGCGCCACAAAATAAAATTAGCATTGCGTTATCAAATATAAGGTTGGAACTACAAGAAAGATTAAAGGTATTAAAAAAGCAGAAAAAATTAGTTGAATACCAAAGACTAGAACAAAAGGTAAACTACGACCTAGAAATGTTGAAAGAAACCGGTTTTTGCCACGGAATAGAAAATTATTCAAGCCAACTAGAATTTAGGAAAACTGGCGAACCTCCTTTTTCACTGGTTGACTACTTTTTGCACTTTAACCCTAAGATCGGGAGTTCCCGCTCTGCGGGAAACTCTCGCGATCAGCGCGATTTTTTAATATTTATTGATGAGTCGCACATTTCTATTCCGCAAATTAGGGCTATGGCAATTGGCGACAAAGCAAGAAAAGAAACATTAATTGACTTTGGATTTCGTCTGCCTTCTGCTATAGATAATAGACCATTAAGATTTCCAGAATTTATAAAAAGGCAAAAGCAAACTATATATGTTTCTGCAACTCCGGCAGAATACGAATTAGAAAAGTCTGGCAAAGACGTTATTGAGCAAATCATACGGCCTACAGGACTGCTTGAACCATCTATAGAAGTTAAAAAAACCGAAAACCAAATTAAAGACGTAATAATTGAAATTGAAAAAGAAGTTTTAAAAAAACACCGAGTTTTAGTAATTACCCTTACTAAAAGATTAGCAGAAGAAATTTCAAGCTATATGGAAGAAAGAAATATTAAATCTCAATACTTGCATTCTGAAATAAAAACCATGGAACGCCCTGAAATTTTAAAAAATTTCAGGCAAGGAAAATTTGATGTATTGGTGGGAATTAATCTTTTACGAGAAGGCTTGGATTTGCCAGAAGTAGCCCTTGTTGCTATCTTAGATGCTGATAAGGAAGGATTTTTAAGAAATAAAACAACATTAATACAAACTATGGGCAGAGCCGCGCGCCACTTACAAGGACGCGTTATTTTGTACGGTGATAAAATTACCATGTCAATGCAATCGGCCATTGATGAAATTAATAGAAGAAGAAAAATTCAGGAAGTATATAATAAAGCGCATAATATTACGCCATCGGCAATTATAAAAGATATAAGAGATTGGGGGTTCTCTAAAAAAGAGGATGTCATTGAAGAATTTTATTTGATAAATGATAAAAAATTATTAGAAAAAGAGATGCGAATTGCCGCTAAAAACTTAGATTTTGAAAGAGCTGTAGAATTAAGAGATTTAGTCGCAAAATTAAAGAAGTAATATTATCCAAAAACCCACTGTAGCGGGTTTTTGGATTCACTAAATTATTTATTTTATACTACTTTTTTCTAGATTTAACTTTAAATTTAACCCCCCCCTTATTATATGTAGCTTCTAAACTTTCTGCATTATTTATTTTAATTTTAATTTTTCTTGCCTTGTCTTCGTCTATTGACTCTACTTCTGAATTTACCTTTATATTGTTTTCTTTTATAAGCAACTCTCTTACTTTATCTCTTAATCCCTCAATACCATCCAACAACCTAAGAGCAGCGCCAGTTTTAACGCTTAAATAATTTTCTATCTCTTTGTGATTTTTTTCTCTAACGGACTTTTCCACTACACTTCTAAGTGTAGTTATTATCGTAATTATTTTGTCTATATCATGCTTATGTTCAGTCGCCTTCTTTTGATCTAAAACTTCTAGTAATCCATTTAGTCCATCAAAAAAATCTGCATTTTTTATTCTTTTATTTTCTATCTCCTGTTTCTTGATGGCATCTTCTAACGCAATTTTTTTACTTCTTTCTATATTTTTTTTATACCTTTCAATTGCCCTATTTACTCTTTCGTCTAATTTTGCGCGAGTAGTTTCTTCTATCTTTTCTGTAATACTGTCGTGCAATTCACTAATATAATCACTAAATTTACTTACAGGCATTTTTAACCCCTTCTTACTACTATCAAAGTTAGGAATTTTTATTTTCTTAAAAAACCCTATAAAACTAGCTACCTTGGCATCCTTTGGTCTATATCCTTTTTGTATCAATCCATAATAAGACTCCTTTGATATTTGTATATCTCTTCCCTGTAAACTTTCCCACTCTTTATCTAACTCCTGCATAAAACTTAACTCAGCCTCTTTGATGACCTTACTATCTCTTTCTTGCGCATCCTTAAAGTATGGCTCTTTTTCCTCATCAGACATCGCATCCCAACAATACTTACCAATAGAAAAAAATTCTTCAACCTTAGCTTCTTCTCTAACCTCTCCTTCTTTTGCTTTTACATATTCTTCTTTGCTTTTGTAAAGTTTCTTTTTCCCCTCTGCATTTGCCTTCGTTTTAGTTATTGCAACTCTTTCTAAATTTTCTCCTGTCAAGTTTTGGTATTGCTCTCTCATTAATTGGTTTGCTTCCGGTCCTATTATCACTTCTCCCGATGATTCTTTTCGTCCTTCTGTTGTTAGCTCACTTTTTTCTAGCCCTATTGACTCTAATGTCGCTTCGACTTCAGACGTTTTTGGTTTATTATCTTGTGTTGTTTCTTCAGTTTCCTGCGTTTCTGTTTCTTTTTTATCTTCTTCTTTGTATTCTAATGTTTCTACCTCTAGCCCTATTTTTGCTTTTTCTTTTTTTAATTCTTCAACTCGTTCTTTCAAAGATAAAACATCTGAGTTTTTTTCATAGTCACAAGAAGGACATTTTCCATCTGGCGACCCTTTTAAAGTATACCTATATTTACACTTCTTACAATCAAATTTTTTCTTTTCTAATTTTTCAATTTTTTCATCCAGTTCTTCTAATTTTCCAACTCCATTTAGTTTTTCAAAAACCAAGGGTTCTACCGCTGAAGACTTTTTATTATCTAATGGTGCTTTTTCTTGACTAGGCTCTCGATTATCATTTTCCTCTTCATTTGGTTTTTTAAAGGCATCAAAAAAACCTTCCTTCTTTTTGCCTATTAAGGAGTTGTTATTTTCTGGAATATTAGTAGGTATTTGCTCTCTTCTATTCATACCCCCAAAAATATAAAATTATTTTGAATATAAATAATTTGCTTTATTAGGCAACTTTTTGCCATTTAACAAATTCCTCCCGGGGTACGGTTTTTGATCCCATTTTTTTTCTGCCCATGGAATCTTTGCCGATTTCAAAAGTTAAGGTAATTGTTTCGTCATCAAAATCGAATATTTTTCCTTTTTCAATTTTTCCACTCTCTCTTACAACATCTATTTCTTGACCTTTTTTAAAAAAACCCTTTCCTTCAATGAAAACCTCTTTATTTTCACCTTCGTTTTCAATATTTTCTCCGAAATTTGGTTTCCCTGGTTCTTCCATATATTTTTACACTATATTTAGCTATTAATATAAAATCGACCTTTAATTAAAATATATACCACAAGTTAACTTTTAACTCTAACAAAATTTACACGAGACTTCTCTTTTTTCTTACTAAGAAAAAAATCTAAAAACTTGCAAAAGTAAACACTATTTGTTATATTATATCATATTGATTGAAAATTAAAAGCTAATCTATATAGTATGGCTATAACAAAATCCGCAAAAAAGTCTATTAGAAAAAATAAAACTAATAGGGCTTATAATCTCACCTATATTAATAAAATAAAAAACCTTATAAAAGAGGTTAAAAGTTTTGTTTTGCAAAAAAAATCTAAAGAAGCTAAGGAGCTATTGTCAAAAGTATATGAAATTCTGGATAAAGCTGCAAAAGTTGGCGTTATAAAAAAAAATACGGCCTCAAGAAGGAAATCTAGAATTGCGAAATTAATAGGAAAATCTTTTAAGTAAATTCAATAAAAAACACCGCCCAAAATGGCGGTGTTTTTTTGTCCTAAATACTAGATATTAGAAGCTCTAAAGCGGTTTCTTGTTCTATCTTTCCTGTTTTAATGTCTAAGTCAGTTTGAAAAATTTTATAATATATATCTTTTAATTCCTGGAGCGAAAACTGACTACATTGAAAATAAGTTTTTTTGACAACAAATGGGTGCAATCCGCTTTTTTTTATAATAGACATATACATTAAACCTTTTTGCGCGAGCTCTTTTACTATAATTAAATTCTTAAATTGATAAGCTATCATACTAAGAATATATAAAGGGCTATCGCCATTCTCTAAGTGTTTTTGTAAAAAATACAAAGCTTGCTTTTTATTTTTTTGCGCTAAAGCATCAATTGTTTTAAAAATATCAGTTTCTACTTTAGGTCTTATAAATAACTCTATGTCTTCTTTTTTAACTACCAACCCACCCTTAAAATCTGTTAATTTTTTAATTTCATTTGAAAGTTGCCACAAGTCACTGCCCACATAACTTAAAAGAAGGTCTATAGCATCCATATTAATTTTTGCGTTATATTTTTCAAATTCTTTTTGCGCCCAATTTTTTAAACCCTTAGCATCTAATTGTTTAAACTCTTGTGATTTGCATTCCTTCGTTAATGTTTTAAAAATTTTCAACCTTTGGTCAATCTCTTGGTTTTCATACACAACAATAACATCTTTAAAAGATTCTATATTTTTAATTTCGTTTAAAAAATTATCCTGAAATATTTTATTTGAAAATAACTCTTTTAAAATTATTAACTTCTTTTCACCAAACATTGATGAAATTTTAAAATTGCTATAAAAATCTGGGAAACTTACTTGGCTGGCATCTATATATATTAAATTTAACCCGCTTTTAGGGACTTCTTTATAGTGATCCACTACTTCATTTAACTTTTCTTTAGACCTATATGAATCTTGTCCATATAAAAATATAATCATAACATTAAAACTCTAAATCCTAAACTCTAAATTCTAAACAAACACAAAATATAAAAATTTAAAATTCTTTTGCTAAAAATTGTTTGAGTTGCTTGTAAGAATAAAACCTTTTTAAATTTGTCGGATTACCATTTGAAATCGCTTCTTCAATACCCATGCGCTCACCCCCTTTTAATACCATCCAGAAAAAACTTGGCTTTAATCTTTCCAGTGCTTCCTTGGGCAACTCTGGCCTGTTTTTCTTATCGTATTTTAACCGACGCAGTATCAACTGCCAGACACAACGAAACCCAGAATAATCCAAATATATTACCAAATCAGTATTTTTAAGGCGATTCGCCATCTTACCATCAATATACCCCTCAATAATCCATTCGGATCGTCCCACCAGCAATTCGTGCGCCTTCAAATACTCTGATTCAGGCACTGCTTGCCAGTTTGCTTTCCAATAAAGGGTATCCATATGAAAAAGTGGCAATCTGGTTTTCTCTGCAATTTTCCTGGAAAGGGTACTTTTACCCGATCCGCTTATGCCAATAATGGCAATTCTCTTATTCATATTATTTTGACTTTTCAATAATTGCGCCGAAAATTTTTGTTAACTCTGTCCCTTCTTGAACTAAAATATCTTTCTCTAATTGCTGCTGTGCTATTGGCTCACTTATTAAAATCCAGTATCTACTTTCTTTGGCCTCTTTCCTGGATATTTTTATCCTCATACAAAAATCTTTTCTACTTAAAGACTCTTCTGCTTCAATATAATTAGCACCGACCGAGCCAGACGAACGCACTAATTGCTTACCAACTTCAATATTGGCAATAGTCCTTGGCAACCTGTTGACATATGCAACCACCCTCTTGGCAAACTCTAATGTCCGATCACCTAAATCATACCTTTTTGAGTTTTGATTTTTCATGTTTTGGATTTATTTAGGATTTAGAGTTTAGAATTTGACACTTGGGGCAAAAAAATGCGCTCCTGCCACCAAATTTTTTACGGATAATCATTGTTTTACACCTTTGACACCTTTCCTTTTCCCTTTTATATACCCTCCTTTCAGTGTCAAAGTGTCCCTTTTTACCCTCGACATCTCTATAATCAGAAAAACTTTCGCCCCTTAAGCTAACACCCATTTTTAAAACTTTTACCACGGCGCTATAAAGTGATTTAAATTCTTTTTCGCTTAGCTTGATCGTACTTTTTTCTGGATGTATTTTTGACCACCATAAAGCTTCATTTGAATAAATATTGCCTATTCCCGCGATTACTTCTGGAACCATTAATACCTGTTTTATTTTACCCTTTTTATCTTTTAAGACTTCTTTAAACTTTTTAAATGTAAAACTTTTTTCTAATGGCTCGGGTCCTAATTTTTTAAACTCCAAAGAATTCAATAAATCAGCTGTTTTCCATAATTCAACCTTCGCAAATTTTCTAACATCGGACAAAGCAATCATATCGCCATTATCTAAGAAAAATATTATGTGCAAAAATGTATTTATTTTTTCCTCTAGTGGCCCCTTTTTAATTGGTTTCCATTTTTTATTTTTTAACTTCCATCTACCAACCATTAAGTGTCCTGTCATTTTTTGATGCACTAAAAGAGAATAGCCATCTGATAATTCAAAAATTACATTTTTTGCTCTGCGCCAAACTTTATTTATACTTTTACCATTTAACTCTTTTTTAAAAAATTTAAAATCTTTTGGTTTTTTTACTAATTTTTCCCAATCTGACCAGACATTAATAAAGGTCCTTTTAAGGACCTTTTTACTTAACCCTTTTACAGTTGTTTCTACCTCTGGCAATTCTGGCATTTTTATTTTTTTAAACTTCTTCTACTTCAGACTCAATTGATTCTTTTTTAGAATCTTTTGGGTTCTTTTTTGTCATTATAACTTCACTTTCTTTTAACTTTGGGTGTCTTCTAAACTTTTCTAACTCATCAGATACCCTTTGAAGTTCTAGCGTTCTATTCTTTATTTTTTGTTCTAAGGCATTTATTATTTCTTCCAATGCCTGTGTTCTAGCTTTTACTTTTATATCAACCGATTTTCCTGTTGTTTCTGTCTCTGATTTACTTTGCTCAAGATCCTCGGCTATTTGATTAAAAATAATAGCTAATTGACCTAATTCATCATTGCTTTTTATATAAATTCTGCTTTTTAAGTCTCCTTTGGCTAAATCATCCGCGCCTTGTAATATTTTTTTAAAAGGCACTGCAAAATTCTGACCTGTGGCAAATCCAAATAAAAAGATATATATAATAAGAAATAAAAAAATAACGAAAAAATTAATATTTAAGTTTTCATAGTTAAATCCTATAAATGCAATTATTACAAAAACACCCGCTAAAATTATTGGATACGCTATTTTAAGAGAAATTTTTAACATAAATTTAATTAACTATTAGTTCTGTTTCATAAATTACTTTTTTAATTATACAATACTATATTTTTAATATCCAGCTGTTAAAAATAATTAGCTTTTTACATCAACTTCTTTAAATAAAGGATCTAACCTATTTATAAGACTATAAAAACCTAATTCACTAAAAATATTTTTTACTTTTTGAAGGTCAAAGTTTCCAAATTTACAAGACTCTAAATTAAAATCTATTTCAATATCTTTAATAGTCTTAACTAATTCTAAAGATAAAAGGGCTTTTTCTTTATTGGCCCTTAATGCTTCTTTTACTTTCGGCTTTAGGATAGCGGTGTCAGTTAAAAGCTCTTCATATAAATTTTTAATACTTCCAAATCTTTGAATAATATCAGCCGCCGTGGTTTTACCAATTCCTTTGACTCCAGGAATATTATCTGAATTGTCTCCGGTTAAAGCTTTAAAATCGTTCATTTGATCTGGTGTCACGCCAAATCTTTCAAAAACTTTTTTACTGTCGTATATGATAGTATCTTTAATACCTCTGCCCAGTGTATATAATTTTATTTTTTCATTAACTAATTGTAAGTTATCTAGGTCTCCGCTTACAATATATACTTTTGCGTTATCTTGATTTTTTATGGCAATCGTAGCTATTAAATCATCTGCCTCAAAACCTTCTTTCTCAAAAATAGGAATATTAAAAGCTTTTAACACTTCTTTAATAATAGGCATTTGCGAAACGATGCCATCTGGAGTTTTGGCTCTATGCGCTTTGTATTCAATATACTTTTCATGGCGAAATGTTGGTTTTGGAGTATCAAAACACGCCACAATGTAATTAGCCTCCAAATCTTTTATTGCTTTAAATAAGGTCAGTAAAAATCCATACACCGCATTGGTTAGTTGCCCTTTTTTATTAGTTAAAGGAGGTAATGCATGAAAAGCTCGATAAATCAGTGAACTTGAATCAATAATTATTAACCTCTTATTATCTTCCATAAAAATATTCTATCATAAAATAATCTCTATACCAATTTTTCCAAACAAAAACCGCTGGCAAAACCAAGCGGTTATAATATAAAAAAGAAAAAATTAATTTAGTTTTGATTTGTGAGCAGGACAATAATCCCGACCATTTACAGATGATAGCCATCCTTCTTTTACAATCCTATCACAAATACAACACTTTGAAGCCAATCCATTTAATAAAAGCGCATAATCATCTAGAATATTATTTTTTCGGCTTCCCCAAGGATTATATAAATCCCTAAAAATATCATTACAATTTAGTGTCTTACTAAGATTGTTCATAATTTTCTCCTTTTTTCTAAAAAACAAAGAGCAACACTAATACATCATAATCAATGACTATAATTTGTCAATAATTTTTTATAAAAAACCGCTAGTTCCCCGCGGTTTATCTTAAAGTTATTTTATGATGCTATTATTTTCTTGTAATGAATAATGAATTCCACAAATCTATCACTTTAAATATTCTGTTTTGAATCTTTTTTGGACGAAGTAAAAGTTCAAAAATTAACCTTTCATCTGAAATCTTGGTTTCTTTTTTATAGAAATCTCCTAAAAGATCCTCTTCGGAAAAACCACAAAGAACAATTAACTGTTCCCTTTCTTCGTTTGTTAATTGGTATCCTGTGGAAATTCTATCAATGCTTTTGATGGAAACTTTCAAGCTACCTCCTTCAATTTTATTAATAGCAGCATTAGTTAATCCAGCCCTACGAGCGATTTTTGCTTGAGATTCGGCTTTTTTATTTCTTATATTTCTTAAAAATTCTCCAGCCGTAAAATTTTTTTTCATTTCTAAATCCTCCACAAAAAATTAAGCAGCTTGAAAAAGGGCTGACTATAAACTATTACTCTATTCCTTAATTGTCAATTCTCGCATCGTTTTTTCTTTGTGGTTAAATATAATTGAAATAATATCTTTAGGTAAAACTTGTGAAATCTTTTCTGGCCACTCAATAGCTACAATATTTTGCGGATTTAAAATAATTTCTTTAAAACCTAAATCTAAAATTTCCTTTGCCACGCCGTAGTCTTTGGCGGAGGTGGGTTCTGGACTCTCCAGCCTATAACAATCAAAATGGTAAAACCACTTGTGCCTCAAAATGGACGGCCGTCCATTTTGAGGCACACAGGTTTTCAGGATTTTGAATTTTTTCATCAATATAAATGTTGGGCTTAATATTTTTTCTTTCACGCCCAAGCCTTTTGCAAATCCTTGTAAAAAAGTGGTTTTTCCTGCGCCTAAATCTCCACTCAATGCCAAAACCACCCCAAATTTTTGTGATTTTCCGGACAAAATTTGGCGCGCCAAATTTTGTCCAAGCCTTTGTGTTTCCTGAAAACTTTTTGTTATATATTTTTTATTCATTCTCCACTTGATTTATTTAATGAAATAATATAGTTTGAAACCATAACTAATAAACACTATGGAATTATCAGATGAGTTAAAAAAACTTATTAATGAAGCAAAGAATATTTGTGTGATTCCGTCACAAAATAATGAGCCAGAAAGCTTAAGCGCTGCATTAGCTCTTTTTTATACTTTAAAAGAATTAGGCAAAAATGTAAACTTAATTGTTGAGGAATTTCCAGAAAAATTGAATTTTTTAGTGCCCCCATTAGACTTTATTTCCTCACCTAAAAATTTTGTAATATCTATTCCAAGATCTTTAGCGGATATATCTCAAATTTATTATGAAAAAAGTGAAGAAAACTTAAAAATACATTTAACCGTAGATAGGGGACAATTAAAAAAAGACGGTGTTTTATTTTATTTTTCAGATGCAAAGCCAGACGCTATAATAACTTTAGGAATACAAGATTTTCATAAGCAATTATCGGATAAACTGGATTCTTTTGGATTTTTATTAAACTCTCCTATTATTAATATTGACAATCATCAAGAGAATTTAAAATTTGGCAACTATAACTTACTTAAAGGTTCCTCTTTATCTGAAATAGTAATTGAAGTTATAAAATCTATTGATGAGAAGTTAATTAAAGGTAATATTGCTAATTGCCTCTTAGTAAGCTTGATAATATATTGTGAAAACTTTAAAAGCGTAAAAACAAATCCAGAAGTATTTCAACTTTCAGGAAGTTTAATTAGAAACGGCGCTCATTATCAACAAATAATTGAAAATTTATATAAAGCAACTGATAAAGAAATCAATTTTCTAGAAAAAGTGTTTCAAAATCTAAAAGCTGACACTGAAAATAATGTATCGGTCGCAACATTAGAATTTGATGACTTTTACAACTTTGCAGAAACCGAAGCAAATTTTATCATAGAAAAAATTAAAGGGCTTGGTATACGGAACAATATGCTAGTACTATGGAAAAGCCATGCTTCGGCCTCTACAATAAAAGGATTTTTTTATTCTAAAAAAACTGATCTATTACATAAGATAGCAGAAAGCCAACCCTTCGGCTTCGCTCAGGGTAAAAAAAGTTTGGTTAAAAATGATTGGTTATTTATATCAATTCCTGAGCAAGATATACGGTCAGTAAAGAATAGTATTTTAAAATTATTACAATAAAACACATGGAAGAAATAAAAAAATCATTAGGGTCTGTAATAATTACAAAGGAGATAGCTACTGATATTAAAAAATCTGTTAAAAATACTGCTGATTTCGGTAAAAAAATTAAAGAATATATCACTCAAAATACTACTAACTTTTTGGACGTTATTTTATTTGGCGCTATATTAATTGGCGCATCTGATATTCATATAGAACCACAGGAGGACAAGGTAAGAATAAGAATACGACTTGATGGTGTTTTACAGGATATTACATTTTTTAGTCAAGAAACATACCATAATTTACTTTCTCGTATAAAACTTTTATCAAAAATTAAATTAAATATTACAGAAAAACCACAAGATGGCAGGTTTACCGTTGTGGTAGAAAATGCCTTAATTGAAATGCGAACATCTAGCCTACCCTCCGAATATGGCGAATCAATAGTTATTAGAATTTTAAATCCTAAAAATTTAATTGAGTTAAGCGCGCTTGGGTTAAGAAAAGATTTATATAGAATTTTGGAAAAAGAGATTAAACGACCCAATGGGATGATCGTTGTTTCTGGCCCTACTGGCTCTGGAAAAACAACTACGCTGTACGCCTTTTTATTACAAATTCAAAATTCAGAAATTAAAATTATTACTATTGAAGACCCGATTGAGTATCACTTAACCGGTATTTCGCAAACTCAAGTGGCGCCCGAAAAAGGATATAATTTTTCAGAAGGGTTAATGTCTATTGTAAGGCAAGACCCCGATATTATTTTAGTCGGTGAAATTAGAGACTTAGAAACCGCTAAAATCGCCCTGCAAGCATCATTAACCGGACATCTTGTATTATCCACTATCCATACGAATAACGCTGCCGGTACAATTCCAAGATTAATTGACTTGGGAGCTGATTTGTCTTCAGTAGCCTCTGCTTTAAAAATGGTTGTTGGTCAAAGACTAGTGAGAAAAATTTGCAAAGAATGTTCTATATTAGTAAAACCCTCAAAAGAAGAATTGGTGGAAATTAAAACAGGTTTGAAGAATATACCAGAAAATATATTAGAAGAAATTGGAATTTCTAAAAATTTAAATCAAATAAAAATACCAAAGATAAAAGAAGGGGGATGTAAAATCTGTAATTTTACAGGATACAAAGGAAGGAAAGGAATTTTTGAAGTATTTTTAATTGACGCCCAAATGGAAAAATTCATTTTAACCAGTCCTTCAGTTGCATCAATTAAAGAATTATTAATTAAAAAAGGTATGGTAACTATATATCAATCTGGATTAATCGAAATTGTATTAGGAGAAACAACACTAAAAGAAGTTAAAAAAGTTGTTGAAGCAGACGAATAGGGGGTCGCTTCGTGCGTTCTACCAAAAGAGCACGACGTCGTCTAAAATTACATGCTTTGCATATTTTAGCCGCGTCTGACTCTCGGCGCCCACAATGGGGCGCCTCTGAGACGCTCTTTTGGTAAAACGCCCTTGCTTTAGTGATATACAAACCAGTTGCAGAACTTTTCTTTTGAAAAATTGCCTGGCGAGACGCGAGAGTTACCGGCTTTACCGGAACTCCCGTCTGCGGGCTCTGCAACTAGAAAGGAAAAAGAAGGCAATCTTATTAAGAAGAAGGATCGCGAAAAATTTGAAAAAATCAAACAATTTTATATAGAAAATAATTTAAGCTATTATGCATCAGTACCATTAGTTGAAGCCCTCGAACGACTAGCAGAAGAGTATAAAGGGAAAATTTAAAAATAAAAACAGCTCTGGAGTTGGAGGAGCATTGTATCTGGGATACAAGTAAAGGTTTTCCTGAGGAAAGGCCTACTACTTAATAATTTTTCGTGACGAAAGTTGAATATTTTGAAGCGAAAAATTATCAAAAGCGACAAGGTTTACACAGAGTGTAAGCCGCGAAGCTTTTAGGAATTTTTAGCCAAAAGATTCAATTTGCTACAGATGGGGCGAATTGGCTTTGCCAATTGCGCCTCGCGTCTCGAGTAGAATAATTATTAAGTAGTAGGCCTTGTTTAGTTGAGCCGGAGCAAAACTATCCATAAACTAAGGAAAGCCCATATAAGACCTCCAACTCCAGAGCTGTTTTAGAAATAAATTAGCTAGTTTTTAGTATTCAATTTTAAAAATGACCGTTTTTACCCAGTATATCCATTATATCACCTTATAACCTATATGTCAAGTATTTTAGGCCTGCCTACCGATCAGGCAGACAAAAAAACGGATGCCGAGGAAGAAGTCCTAGATTCTGCTTTGCGCCCTAAAAATTGGCACGATTATGTTGGCCAAGATAAAATTAAAGAGAATCTAAAAGTAATTCTTACTGCGGCAAAACAAAGAAGTCAGTCCCCTGACCATTTATTGTTTTATGGAAACTCAGGACTTGGAAAAACTACTTTAGCCTACTTAATAGCATTAGAAATGGGTAAAAAAATTAGAGTAACTTCAGGCCCTGCCATTGAAAGAGCTGGAGACCTAGCGGCAATTTTAACTAATTTATCGGAAGGAGATGTTTTATTTTTAGATGAAATTCACAGGATGCACAAAACTATAGAAGAATATATATATCCTGCAATGGAAGAATATAAATTGAATTTAATTTTAGGAAAAGGCCCAATGGCGCGCACTATGGAACTAGTTCTACCTCATTTTACGTTAATAGGAGCCACCACAAGACCAGGGCTTTTATCAGCGCCTTTAAGAAACCGTTTTGGCGCCACATTCCAGCTCAATTTTTATAAACCAGAAGACATTGAAAAAATAATTGAAAGATCAGCTAGAATTTTAGGGGTCCAAATTAAGTCAGAATCAGTTAAAATAATTGCGGCAAGATCACGCTTTACTCCAAGAATAGCAAATAGACTCTTAAAAAGAGTTAGGGATTTTGCAGAGGTGCACGGCACAGGAATAGCAACAAAAGAGATTACAGAACATGCTTTATATTCTTTAGAAGTTGACCAAATGGGATTAGAGCCAGGTGATAGAAAAATTTTATTGGCGCTTATTGAAAAGTTTGACGGCGGACCTGTTGGATTACAGTCATTATCGGCGGCGGCATTAGAAGAAGAGGATACTATTTTAGATATGTACGAACCTTATTTAATGCAATGTGGTTTTATTGAAAGAACGCCAAAAGGCAGAATTGCCTCAAAACTTGCTTACGCTCACTTAGGCCTAAAATATAATAAACAAGACTCATTAATTTAAAAAATCGCTACTTATAAGTAGCGATTTTTTAAAATTTCACAGATATTATTTTATAACTCCCATTTCTTTGCCTATTTTTGCAAAAATTTCAATTGCTTTATCTATTTGCTCTTTAGTGTGACTAGAAGAAAGTTGTATACGAATACGCGCTTTACCTTTTGGAACTACAGGATATGTAAAGCCTCGCACATAAATTCCATTTAAAAATAGTTTTTGTGCCATATCAGTAGTAAGTTTTTCATCAAATAACATAACTGGAGTAATTGGGTGACTTCCATCTCCCCCTAAATTAAAATCAAGGCTTTGCATTTGATCCCTAAAATATTTTGTATTTTCTATTAATTTTTGACGTAAACTATTAAATTCTTTATCAAAATTAGAAAGTATATACAGGGCCGCTCCCGCAATCATAGGGGGTAAATTATTACTAAAAAGACTAGTACGACTTTTTTGCTTTAAATATTCAATAATTTCCTTGCGCCCCGTAGTAAATCCTCCACCAGCTCCGCCCAGCGCCTTACCAAAAGTAGAAGTTAAAATATCAACTCTATCCATTAATCCTTCAACACTCCCTCTACCGCTTTGTCCTAACACTCCACTGGCATGAGAATCGTCAATCATTAGCATTGTCCTATATTTTTCTGCCAAATCACATAATAATACTACTTTAGCAGTGTCTCCATCCATTGAAAAAACACCGTCTGAAGCAATTAATATTTTATTACGCTGACCCAAAGATTTTAATTTATCTTCTAAGTCCTGCATATCTGAATGTTTGTAAATAAACCTATCAGCTTTACATAATCTTACTCCATCAACAATTGAAGCATGATTTAGTTCGTCACTTAAAACTGCATCGCCCTCTTTTAATATTGCCTCAAATAAACCTGCATTGGCATCAAAACACGAAGTATAAAGCAATGCGTCACTAGTGCCAAAAAACTTAGAAATTTCATTCTCTAAATCTTTATGGACTGTTGAGTTTCCGCAAATAAACCTTACACTAGCCATTCCAAATCCATAATTATCTAAATTTTTTTTTGCAACATTAATTAATTCTCTAGATGAAGCTAAACCTAAATAGTTATTAGCGCAAAAATTTAAAAAAGTTTTCCCTTCAACTTTAATCTCTGTTCCTTGCATTCCTTCGATAATTTTTTCGTCTTTATACATCCCGCTTTCTTTTATTTTCAAAATCTCATCTTGAAATTGTTTTTTTATATTTTTAAACATATTTTTTACTTTTTAAAACTTTAATAAAATTTTAGTATGCTCGGCCATTTTTTTCTCAAATAAATCCTTATTATAATCCTTAAAATCAACAATAGTTTCATTACCCCCTTCTAAAACTATATTCCAAAGCTTGTCTTGTATGTTATTATTTTCAAGAATATTTTTTGTCATTTCCCATGTTTTCCAAACTTGACGACCGGCCACACTATGTAAAGTGATTCCCTTCATCACTATTTCGGTAAAATCTTCTATAATAAAATTTGCGTTTTTTAAGCCAAATAAAACAACATCTCCTCCACGCCTCACAGATTTAATACAATTATTTAAAGAATTATTAGCACCCGCCATTTCAAAAGCCACATCCTCGCCTAACCCCCCGGTAATCTCTATTATCTTTTTAACTACCTCTTTGTTGTATGAATAATCCTTTGAGTCAATACTTTTTTTAATTTTTACAATATGATCTATGCCTAAATCCTTTGCAATTTTAATAGCTTTTTCGTTTACTTCAACACCAATAATAATTTTTGCCCCAAGATGTTTTAAAATTAAAAGTAAAAATAATCCTATTGGACCTAATCCAAAAATAACAACTGATTTGTCTTTTATATTTACCTTTGATGCTGCATGAACCGCATTTCCAAAAGGCTCTTGCAATACAGCTATTTCAGGACGAATTTTATTGATGTCAGTTTTCCATGCAACATAAGCAGGGATCTTAGCAAACTCAGCGAATCCTCCATTATGGCTAATTCCTAAAATTAATTGATTAGAACATACATTCTCTTGCTTATTTTTACATTGAAAACATTTTTTGCAAATTAAGTGGGATTCAAAAGCAACCTTGTCGCCAATTTTTAAAGACCCTACATTTGAGCCAACAGTTATAATTTCACCAAAAAATTCATGGCCAATTATACGCACATCATTTTTTTCTTTTTCTAAACTTTTAAGAATTTGGTCGCCAAAAGCAGTGCGGTTCCAAATACCTCGATCGCTTCCGCAAACTCCAGCATACATTACTTTAATTATAATATAATTTGCATCAGAAGGATTTTGTTGTTCATTAATAATTGGGTCTAAAACCTCAACCTTTTCAAAACCCCTTGAATCTTCCCATGAGAGTTTACTTTTATCAAATACTAATGCCTTCATAAAAATAATTTTAAATGTTTTGAATTAATAATAGAATAATATCATATTAAAACTTTCATTCAATAGGCCTACTGATTAAAGTTTTCTGTTATGAAATTTTGAAATCGCAATAGAAAAATCTTTAATTAATAGGTCTGATAGTAAAATAAGGAGGTTTTAATTAAGTCAGTTTTTTTGTATAATTAATATATGAAAAAGATTTTTTTACCTTTACTTATTTTTACATCTCTTACTGTTTTTGATGTGGCAAAAGCAGTAGCTCAAAACGACATAATTATTAATGAAATTGCATGGATGGGCAACACTAACTCCATAAACAACGAATGGATAGAATTAAAAAATACTACTTCAAATATTATTAATTTAGACGGCTGGCTATTAAAAACTACTGACAATAAAATAAAAGTCTATTTGACTGGGCAAATACCCATACAAGGATTTTATTTGTTAGAAAGGACTGACGATGATTCTGTCCCTAATATTACAGCTGATTTTATTTATAAAGGAGCATTAAATAATAGTGGTCAATCTTTGGAATTATATGATAATGCGAATAATTTAATTAATGATTTAGCTTTTACTTTAAATTGGCCTGCGGGAGATAATACTACAAAACAAACTATGGAAAGAACTGATACTGGCGCGTGGCAGACGAGTGATAGTCCTAATGGCACCCCAAAGGCAAAAAACAGCTCTAGGACAATAGAAAGTCCGCCAACCCAAAAAGAGGCCGATGTAGAAATTAAAATCAATGTAGAGTCGCAAGAGACTCCTGATATAAAAGTATACCCAAGTGGTGTTTTGCTTAATGAAATTATTCCTGCCCCAGAAGGCAGTGATGAAACTAATGAGTGGATAGAAATATATAATTTAAATAATTTTACTGTCGACATATCTGGCTGGTCGCTTCAAGATAAAGAAGGATCAATTACAATTTATGTTTTTCCAAAAGAAACAAAACTACAAGCTGATGAATATTTTATCTTAAAGAGACCAGAAACAAAAATAACTTTAAATAATGACAAAGATACCTTAGACTTAATTTTGCCTAATAAAGAAATTGCTGATTCTATATCTTATAAAAATGCTCCTAAAAACCAATCTTACAATAAAATTTATCCCGTTAGAAATGAAGTTTCTAATGGGGCGCCTTCTGATTGGCCCACCAGCAACGCTTCGCGTAACGATGTGGGCTGGCAATGGAGTAAAAACTTAACTCCTGGAATGAAAAATAATATTACTATAAATAATACTACTGCGGTATTGTCAAAATCCATAAAAGTTGGTAATAATGATAATGTAAATATGGCGACTGTGGCTATTGGTGATACTATTAAAATAACTAAACAATCATTTAATCCTTGGTTTTTATTTTTCATTGCAATTGCAATTACTATAATTTCGGCGATAATAATTTTATTACTAAAACTAAAAATATTTAAAAAAAATGTCAGGTCATAGTCACTTTAAAACCGTTGCGGCTACTAAAAACGCTAATGATGCTAAAAGGGGAAAGCTTTTTTCAAAGCTTGCCCGTGTTATTACTATTGTTGTAAAAGAAGGTGGTCCAGATCCGCTTATTAATACTAAACTTAAAACAGCCATTGAACAAACAAAAAAATTTAATATGCCTAAGGAAAATATTGAACGGGCTATTAAAAAAGGCACAGGCGAATTGGTAGGTGAAAATTTAGAAGAGGTTTCATTTGAAGGACTTGGGCCAGGAGGAGTTGCTATTATTATGGATGGAATAACCGATAATAAAAATCGAACTTTAGGCGAAATAAAAGGTATTTTGAGCCAATACAACGGTAAAATGGCAGGCGAGGGCGCGATAAAATGGATGTTTAAAAGAAAAGGATTTATTGTTATAAACCCAGAAACAAAACTAAAAGAAGAATTAGAGTTAATAGTAATAGAAGTTGGCGCAGATGATGTAAAGTGGCGGGAAAATATGCTTTGTGTATATACAAAACCAGAAGACTTAGAAATAATTAAAAAAATACTAGAAGAAAAGGGTTTAATAATAGAATCCAGCTCCCTAGATTGGGTTGCTAAGGAAGAAGTTATCATAGATGAAAAAGATAAAGAAAAAAGTCAAAAACTTTTTGAGGCGCTAGACGAAAATGACGCTATACAAGATATCTATTCAAATCTTAAAAATTAATTTTTAAGATTTGAATAAAATTAAAAATGCAAAATAATAGTGCAAAATTAATCAAAAATTTGTTTTTACAAATTTTTGATACCTAAATTTTGAACTTTGATTTTTGAACTTTAAATTAATCTTAATATGATTATTATTGGTATAGATCCTGGTATCGCAATAACAGGTTATGGAATTATCTCCACTAAAAAAGCTAAACATTTAAGACAAGACCGCAACGAAAAACCAAAAGTTATTGATTTTGGGTGTATTATCACAAATAAATCAGATTCTATGGGAGAACGACTAAAAATAATACACCAACAAGTTAATATATTAATTGAAAAACATAAGCCAGACGTAGTGTCTATTGAAAGTTTGTATTTTTTTAAAAACCTTAAAACTGCTATACCTGTTAGTCAAGCGAAGGGAGTTATTTTATTATCAGCCGCAAAAAGCAATATTTCTATTTGTGAGTTCACTCCATTGCAGGTTAAAATGACAGTGGTAGGTTTTGGTAAGGCAGAAAAAAGGCAGGTGCAAGAAATGACAAAACAACTACTTGATTTGAGCAGTTTCAATCTAAAAGAAAAAAACAGAAAAAAAGACGACGCTTTTGATGCTTTAGGTATAGCTCTTTGCGCATTTTTAAAAGATTTTACTTTATAATCTATAAGGGGGGTGCCCCGTTAGAAGTTTAGATAAGATATATAAAAAATTTAATGAGTAAATATTTAACTAAACTAAAAATACTAATGAATAAATAAAAAATAATTTATAATAAATTATTTTTTACCATAACTTCTAACAGGGTGTGAAGAAGTTTGGACTTGACAATAATGTATGAAAAAATATAATAGGAACAAGACATAAATAAAAAATTAAATAAAGTGATCCCAATTTACCAATGACACGCTAGTTTATAAATCTGTACTAATAAATTAATGTGAGATT
>MHOR01000007.1:18239-33858 GCA_001821915.1 Candidatus Staskawiczbacteria bacterium RIFCSPHIGHO2_02_FULL_34_10 | reverse complement strand
TATAGATGACAATGAAGAAAGTGAAGATGAAGCGAAAGATGATGAGAAAGAAGAAAAAGATGATGAGGAGGAAGAAATATTGCCCGACGAAGAAGAATAAATTAGACAAAAAAAACAAAAACCCTATTTTAATAGGGTTTTTGTTTTTTACTAAAAGAGTTGCTTTTATTAGAAAATTGTGTAAAATTGTTGTTTTAGACTATAATAGAATAATTTCCTCGTCGCTCCGTCGGCAGGGGTGCAAACAACAACGAAAGCAGTATCATAGACTAGTCTATGATACTAATATAACAATAAAATAAGGTTTAAAAAGATTAAAATCACTAATGTTAGTGGGAGAATAAATTAATAACATAATTAGATGGTAAAAAATAAGAACATAAGAATTTTATTATTAATCGGAAAATGGCTGGCTTTTTTACTTTTAGCCTTGGCGCTTTTTGTTTTGTTTTTATTTTTCTACTATACTTATGACCTACCTAGACCAGAAAAGTTTACTGAAAGCCCATTTATACAGTCCACTAAAATATATGATAGGACGGGCAAATTTCTTTTGTATGATATTTATGGAGAAGAAAAAAGAGAAATTATTTCATTTGATAAAATCTCAGATAATTTAAAACATGCTGTTTTAGCTTCTGAAGACTATAGATTTTATCAGCATGGCGGAATTGATTTTTTAGCAATTATAAGGTCTGTATTAATTGATTTAAAGCTTCAAAAAGCCAGCACTGGCGCGTCAACAATAACACAGCAATTAATAAGATCAGTTTATTTAACTAAACAAAAAACACTATCAAGAAAGGTGAGGGAAGTAGTTTTAAGTATAGAACTAGAAAGAAGATATTCTAAAGACCAAATTTTTAATTGGTATTTAAATGAAATACCTTTTGGTGAAAACTCCTATGGTATTGAAGCAGCAAGCCAAACATACTTTAATAAATCTGCGTCTAATTTATCCTTAGCGCAAAGTGCTGTCCTAACCGCGCTAATACCTGCTCCTAGCTACTATTCGCCATACGGTTCACATAAAAACTTGCTTTTAAAAAGAAAAGATACTATTTTAGAAAGAATGAAAGATCTTGGCTATATTAATAGTGAACAATTATCACAAGCCAAAGAAGAAAGCTTAAACTTCTCTGATTCCTTAACGCCAATTAAAGCCCCTCATTTTGTAATGTATATAAAGCAATATTTAGAGAATAAATATGGCCAAGATTTTCTACAGCAAAAGGGGTTAAAAGTTTATACAACACTAGACTGGGAACTACAAAACTATACCGAAGAAGTGGTAAAAGAGGCAGATAAAACAAATGTGAAATTTGATGCTAATAATACAGCTATAGTTGTTATTGATCCTAAAACAGGAGAAATTTTGTCCTTAATAGGGTCAAAAGATTATTTTGAAGATTCTTATCCAAAAGGGTGTGATGAAAAAGCAAGCGGTAGTTGTTTATTTGATCCAAAATTTGATGTAGCAACGCTCGGTCTTCGTCAACCAGGATCTTCTTTTAAGCCATTTGTATACGCCACTGCGCTTAAAAAAGGATATACGCCAGACACTATTTTATGGGACGTTAAGACAGAATTTAATTTAAATTGTAATCCCGATAGTACTCAAGAAAAAGATAAATATGGATTAGATTGTTATCATCCACAAGATTATGACGGTAAAAATAGAGGGATGATTTCCTTAAGATCATCTTTAGCTCAATCTCTTAATATCCCTTCCGTAGAGCTTTTATATTTAAGTGGATTAAAAGATAGTTTAGAAACTGCGCGTTCGTTTGGTATTACAACGTTAAATGAACCAGATAAATATGGATTATCTTTGGTTTTAGGGGGTGGAGAGGTAACATTACTAGAAATTACATCTGCATATGGTATTTTTGCAACAGAGGGGTTAAAAACTCCACCTGTGAGTATTTTAAAAATAGAAGATAATAATGGAAATATAATAGAACAAAATACAAAACAATCCACAAAAGTTTTAGATACTCAAACAGCAAGAAAAATTAATGATATATTGTCAGATAATAATGCAAGAACTCCAATGTTTGGCCAAAACAATGCTTTATATTTTGATAAATACCAAGTTGCTGCTAAAACAGGTACAACTCAATATTATAATGACGCATGGACAATAGGATATAGTCCATTTGTAGTTGTTGGAGTTTGGGTTGGTAATAATGATAATTCTTCAACAAATAAGAAAACGGGCATTGGTTTAGCAGCCCCTATATGGAGAAAAGTTATAGAAAAATCATTAAACTCCCACGAAATAGAAAATTTTATAAAACCAGATCCTATCCAAAATATAAATCCTATCTTACTTGGAAAATTTCCAGAAGGAGAAGAGCCACATAGTATTTTACATTATATAGATAAAAATAATCCATTAGGTCAGCCAATCCAAAATCCAAATTCAGATCCTATGTATATTCAATGGGAAGAAGGTATTAAAAAGTGGCTCAATTTAAATAACTAAAATAAAAAACTCGCCTATAGGCGAGTTTTTTATTTTAACCTTTAATTTTTAGTTTATTGATTTAATAGGCATAACTACATAAATATAACTACTATCTCCAACTGGCTCTAAAATACAAGGACCTTCTTTTTCACTTATTTTAAAAATTATTTCAGAACTTTTAATATTTAAAAGTCCATCTATTAAATATTTATAATTAAAAGAAACTTCTATTGGATCCCCTTCTATTTTTACAGAAAAATTTGATTTATTTTCTCCTATCTCAGGACTTTTAGCAAAAACTTCCACTTCTTTTTTATCTACATTAATTAAAAGTTTAACCTCATTAACTTTACCAGAAAATAATGATGCTGTTTTTATGTGATTTAAAAATTCATCTCTTTTTATTGTAATAAGTGTTTTAAATTTATTTGGAATAATATCTTGATAATTAGGATATTCACCCTCAATAAGTCGAGAGGTAATTTGTAGTTGAGGGTGATCTATCTCTTTCATTGGAAACTCAAATAATATTTGATTATTAGAAAAATACATTCTAATAATCCCTTCTTTACTATTCAAAATATTTATTATTTCTCTTGCTGGTTTTTGGGGTAAAATAAATGAAAAATCTTTTTTAACACTTTTTTCTAGTTGGATATTTTTTTCTGCTAATCTAAAACTGTCAGTGGCAACAATTTTAATATTATTTTTTGAGAAAGAAAAATAAATACCAGAAATTTCTGGCCTATTTTGCGATATAGAAACAATATCAATTATTTGAGATAATCCTTGGCAAAACTTTTTATTATCTATTTCTATAAATTCAGTGTTATTAAATTTAGGTATAATTGGAAAGTCCTCAGTATTATATCCTTGAATTTGTGTTTTTATATTACTACATTCCACATATAATTTTTGCTCTTTAGATTCCATTATAATTTTTTCGTTTGGTAAAGAAGAAATAAAACTAGAAAGAAATTTTGCTGGTACAACAACTGTGCCTTTTTTTATAATTTTAGTTAAAATCCATAATTTAATAGCAGTTTCTAAATCAGTGGAAGTTAAAACTAAAAAACTATCTTCTGTATCTATTAAAACATTATCTAAAATAGGTAGTGATAAATTCTTACCAATAATTTTTTCTATAATTCCAAGTCCAGATTTTAGATTTTCTTTTAATATTTCTATTTTCATAATTATTATAATTATTAATATATTAAATTATTATTACTATTATAGATAATGTTTTAATGATTTTTGGTAATTTTTTATTATAAAAATATATATAAAATTAAAATAAATAAACTGTTAATAAAGTAGTTAAAAAATATATAAATATATTGTGGGGATAAATAGAATATATTTTTTATTTTTTAATTAATAGATTTATTATATATATTATCCACTATATATTCTCTGTTTTATTAAACTTAATTCTTCTGTTAGTTTATTATTTTCTTCACTTTCTTTTAATATTTTTTTATATGCATATATTACAGTAGTATGATCTTTGCCGCCAAATTTTCTCGCAATTGTGGGAAAAGAATATTTTAATTCTTTTCTTAATAAATACATAGCTATTTGTCTTGGTTTTACAATTTCTTTTCTTCTTGTTTGGTCAAAAAGGTTTTTTTCTTCTAAATTATAAAATTTAGCGACTGTTTCAATAATTTTTTTATAATTTGCAATATCAAAAGGCGAAAAAACAAAACCTTTTAATAATTTTTTAGTTATTTCTACAGTGGGGGTGTTATTAACTTTACAATAAATTAATAAACTATTTAAAGCTCCTTCTAATTCCCTAATATTTTTTTTAACATTTGATGCAATATATTCTAATACATCTTCTGGTAGTTTTAAGTTTTTTTCCTGAAGTTTTGTTTTAAGGATTACTAATCTTGTTTCATAGTCTGGTAAATTAACATCAGCAATCATACCTCCTTCAAACCTAGACCTTAACCTCTCTTCTAATTCTGGAATAGCGTTTGGAGGTCTATCTGAAGAAAGTATTATTTGTTTATTTTTTTCATATAAAGAATTAAAAACATGAAAAAATTCTTCTTGAGTTTTTATTTTGCCAGATATAAATTGCACATCATCTACAATTAAAACATCAATTGGGGCTAAACTAGCTTTAAAAGACTCCATTGTATTGCTTCTAATAGCTGAAATAATACTAGAAACAAGTTTTTCAGAGGTAGTGTATTTTACTTTTTTCTTTTTAGAGTCATTTGTTATTTTATTACCAATTGCCTGCATTAAATGAGTTTTACCTAATCCAACACCCCCATAAATAAATAATGGATTGTAGGCCTGTCCTGGGCTTTCTGAGACGGCTAAGCTTGCAGCGTAAGCTAAGTCATTAAATGATCCTACAACAAAATTTTCAAATGTATAACGGGGATTAAGATTAGTTTCCCTATTAACTTTAAACTCATCAAATTTTAATTGTTCTATATCTATTTTTTCGTTTTCGGTTTCTGTTTTTCTATCGATAATATTTTTTTTCAGGGATTGTGGATTAATAGTAAATTCTAACTCTTTTATAGTGTGGTCTATATCGCGCATTGTTTTAAGCATTAGTTTGTAATATTTATTACTTAGCCATTCTTTAGAAAAAGCATTAGGAACTGAAATTATAATCTTTTCACTTTCTTTTGAGACAATACTAGTATTTTGAAACCACGTCGCAAAATTTGCCTTAGAAATATGAAGCTGCATCTGAGCTAAAACTGATTGCCAAAGTTCACTATTTTCCATGTTTTTATATTTATATTTTTAATTACTTTGAATTATATAAATAAAATATCAACCTTAAAGTAAAGAGTCAAATCAAAACAAAATAGTCGTATATGTTATTAAACTGTGGATAAGTTGTGTTGTATATTTTAATGAAGACGCACAATAATAAAAATTAAAAATGCAAATATTAAAATGTAAAATGATAATTAAAAGTTTAAATCAAATATATATATATTTGACCAGAGCGCCTTTTTATACTATACTAGCCAATAGTCCCATATTATATTAACCTAAATAATTATACAATCTATGAGTTTTACATATAACCCAAAAAAGAAGAAAAGAAAAAGGACACACGGTTTTTTAGTGCGTAAAAAAACTAAAAAAGGAGAACAGGTTCTTAAAAGAAGGAGGGCTAAAGGGAGAAAGAAGTTATCGGTATAGTAATTTAAATTCGAATTTAGAATTTTGAATTTCGAATAAAATAAGAATTTTAAATTTTAGAAACACGTTTTTAAAATTAAATCATTTAGAATTTATTCAAAATTAGAAATTAGAAATTAAGAATTAGCTTACGTGTTGCCAAAAATAAATAGGTTGACCAAAAAAAAAGATATTGATTTGGTTTTTAAAAAAGGCAGGAGTTTTAAAAATGATTTTTTAGTTTTTAAGACAATGAAAAACCATTTAAAGGAAAGTCGCTTCGGTTTTATAGTTAGCAAGAAAGTATCCAATAAAGCTACTGTAAGAAATAAAGTAAAAAGAAGATTAAGATCTATAATTTTAAATAATTTTAAAAAAAATTCTCCAAATAGCATAAAAAAACCATTAGATATTATAATCATTGCCTTATTTGGAATTGAAAAAAAAGAATTTTCAGAGGTTAAAAGTAATATATTTAAAGTTTTCGAAAAATTAAATCTAATTTAAATAAATAAGCAATGTTTGGATTTTTAGTAAATATTTTTGATATTTTTTTATATCGTCCCCTCTTTAACTTTCTGGTCTTAATTTATAACTATCTACCAACACATGATTTTGGCTTAACAATAATACTAGTAACAATAATTATAAGATTTATTCTTTATCCTATTTCAGTAAAAGCCCTTAATTCCCAAAAAGTTCTTCAATTATTACAACCAAAAATAGAGGAGATACAAAGAAAATTTAAAGATGATAAAGAAAAACAAGCTAAAGAAACACTAGAACTTTATCGTAAAGAAAAAATTAATCCCTTTAGTGGATTATTTTTAATTATTATACAGCTTCCTATATTAATTGCTTTATATAGGGTTTTTTGGGAGGGATTAAAGCCAGAAGCGCTTAATAGTTTATATAACTTTGTTGTAAATCCTATTCATATTAATGCGATGTTTTTTAATGTAGTAAATTTATCAAAGCCAAATTTTACCTTTGCTGTATTAGCAGGAATTATACAGTTTTTTCAAACAAAAATGCTAGCGCCTAAATTAAATAAAAAACAAGCCAAGGAGGCAAATATGGCTTCTATTATGCAAAAACAAATGCTTTATATTTTCCCAGTTATAACAATAATAATTCTTTTAAAACTACCTTCGGCGCTAGGTTTATATTGGATAGTAAGCGGAATATTTTCTATAATACAGCAATACTTCATTTTTAATAAGAATAAAGGCGCGCAACCCACCTAATAAAATATGATAAATCAAGAAGAATTAGAAAAAATTAAAAGTATTTTGCAAGAATTTTTAGACAAAATGACTATAAAAATTCTTAATATAGAACTAAATACTTCTTTTGTAGAAAAAAAATCTAAATCTTTAGAGGCCAATCAACCTATTATTGATTTTCAATTACAAAATAGTGAAATTATAGATCTAATTATCTTAGATATAAAAGTAGAGGAGCCACAAATTTTAATCGGGCAAGAAGGCCAAACTTTATTTGAACTAGAGAGAATTTTAAAAATAATTTTAAATAAAAAATTACAAAAGAGTTTTTATTTAAAACTAGATATTAATGACTATAAAAAAAGGAAAATTGAGTATTTAAAAAAAATAGCTAATGAACTAGCTGATCAAGTGTTTTTAACTAAAGAAAAAAAAGCGCTGCCTCCTATGCCAGCTTATGAAAGAAGAATAATACATATGGAATTAGCTCAACGGCAAGACGTTGTTACAGGTAGTCAAGGAGAAGGAATTAATAGGAGTGTAGTTATTAGCTCCCGTTAAAATAATTATTTAGGATAAGGGATAATATCCATTCTATATAAACTTCTACCTCCCTGTAAAAGATTTATATAACTTGCATTATTATAATCTGAGTGAAGGTCAAGGTCATCAGCGATTAAATTTTCACTAAAGAAAACTTCACAAGATCTAGTTCTACTAGGATTAGGTGCGTTTTCATTACTACTATAAAGGATAATGTTGAAAAATCCATCATTTTCTATATAGTTTAAACAAGTGTAATCACCAACTATATTTTTACATTTGGATTGGTCAGCATACCAAGCATCCAGAGGTACTCTCGATGAATCTTGCCACCTATTTGTGAAAATAAGATTCATATTCCCCTCGTATGAGTACCATTGTTTTATATTAGGTTTTTCAAATTTAGCCTCTAAATTTCCACTGTAAAAAGTAGCGGTATAAATAGACGGATATTCTTGAACGTGTTGTTTTATAATATATGCAGAAAAAGGATTAAATATATTTCCATCTTTATCGGGAGGCAACACATTAATACAATTACCTTCTTCGAGTGGAGGGGTTACAATTGTGCCACTAAATATTCCAAGTGGCGCGCTGCATTCTTTCTTAAATTCATAATCTTTATTTAAAATCACTGCATATTTTTGAATTAGACCCTCATTAACGATTCTTAATGAAAGTACTGGTGGTTCTAATTCAGTATATATATAACTAAAATCAGGTATATGGCCGCTTTCTTGCAAGACAGTAGTACTAGAGCCCTCACATCCAGTTTTTAAAAAGAAATAAACACCAGGTTCTTCGGACGCTGTATAAAAAGACATTACAGAATCAAGACTTATACTCATTGAAGAGCCACATGGTATGCGAAATGTTGTTGCATTTGAATTTCCATTTGCGACATAGTCTAAATTCCAGGTTATTCTACTATATGTCCAAACTAAAAGAGCTTTGCCGGGCGGGTTGCATTTATAATAAAGATGTGAAAATCCTGCAGGTAAATCGGTTAATACATTAGATGATTGTGTGGACGCCGGTTTATATACATAGGGGGTGGTAGGTCCAGGATTGGGGTTGTCACCCCTATAATAAAGTCCAGGTTGAAGCAGTAACTCTGATTGAGTCACATTTACAAGTGCCGGGTTTATAGTTTGCAAAAGCACAAGAGAAAACATTAAAAGAATTATTCCTAAAACAGAGCCAAAAATTCTTTCTTTCGCGGCGCTTATTGCAGATGGATTGCCAGCATATAATAATATTTGAAAGCCGGATATAATTATAGATAAAACGCCTATTATTCCAGCCACTACCACTGCGAAATAAAAAATATAAGCAATATATTGAGTTAAAGTCGGACAATTTCCTGTAGGCGATGGTACCGAGCTAGAACAGTCATTCCACCCAATATTAAATGGAGCTGGGAGTGTAGGATAATTTAATTCAAGAGCTAAAACAGACTGAATATTAGTTAAAGCAAAAAATACCAAGACAAATAAGCTGACAAAAAGTATTAGGTGGTTATATTTTTTAAACATAGGTTTATTATACCACTATTTCTTTAAAAAACTACTAATTTGTGGATTGTTTTAATCTCCTTTTTGCTTCTTTTATCTTCTCAACTTCTCCCGGATTAGTGGTTATTATTTGGTCTTCAGTATAGCTGGCTTTTATACTAATATATACATGTTTTTTACCAGCAAAGAAAAGCCCTTCTCCAACAGATGCTTCCAGTAAAAGCATCTTTTCTTGTTCTGTTAAGTCAAATGTTTTTTGTAATATATCAACTTCCGCGGGAGATTGTTTTAATAAAAGTTGCAGTGAAGAGTTTGTAATAATAGCTTTTCCATAAGGAGACTTCATAAAGTCTTCAATGTCTTGAGTTATAGTGGTAACTCCCAGCCAGTATTTTCTGCCTCTTTTTATTAAACCAAATAAAAATGAAGCGCCATCCTCTGATTGCATTAACCACCAAGCTTCATCAACCACCAAAATTCTTTTTTTTATGTTTGTTCTTACTATGTTCCAAACATATCTCATTACTATAAAAAGAGCAATAGGCCTTAAGGACTCTTCCATATCTCTTATTCCAAAAACTATAAAACTTTTATCAATTTGTATGTTTGACCGTTGGTTGAAAAATCCAGAAAAAGTTCCTCTTGTATATTTTTTAAGGCGTCTTACCAAAGATTCTGCTTGGGTTATATTTTCTAAAATTTCTTCAAAGTTAGACATTAAAGGTATATTTTCTTGCCATGTATTTGGATCGGATTGCGGGGTTATATCTCTTATAGCATATGTTTCTGTTATGGCTTGGTCTAAAATACTGTCTTCTTCACTTGTTAAACCCCCTAACATTATCCTAAATAATCCAACTAAGTTTATAGTGTTAGATCTTAAAATATCTTCAGGGTCATCATCAGGCCCTGGCAGCGGCAAGTCAAAAGGATTTACGTGATTATCTGAATTTAAAGATATTTTAAAGAAATTCCCCCCTATTCCATCAGCTAAAAATTCATATTCGTTTTCTGGGTCAATAACAATAACGTCAATTCCCCACATTAAATATCTTAAAATTTCTAGTTTTATTGCATATGATTTACCAGATCCAGATTTAGCAAAAACAACTAAATTATAGTTTTCTAATGTAAATCTATCAAATAAAATAAGAGAATTATTATGCCTATTTACTCCATATAAAATACCTTCATTAGAACTTAAATCAAAAGAAATGAAAGGAAATGTGGTTGATAATGGTTCTGTATCCATTGGCACATGGACATTTATTAAATCTAGTCCGTACGGGACAGCTGAAATAAAACCTTCCTTTTGTTTAAATAAAGAAGGTTTTATATAAATTAGGCGTGATTCAAAAATTGATCTTAAATTAACTTCAATTGATTTGATTTTCTCTTCTGTTTCTTCGTAAATAGTTATATAAAGCCCAAACCTAAACATTCTTTCCTGAGCGGTTATAATTTTATCGCGCAAGTTTTCAATATCTTGATATCCAGTTTCTAAAGCAGGGTCTCTTATTAGGCCCTTTTCTTGCCTTTCCATTAATTCTGAAGATACCATAGTAATTTTAGACCTTAATTTTTTTAAAATTAATTCACTATTAATAGGATGTATAAAAAAAGATATATCCATTTGGACGTCCAAATTAATTACAGGAGAAAGCCATCCAGTGTTTAAATACCTTGGGTAAGAAAAAATAAAAAAAGATTTGGCAATTTTATCCCCTAATTTTATATAATCTTGGGTTATGCCAATGTATGGTGGAGCTATAATGTCTTTTACGTCAATATTTTGCTCCACAAACATTTTATCTTCTATTTCGTCGTCCTTCTTATTGAAGAATGGTAACTTCATAATAATATCAAAAATTAAATATCAAATATAAAAATGACATATCAAAAATCAAAGTTTATTTTTCCCTTTAAGAGTTATGATACTGGATGCGAATATATTTGCTATTTCATCTAATTCTTTTAAAAACCAAACAACAATATAGTCTTTAGTTCTTTTACTGTCTCTAATTATTGCAAACCACAATTTACTTTCATTAGCTGATTTTAATGAATGATTAAAAAAATTAATGAAATCTTTTTTACTACTTGCTGATTGTCCTTCAATATAATTACCCAAAATACTTGTTCCACTTCTTAATAATTGATCCCCTATCCTTCTTGAAACATTATCATTTGGCAGCTTATCAATAAATTCAATCATTTTTAAAACAAATGTATATAATCTTTTTTTAAATTCCACCTTAAATTTACTGCTATCTTTTTGATTTTCCATTTTAATTTGTCATTTTGCTTTTTGCTTTTTAATATTTAATATTATTTAAGGAGTTCTGGCAATATTTCCGGATAATACCCAACCTCTGCTTCGCTTGGATGATGGACAGACCAAAATAACTCTATTAATTCAGGGGTTGTTAAAGGAATAACATCTAAGCCGCATCTTTTTAATCCCATAGCTAAAAACTCCATTCTTTGCCAAAGCTGGTTTTTGCATTTTTCAAAGTCTTCGTCTTTCATTTGCTGTTTTTTATCCTTACTTTTACTAAAACTTTTAAAAAAACTGGTTTCTGATAAAGCAGCTTTTACCCCTAGTATTTCTGTTAAAGTATATGGCACAACCACATAAAAGTTTTTTGTCATAATATTATCCCCATGCACTAACTCTTTTATAAATTCGCCATAAGAAGAAGTTTGCGCTTTTAATAAGTCATTGGGCTGTTTATCCACTAAATTTTTAATGCTGTCTAAATAGGGAGTAATATTAATATTTCTTGATTGAATTACAATTTGGCACGAAAAATCAAGCGAGTTTAAAAAGTTTTGATATGCATAAACAATAACAGACTGCTCTTCATTAGACTTTAAAGCAAAATTTGTTGAAGAAACCATAAGAACCCCTCTTATGTTGTTATTTTTTAAAATCAAAACACCTTCTCTAATATCCTTTATTTCTAAAAATTCTTGTGTTGCTGTTTCCATAAACTATGAATCTTGAATCTTGTATCTAGTATCTTGAATTAAATATTTTGAATTTAGAATCTAAGACTCAAATTTCTTATCTTTAGTAGCTTTTAAGAGTCCATTTAAAAGTTTATTGGCTATAACTGATTGGTCAGCAATTATTTTAAAATCATTTTCTGATAGATAACCAACATCGCGAGATATAATAAATTGATTTTATAATTCTACTAGTGATGCTTGAGCTATGCAATAAAATCTATTTTTCTCTTTTGATGACCTCCTTGAAAATCCCTCTGCTATATTGGAAGTCAAAGAAACTACAGCTCTTCTCATTTGGTCTACAATACTATATCTCTCTTTTTCTGGAAATTGTTCAGTATTTTTATAAACCATTAAAACTAACTTATGTCCCTCTTGCCAAGCATAAAGATCTGTAAATTTTCTTATTTTATTTTCATTATTATTCATAATTCTTTATTCTATTCCAACTACAAGATACAAGATTCTAGATTCTAATTAAAGAAATAATTTAGCTAAATTATTTCTTTAATTCTACCATTTTTTTAATCTCATTTAATTTACTAGCCTTTGATTTCATTAAAAAACTTGGTGTTTTTACTTCTTCTATACTTTTAACTTCTTGGCGTTTTAACACTTTAAATGGATAAGAAGATTCTTCTTTTTTCCATATATAAGTTTTACTGCCTGTTAAAAAACCAACAAAGTTTAAAAATATTGTTATTATAGAAAACCCATTAACTCTTAAAAAAGCTATTATTGCGACTAAAGACATTATAATTATTGCGCAAAGCGCAAAAAGAAAAAATGGCAGAATAAAATACAATAAAAGGCAGGCGCCCCCTCCTCCGGCAAGTAAAAAAAACTGTCTAAAGGTTAAAAAAGAAATAATTTTTCCTTCTTTTTCAATAAATTGTGGTATGGGATACTGTGCCACGTCTAAATTTTGAATTTCTAATTTCGAATTTTGATTAAAATCAGAATGCCGAATTTTTAGAATTCATAGATGAAATAATTTTTCCGAATATAAAAGTTAATTCTTGCGCTTCTTTACATAGTATCATAGCTTGTTCTTTTTTATTTGGCTCGTATTCTATTATCATTTTTAACCAATGCATTGTTTCTTGGGATTCTTTTTTACAAATATGTATTTTATTTTTAAAATCTTTTCTTGAACTTGCGCCATTGGCTTCCATGTAATTTGCCCCTATACTTGTTCCGCTACGAATAAGTTGGCTTATAAGAGGTTTAGTTATTACATCTTGTTTGATGTATTTACAAAAATTAATTATACTTTTTCCAAAACTCCCCGTTCTTTCTTCTAAATCATACTTTTTGTCCATAAATTTTCAAATTAAATCATTTTAAATTTATTCGAAATTCAAAAATAGAAATTAATAATTCACTATTCATTATATCACATAAAATAGTAACAAAACAACATAGTATTTAATATTAATAAAAAGTGGTTGACAAGAATACTTTACTATGATATAAGAAAGATAACCTATTGATTTGATTGTTTTAAGTCAATTGGACAGTCCTTTAAAAACTTCTTCTCGTTAAATTCCGTTTGTGGCGGACTATTTAACGAGAAACATTCACAGAAGAGAGGAAAACATGCTTATGTTCATTTTGATTAGTTTCTTGTTTCTGGCGGTGGTGATTTGGCTAATCGTTTCTTTTTGCAATACCATTAATCCTGATGAGGTCGCCAAGCTTCAGTATTTCGGCCGCCTGAAGAAGAAAAAGCTAACTAGTAGCAATGGTCGGTTTGGTTCGGGACTTCATTTTGTGCCATGGTTTTGGGGGATTAAATTGGTTAGGATTCCTCAAAAAAAATTGCCACAAGTATATAAAGGAGATGAAAACAAGCCTAGTTGGGAGATTTCGGGGACACAGTTGCAGGTCAGATCAAAGGACTGGCAGAAGCTTGGTATCGATGCCACCTTTTTTTTAGGGCTACCCGATGACGACGATCAAATTGATACCATCATTGCTTCTGGTGTTCCGATTAATGACGAAGAGGAGCTGAGAAAATGGATAGAGCGAGCTTTTTCTCCCGATTTGTTTTCTGTATTTGGTCAGTACAACTATACCGATGTAATGGGTGGCTTGAAAAACGAAGAGCTAAGCGGTAAGGTAAACGATCTATTGCAAAAACCTGATAGCTTGCTTTGCAGGTGCGGATTGTTTGACAATAATCCGTTAACAACTAATAAACCCGGTACTGGCGAGGCCTACCTTAGGATTGAGTATGTCCACGTGTCGGGGCCAGTTGGTAAAAATCTTGAGCTGATCGCGACTCTCCAATTAGAGGCACAAGCTGAAAAGGGCGCTGCTATAGTAAAAGCAGAAGCCGCCGAAAGCATTGCCAAAGCTAAAGCCAGGATTATTGGCAGGACCATTGAACTCATGCTTGATGAGTGGTTTAAGGGAGAGGTTACAAGGATGGGCCTTAACCCCTTAAACAAGAGAGATCTCCAAAAAGCAAGGTGTGCCCTTATGGGTACTGGTGCTTATCAAGAGAAAGAAAAGGAGCTTAGCAGGCTACGTAATAGGGAGATGTCGAAAGATGGTGGTAGTTTCGACCAGAAGAACATTGACATTACTTCTGGTGGTAAGCCCTTGGAGGGTAGTAATATAGTAGCCTCAATCATTGGCACTATTGCTGGCGCCGCAGCGGCCATGACTTCTGCTAAAGAAGATGGCGGAAACTCATCAGGCGGTGGTTCTGGCGGAAGCAAAAAATCCGGTAGCGGGGGTAAAAGCGTTGCAGATCAAATGAAAGAATCCAGAGAAGAATATGAAAGACAGCAAAAGGAAAAGGGGGAGAAAAAATAAAACAAAGGGTTGGACATCTGTCCAACCCTCTTTTTTTGTGAAAATAAATCTATCATTCAATTAGTTCTTTATACTTATCTGGCGCACTTTCTTGTATTTGTGGCTTTTCTCCTCCTACCTCACTTAAGCTTTTAGTGAAGGTAGGCTCTTTTCTTTCCTCTGTAATAATATTTTTTCCTTCTCTTTGCATATTTTCTGCGTTTTTTTCTACGTTTTGAATATCTACTTTTTTAACATTAGATATAGGTGGTTCTTCCCCGCCTGCATCGCTATGCGAAGCATTGCGGGCAGGTTCATCTACTGCAGGAATATTTCTATTAGCATTTATTTTTTTTAACAGTTCTTCTCTGAAAGCTTCTTTATCGTACTCAATATTTTCTTTTTGGTTTTGAGTTTTTGGCGCTTCTTTAACTTTTTCCCCTGATAGATCAATTATTTTAGCATAGGGAATAATTTTTTCTTTTATATCGCTTACTATTTTTTCAGCAGTATGTTTTTTAGTTTCCAAATGTTTTTCTAAAAGCTCAACTAACTTTTTTTCAGGTATTTTTTTTTCTGCAATAGTTATTGCTGCATCTCTTACTATTATAAGTCGAGAATCCTTTCCATTAGTGCCTCTATTAAATGCTTCTTGAATACTTTCTTCTAAACCATTATTTTTTAGTATCTGAAAAATAACTTCAGTCATTGTTATTTCTCCTGGTAGCGCAAAAATTACTTTTTGATTTTTAGGTTTTTCCATAATTTTATTGCATTGTATTGATTTCTATCCATCTTTCTCGTAACTCATTTGCCCAATCTATTAATTGGTTCCCTAAAGTTAAGTTACCAGCTGCAAGCGCAGCATTACCAGCAGTACCTGCAAC
>MHOR01000007.1:13479-18215 GCA_001821915.1 Candidatus Staskawiczbacteria bacterium RIFCSPHIGHO2_02_FULL_34_10 | reverse complement strand
CTCATCAATTACACTTTCGTCCATATCTGCCGCCATTTGATAGGCGCTAATTTTACCATGCGCTTCATCGCTAAGTTCTTGACTTGCCGTAGTTTTATGGGTAGCAAGAATTGGGTTGCCTACACCCGCTATGTTTTGCGCTCTCTCTTCAATAGCTTGACTATCAAGACCTGCATAATGAGGATCTTTTGCTTTTGCATCTTTAAACACCGTAGAGCCTAACTGACTTGCCATACCATTCATTTGTTTAGATACTTCTTGCATACCATTAACCGTATGGCCGACGCTTACTGCAAAACCCTCAAGCACTTTAGCTAATGTACCAAGAGTTCCTTTTTCTGCCATATCTTCTATAAGTTGTGCTTCTTTAGCGCCCACATTACCTCGTAATTTACCAGTATTAGGATCTATTCCCCCTGCCGATGTTACAATTCTATCAATCTTTTCTTGGTTATTAAGTCTCAATAATTCTTTGTCTTCCGGCATTCTTACATAAGCTTCTCTCGTCAATATTTTTATAGCATTAGCTCTTTTTTCAGAATTATCAGCTCCAGTTGCCTTTTTTGTTCTTATTAATTCATCTTGTGATGCTGTGGCGTATTTAGCTGAATCTGGATTTCCCTTTAAGAACATTTCTTCTGAAGTAATTCCAGGCTTATGATAAGTATAATATTTCATAGCCGATTCATGTTGTTGTGCAGTCCAATTTTTGGATTCACCATTTGTGAGTGATTGTCTAATAGATTCTATTTTTTTATTTTTAGCTTTTTCAGTAACAGCAGAACCAAAATTTATTTTTTCTCGTTCTTCAGGGGTTAACGTGGCTATTTCTTTTGCATTATTATCCACCTGTAGTCTTGCTTGTTGTCGCAAATTAGCAGTACCCTTTGGAACCCAATTTCTAAGAATAGGAGTTGCCTCAGCTATTCTTGTTGCCTTGTCAGTAGCAAAATTTTTAACTCTTTGTGCAGTACCAGAAACTCCAGTCACCTTTCCTATTCCTTTTAATGTTCCTAAAGCAACTCCAGCAGTAAGTCCTGTGGCAAGTCCCATAACAGTGCTTGCTCCCAAGGTTCCAGATCTAATACTCATTTTTATACCAACAAACATTATTATTGAAGCTACGGCAAGATTTTTTATTATATTAAATATATTACCACTATTATTTGCTTCAGATAGACTACCTCCCAGCATTTGGCTTGCCAAGTATAAAGAGAAAGACAACCCCACCCCTATAAAGCACCATTTTAAAAAGTGCTGCCACCATTCACTCCACAATTTCTTGGAAGCTTCAATAGGAAAAACTTTGAACACAAAAGCTAATGGCGATAAAATAAACAAGATTGCAAGTATTGCATATCTTGCTATTAATAAAAACGCCATATAAATAAATATTAATCCTGTTATAGCATAAGCAAAGGCCATAAGTAAAATTGCTATTGCAACTCTTGCCGTCTCATTAAGAAGTTTAGGCCAACCCCCTGCAGGTAATGCACTATCGAGTCCGTATTTACCCGCTTTAAGAAATAAGCGATCTAACTCTCCTGTTATTCGGACGCTTTCACGGTTTATATTATTTATAACATTAGTTGCTGGACTTCCTGATTTAATTAATAAATCATTCACTATTATATTTGAAACATCAATCATTAATCCCACAAATACAATAGAAAAGTTAACTAAAAGAGCGACTATTATTAAGGGGACCAGTAATTTTTTTGCTTCATAATCTTTAAATCTTAAAATAGTTGCTATGGCAATACCTATAAGTCCTAAAACTATAAGCATATTTGCCCAATCTCTTACAATAACCCATGACTTTAAAAATATAGGATCTTTAGTTATTGGCCAATAACTAACAATGTTGATTACATATGTAATCAATGCAGAAGATATTTGAGCAAAACTCGCAAAAATAAATCTAGCTATTAAAGGCCCAATTAGAATAGCCATCATAATAACAAAATCTATCAATGCACCCACACCAAAAATTGCATGGGTTATTTTTGGTATGGTCAAAAAAACAAAAACAGAAAAAAACAAAAAAAGAAACATCTTTTTTTGTTTAAAAAAAGAATAAATAGGACTAAATCCAAAATTTAATTTTTCACTAAATTTTTCAAAAATATTTATCATTTATAATTATTTTGTATATTATACCATATGTTTAATATTAGGTGTTAGGTTTTAGGTGTTAGTAACTTTTCGTTAAATTTTTCCAATCTGTAATGCTTAGAGTCTCTGCTCTTTGTTTTGGATTGATGTTATTTTTTAATAACCATACATCTATTTTCGCGCGGTCTATTTTTAACCCTTCGACTCCGCTCAGGGCAAGTGCTTTAGAAAAATTATTTAATAGTTGTTTTCTAGGTTGAGAGAAACCAGCTTTTACAATGTTAAAAAATAAATCCGTAGTAGCTTTTTTTTCGCGTGATTCCGCGTTAATTCCCGCGTTTTTCTGTGGCGTAATCTTAATGATTACTGAATCAACTTTTGGCGAAGGCCAAAAGCATTTTTTTGAAACATAAGATACAATTTCTGCTTTTGCGTAAAACTGAACCGATACCGCTAATAAACTCATATTTGGAGGATTTGCGCAGATTCTTTGAGCCACTTCTTTTTGAACCATTAAAATTATTTCAGTCGGTGGATTATCTGATTCCAGTAACTTTCTAATTAAGGGGGATGTTAGATAGTAAGGAATATTTGCTACAACTTTATAGTTTGTAGTTGCTAGATTATAGTTTTTTAGGTCGAACTTTAGCGCATTTCCTTGAATAACTTCTACATTTTCAACATCTTTTAGAGTTTCTTTTAAAATATCTACCATAAAACGGTCTTTTTCTATGGCAATAACCTTTTTTGATTTTTTTGCCAATGCATAGGTAAGTGTTCCTATGCCAGGTCCTATTTCTAAAACAGTGTCACTTATGGATAAATCAGCCGATTTTATAATTTTATCTAATATTAATTTATCTACTAAAAAGTTTTGACCCATTATTTTTGAGGGTTTTGTGCTGTGCTTTAAAAGTAATTCTTTAATTATTTTTATTGAAGTTAAATCCATTAACTAATTATATCAGAAAGATTAATCCAGCACTATTTTTGCAGTTGCAAAAATAGTGCTGGATGGGGATAAAATACTTGACTAAGTCTCTAAAAGTGATAAAATTAAGTCATAGTTTAAGTTATAATAATACAATATATTGTTTACATTTTTTAGTAAAAAATTTAGACATCCCAAGAGGGGATTTTTGAAAAATCCTTCATTTTATTTTAGCTTGGCATTAGTTATTTTGTTCGGTTTTTTATTTTTTGGATCTGCTAGTTTAGCCGATATGAATTATTCTAACAGTAAAGATACATTTTTTAATGGGTTTTTTAAAAATTCTAGTAATTTAGAAAGCAACAATTTATTTGTTGGTCAAAATAATAAATTAGCTTTAGAAACTCCAGATTTAAAAATACTGCAGGATGATTTTATTTACGGAATTTCTACTCCCCATATTGTAAACACTCAAACCTTAGGAAGTATATTTGGTTCTTCTGCTCAAAATAACAAGGATGTAACAGATTATATAGTACAGCCAGGAGATACATCCGAATCTATTGCCCAGAATTTTAATATTTCGCTTAATACACTGCTTTGGGCAAATAATATTTCTAAAAAATCGCAATTAAAAGCAGGTCAAAGCCTTATTGTGTTGCCTGTTTCTGGATTAATACATATTGTAAAATCAGGAGATACTATAAGCGGTATTGCTAAGATATACAAGGCAAAAGTAGAGGACATTATTTTATTTAACGAACTTTTAAATGAAGGAGATATTTTTATAGGTGATATTTTAATTATTCCTGGAGGCGTAATGCCAGAAAAGGCACTGCGATCTAATGGTCAAACTGCATTGCCGGATAGCTTCTTTATTTACCCTATAGAGGGTCAAATTAGCCAAGGAATTCACTATTATAATGCCGTTGATATAGCTAATAAATGTGGAACCCCTGTATATGCAGCAGCTTCAGGAACTATTCAAAGGGTAGCATCTGGTGGAAAATGGAATTTTGGAATGGGAAATTATATTACCATTTTACACTCAAATGGAGTAACAACTTATTATGGGCATTTAATGTCTTTATTTGTAAAACCGGGAGATAAAGTAAGCGTTGGTGATAGAATAGGATTAGTGGGCAGGACAGGACAGGCTACGGGGTGCCATGTTCATTTCCAAGTATTAGGAGCCACGAATCCTTTGGCAAGGTATTTTGTGGGAACTTACCTTAGATATAAATAATAAAAATAAGTTTGTGGTTGGTAGTTTATGGGCTGAAAAATCGGGAGGACAATTCCCCGATTTTTTTTAATTCCTTATAGGAAATCCCGCAAGAACCACGGGGAGCGTTGGGGGAGGTTATTAATTTACTACAATTATTTGATTTAATTAGATTGTCTAATCCCCATAATCGACGGCCGTCGATTATGGGGATTATAAATTATAGATCAAAATTTTTCCTAAAATCCTTATCTTCGATTATTTCATTAATCATTAAAATTCTTATATCGCCACAAAAATCATTTTTCCAAAGCACTAGTAATGTTAATAGTTCTTTTTTAATATCAAAAGGGAAAATCCAGATACTATGTTGAAGTTCTTTAAATCCAATCCATTTTAATTCTCGCCTTAAGAAATTTCTTTCGCGCCTATTTATTTCTGGTACATCAAAAATTACTGCTATCC
>MHOR01000007.1:12539-13401 GCA_001821915.1 Candidatus Staskawiczbacteria bacterium RIFCSPHIGHO2_02_FULL_34_10 | reverse complement strand
AGTGTTAAGATAAATCTTATCATTTTTTACCGTAAAATATGAACTTCTTTTTAAATACGGAATTTTTTTGTAAAAATAATTTTCATTATAATTTTTATAAATACCCATACCCCTCATTAACTTTTTATAATCAAACAGAATCGTCACACTCAAATCAAGAAGATCTTTAGATGTTTCCCTTAAGTATTCCAAAGATTTATTAATAATAGAATTTTCTTTAGGTTTGGTCATTTTTGGTATTGCCCCATAATCGACGGCCGTCGATTATGGGGCAATAAGATATAAAGCATTAAAAGCATTACAAGTAAAATTAGTTTTTCAGTCTATACATCAAGGCCTCTGCTATGTGGTTTTGCTGGATACTCTGCGCCCCCTCTAAGTCTGCAATAGTTCTTGCAACTTTTAAAATCCGATGATATCCTCTGGCAGATAATTTACCTGAATCAACAAATTTTTTTAAAAGGTTTTGTGATTGTAAATCATGTTGGCAATATTTTTTAATTTGAGGAATTTGCATCTCTGAGTTAACTAAAATATGGTCATTTATAAATCTTTCTTTTTGAACTTCTCTTGTCTTTTCTATTTTTTCTCGTATAGTTTTGCTTTGAGCCCCAATTGAGGTGTCAATTAACTTTTCATATTTAACTGCTGGAACTTCAATGAAAATATCAATTCTATCCATTAAGGGGCCTGAAAGTTTTCTTTTATACATTGAGATTTGAGATGGCGAGCATATGCAAGCTTTTTCCGGACTATTTAAAAATCCGCATGGACAAGGATTACTTGCGCCAACCAACATAAAACGGCTAGGAAAGGTAAAGGTATTTTTTGCTCGGGAAATAGTAATTTGACCTTCTTCAAT
>MHOR01000007.1:0-12509 GCA_001821915.1 Candidatus Staskawiczbacteria bacterium RIFCSPHIGHO2_02_FULL_34_10 | reverse complement strand
CTCTTTGCGCTAAAGTTATTTCACCCGGTTTTAGCGGGTTACCACCACCCATTAAAGCAACTTCAGAAGCTATATGATGGGGGGACCTAAATGGCCTTTGATTTATAACAGTTTGGTTTTCAGGCAATAATCCGGCAATGCTGTAAATTTTGGTAACTTCTAGCGATTCTGCAAAAGTTAATTTAGGCAGTATTGAGGGCAATGTTTTTGCCAACAAGCTTTTACCTCCTCCAGGAGGACCTGAAAAAAATAAATTATGTCCTCCTGCGGCAGTAATTTCTAGGGCTCTTTTTGCATATTCTTGGCCTTTAACCCAGCTAATATCTATATTATTTGGCAGTGAGTAGTTCGCAGTCTGTAGATTTTCCTCTAATGTTTTTGGTATAATTTGTTTTCTATTTTCTAAATAAGCTAAGGCTTCTGCTAAAGATTCAACACCAATTACCTGTACATCTTTTATTAAAGCTGCTTCATTGGCATTTTGTTTTGGTAAAATAATTTCTTTAATTCCCTGTTTTTTTGCAAGTAAGGCAAAAGACAAGGCTCCTTTTGTAGGCCTTAATTTTCCATCTAAAGATAATTCTCCTAAAAATATTTTGTTTTGCGGATTAAAATTAGTCTGTTTTGATGCAATTAAAAATGCCAAAGCAATTGGCAGGTCGTATAAAGATCCTTCTTTTTTTAAATCGGCTGGCGCCAAGTTAACTAAAATTCTAAAGGTTCGGCCGTGGGGCGATAAAAGGCGAGAGCTTTTAACTGCTGATTCTATTCTTTCTTTTGATTCTTCTACTGACTTATCTGGTAATCCCACAATAGAAAAAGACCTTAATCCATGCGAAACATCAACTTCAACTTCCACTAACTTTGCATCTAGTCCCACAATTGCCGCTGAAAAAACTTTACTTAACATATAAATGAATTTAAATTTACTTTACTAAAGCCGTTGCATAATAAGCTTTTACTGTAAATGCAACCTTTCAGCGGTAAATTTGCTATAATTTGTCAGCTTAGCTAAAGCTAAACTTCAAAATTCTATCAAACTTACCGCTCTGAAATCTTACATTTTCGTCACGAAGCTTATTATGCAACAACTTTATTGTATCAATATTTAAATAAACAAAAAAGGCACCAAGAGATTCTCAATGCCTTTTTTGAGCTCCAAAAATTATTTATTGCAGGCGATACATAGTCTTGCTTCTGGATAGGCTAATAGTCTTTCTTCTTCAATTTCACTGTTGCACTTTTCGCAGGTTCCATATTTCCTATTTAATGTTTTTTCTATTGCTAAATTTACATCCCTAAGTTTTAATTCAAGATTTTGTTCTAGTGATAATAAATTTTCATATTCTTGCGCTTCATCTGCTTCTTCTTCTTTATTCCCCCTTTCTTTGCTTGGATACTTTGCCTCCCAATTACCCTTTATATTTTTATCTTCTTTAGCAAAACTTTCCAACTCTTTTTTTAGAGAGGATTTTTCTTGTTCTAAAATTTGTTTTAATTTTTCAACTAGTTCTTTATTCATAATTAAGATTATTAGTTTTTATTCTTGAGATTTATTGTGAGAGACCGCCCATTTTTCAACATCTTCCATAAATGTAATTTTTTGTTCCTTTTCTTCTTTTGCAGGATGTTCTAATTTTTCTATTGCTTCACCAGAACTTTTGTCGAAGGCGGGTTTTGTAATATGCGAAATATTTTTTAAATGTTCTTTTTCTTTTATTTCTGGGGGGTTAGTTTTATGAGTATGGTGATGTATCACTTTTTTTTCTTTTGATTCTGTTTCATGGCTTTCATGGTGTGCTGACTTTTGATTTTTTGATTTTTCTCTTTCTAAAATATTAAGATAAATATCTTTTAAAGTATTATCAATTTTTGTGATTTGTGATTTTAATTCATTCCCCTCCAAACTAAAACTTTGATAATTTTCATTAAGTTTTTTTATTTTATTTTCTAATGTATAAATATTCTGTTCTAAAAACCATCGCTTTTTTTCTATTTTTTGTCTTTGATCCTCTAGTTGCCACCTTGTTTTTTCTAAGCTTTGCCTTTCAGAAGGAACACTTATTTGGTTTTCTTTAGCTTCGGTATTTTTTAATTCTGCTTCAATTTCTTGTTCTTGATTTATAAGAATATCCAGTTTTTTTTGCCAATCTTTTTGTTCTTCTAAAATTTCATTTTTTTCAAATTCAAGATTTGACACATGACTCTTATCAGGTAATTTAATATTTCTTTCTAGGTCAGATTTTTGTGATTCAAGTAAAAATATTTTTTGCTTTTCTTCTTCTGTGGCATATTTTTTATTTTCTGCGATTATATTTTCTTCTTTTTGGGATTTTTCAATCAAAACTTCGCTTGATTGTTTTATTTGGGGTTCTTTTATATCAACACTCCTTTTTATAAAAGGCGTATTAAATAATTTTTTTTCATCGTCTTCTGAAACTGTGTCTATATTATATATATCCGGTTTTTTAATTATATTCTCTGTCAGTAAAGATGGCGCCACTTTACTAGGAGGTACTTGCTCTATTTTTATTTCTTCTGGTTTTATTGCAATAGAAGCCTGACTTGGTTTTGAGCTAGGAATCTTTAGCTTAATTATTTTTTCACTTTCTCTTAATACATCACTTTCCCTTAATTGCTTAAGATCTTTTCTCATAGTCCTTATATTGGCTCTTTGGATTAAATTTTCTTCTTGCAAGCTTTTTGTTTCAGTTACCATTATTTGAGAATTTAGAATCTAGAAAATAGAATCTAGAATAAAAAACACAAAATTCTATTTTCTACTTTCTAATTTCTATTTTCTAGTTTGGGGTTTAAATCCTGCATCTACTGCCGATAAGTTAATTCTTCCTAACTCGTCTATAGAAATTACTATAACTGGAATTATATCCCCTTCTTTTACAACTTCCTGAACATTTTTAATTTGATAATTTACAAATTTTGATATATGCACTAATCCTGATTGACCCGGTAATAAATCAACAAATGCGCCAAAATCCATAATTTTTCTTACAGTTCCTTGAAACTTTTCTCCAACTTCAACTTCTTTTACAATTCCTTTTATTCTGGCAACGCACCCATCTACAGCAACTTGATCTTGGCCTGTTATAAATACAAGTCCTGAATCTTCAATATCTATTGTTACTCCAAACTCTTCAATTAATTTATTAATCACACTTCCTTTTGGACCTACCACTTCACCAATTTTAGTAGGATTAATTTGAAAAGAAATTATTTTAGGGGCATATTGAGAAAGGCTTTTTCTTGGTTCTTTGATGCTTTCCTTTATTATATCAAGAATTTTTAATCTTGCATCTTTTGCCTTAATTAATGCCTCTTGCATAATATCTTGACTTATACCATTTATTTTTATATCCATTTGGATTGCAGTAATTCCTTGGCAAGTTCCAGCTACTTTAAAATCCATATCTCCAAAGTGATCTTCGGGACCTTGAATATCAGTTAACACTTTGTATTTTCCTGACTCTTCATCCTTAGCTAATCCAATGGAAATACCAGCGGCTGGATTTTTAATTGGAACTCCAGCGTCCATTAATGCCAAAGTAGCGGCGCACACTGATGCCATTGAGGTAGACCCGTTGCTTGATAATGCCTCTGACACAATCCTTATGGTATAAGGGAATACTTCAGGGTCAGGAATTAATGGCAATAATGCTTTTTCAGCCAAGTGGCCGTGTCCAATTTCTCTTCTTTTCGGACCTCGCATAAACCCTGTTTCACCGGTAGAAAAAGGAGGAAAATTATAGTGGTGCATAAATCTTTTTTTGCCAATAATTTCCATGCCGTCTAAAAGTTGCTGGTCTCCTGGTCCTCCTAAAGTTAAAATAGATAACACTTTAGTTAAACCTCGGTGAAACACTCCGCTACCGTGAGTTCTTGGCAGTACTGCAACTTCGCAATTAAGCGATCTAATTTCTTCGGCTTTTCGCCCATCAGGTCTTTGGTTTTTTTCTATAATATTTCTTATAATTATTCTTTCCATTTCTTTTTCAAAAAATGGCAAAACCTGTTTTTCTTTTCCTTGGTCAGGATATTTACCTTTTATAAATGCAACTAATTCTTCTTTTAATTCTTCTGCCTTTGAAAGATTTTTTTCTCCGGGTGTTGCGTAAGTTATAGCGTTATCTAATTTATCACCCAAAAATTCAGTGATATCACTATGTATTTCACTTTCCACAGCCGGATTAAATTCTGCCTTTTTTATTCCAACCTGTGCTACAATTTTTTTCTGAAAATCAATTATTTTTAATAATATTTCTTCTGCGAATTTTGTAGCTTCTAATACTTCATCTTCCAAAACTTCTTTTGCCCCCATTTCTATCATATTAATTAACATTTCTCCATTGTGTTCGATGGCAGATAAAGTTAATTCAAAACTACTTTCTTCTCTTTGTTTATATGTGGGATTAAATACAAAGTTTCTATTTACTTTACCTATTTTTATGGCTCCCAAAGGGCCATTCCATGGAATATTAGAAACTGCTAAAGCAAAAGAAGCGGCAATCATACTTAAAGTATCAGGATCGTTTTCTCCATCAAAAGATAAACAAGTCACAATTACTTGTATTTCTTTTTTGAAATCTTTTGGGAATAAAGGCCTCACGGCTCGGTCAATCATTCGGGATAATAATATTGCTTCGTCTGAAGGCCTAGATTCTCTTTTTAAAAATCGTGAACCCAAAATTTTCCCCGCAGCGTAAAACTTTTCTTCGTAGTCAATAGTTAATGGAAAAAAATCAAAACTATCAACATTTTTTTGAGACATCATAGCAGTAGCTAGTACTACAGTTTCGCCATAACTTACAAGGCAAGAACCAGATGCTTGCTCTGCCCAATTGGTAAGTTTAATTTTAAGAGTGTTTTCCCCAATTGCTAATTCAAATGTGTCTTTATTCATTATTATGAGTGCGATGCTAATATACTAATTCATACTAATTATACTAATAATGTTACGGCGCGCACATTTTTATTCGTATCATTAGTATGTATTCGTATATTGGTATCGCATTAATTATTTTTTTAACAAAAATTTATCTGGTTCCAAATCCAAATCTATAAATTCATCAGCAGCTTCTTTTAATTTTAAAGAAGTGGTTTTACCAAAAGATAAAACTTCAACTCTTTTACCTTGATTTTTTAAATATTCAACTAATGGAATAAAATCTCCATCGCCAGAAGCCAAAATAATCACATCTAAACTTCCGGCAGTTCGTATGGCGTCAATTACAATTCCTACATCCCAGTCAGCTTTTTTGGCTCCGCCGTAAAACTCTTGCAAATCCCTTACTCTTGTTTCAATGCCTAATTTTATTAATGCATCAAAAAAAGGCTTTTCTTCGCCAGTTTTTGTCCTCACAACGTAGGCAAACGCTCTGATAAATTTTCTGCCAGAAATTCCTTGTTTTAATACTTCTGAAAAATTAACTTTTTGGTGATACAAATTCCGCGCCGAATAATACAAATTCTGCACGTCTATTAACACTTCTACTCTTTGTTCTTTTGGTTTTTGCACGCTTCGCTAAATGCGATACCAATATGCAAATGCATACTAATTATACGAATATAAAATGTCGCGGTGGCTTTATTAGTTTCATTAGTATGAATTAGTATATTAGCATCGCACTATTTACTTTTTTAGTCCTATTTTTTTAATGATATCCTTGTATCTTTTTTCATCTTTTTTTTGAAGATAAGCCAAAAGCTTTTTTCTTTTTACCACCATTCTAATCAGTCCTCTTTTTGAATGGAGGTCTTTTGGGTGTTCTTTTAAATGCAACACCAAAGCTTCTATTTCTTCTGATAGTAAAGCAATTTGCACATCTGCAGAACCAGTGTCTTTTTCGTTAATACCATGCTCTTTAATTAATTTTAATTTTTTTTCTTTTTTTATCATTTTTCATTATTTAATTTTATTATATGTTTTTTTAAATAGAAAAGAAAGCGGAGGGCTTTCTTTTCTTATTATATTATATTTATGATTATTTGTAAAGGAATTGTGCAGAAAGGAAAAGTCAAAGAGTTTTGGTTCGCCTCGCTTCGCTCGGCGACTAGTTTGTATTCAATTTTGGGGGTAAAAACGAATTCACGATTTCGCATTTTGGGGGAAGAAAATTTTTTAATCCTTAATCCAAAAACGATATGAAATACATACTTTATGCAAGAAAATCTACCGAAGAAGATGACAGATAAGTGCTTTCGATTGAAGCGCAACTCATAGAGTTGCAAGAGTATGCCGCCAAAGAAAAACTTGAAATTGTCGCTTCCTTTCAGGAAGCCAAAACCGCAAAAGAACCTGGGCGAATGAAATTCGCAGAAATGTTGGCAATTCTTGAATCCGGAAAAGCAGATGGGATAATCTCATGGCACCCAGACAGATTGGCGAGGAATAGTGTTGATGGCGGAAAGATTATTCATTTTGTAGATCGCGGCTTGATTAAGTCCCTCAAATTTCCCACCTTTTGGTTTGAGCCGACACCACAAGGCTTGTTCATGCTCAGCGTTGCTTTTGGGCAGAGTAAATATTTTGTAGATAATTTGCGAGAGAATGTAAAAAGAGGTCTGCGGCAAAAAATCAGGAATGGTGTTTGACCCAGCTGGGCTCCGGTGGGCTATCTCAATAACCCCAAGACACGCGGTATTGATGTTGATAGCGACAAATCCCCTAAAGTGAGAAAACTTTTTGAGATGTATGTCACCGGAGAATACCCACTTAACTTTTTCGCAAATTGGTGTGAGAAAAAGAAACTACTCACAAATGCCGGAAACAAAATATCCTTGAGCAATGTTCAACATATTCTGCAAAACCCTTTTTATATTGGCCTCATGAGATACAAAGGGGAAATGTTTGATGGAACGCACGAGCCGTTAATCTCAAAGAAACTTTTTGATAAATGTCAGGAAGTTATGACGAAACGTGGGAAAGTACGTCCCGATAGAAAACATAATTTTGCTTTTCTTGGCTTAATGAAATGTGCCTCGTGTGGTTGCTCAATTACCGCACAATACGCTAAAGGCAACGGTGGTATTTACACTTACTATCGTTGCACAAAGAAACGAGGCGCGTGTCAAGAAAAGTATCTTGGAGAAAATCAGTTAGTGGAACAAATCAAAAACTTCCTTCAAAAAGTTTCTTTATCGAGCCAAGACACCAAGAAAATTTTGGCGGCGTTCGACATGGAAGAAAAACAGGCAAAGGAACAAGCCAAAGATGAAGTGATAAATCTAAAAAATCAATTATCGCAAGTTGAAACGAAGCTCCAAAAATTGCTTGACGCATATCTTGATGACGCTCTCACGCAAAAAGAATACGCCGCCAAAAAAGATATTCTCATTTTCCAAAAGGTCGCGCTAAACGAGAAAATCACCGACTTTGAGACAAAAGGGTTGTCTTGGCTCGAACCGGCTCGTGAGTTCGTAAAATCCTTAAATCAAGCCACTAATCTCATTCAGACAGATAATCTTTCCGAATTGCCAACATTTCTGAAAAACATCGGCTCGAACCATATTTTGCGAAATCGTGAATTCGTTTTTACCCCCAAAATTGAATACAAATTAGTCGCCGAGCGAAGCGAGGCGAACCAAAACCGCTTACAATTTCCTACGTGGTGCGCCCGACAGGGATCGAACCTGTGACCATCCGATTAAGAGTCGGGAGCTCTACCAACTGAGCTACGGGCGCATATTTTTAAATTGGTATGGGGGCAAGATTAAGTTAGCGAGGCAAAACATAAATGGTGTAAAACCAATTAAATTATGGAGGCTCTATACAAAATTTCTTTTTAAAAAAGAAATTTTGTCGAGCCCGACGAAAGTTTCATATGTAAAACTTTCGTATGGGTCAATTTTTAAATTTTTAAAATGGAGAACTCCAAGCACCAGCATATCCTATTGCTTGCAAAACGATATTGATAATTAGCCATGCTCCAAAAATTAAAAGTACACCAATAATTGCGCCCCATATTATTCTTTTTGCCATACTGGCAAGGCCCGGATTTCCAGCTGAAACAAGCAATAGTACACCTCCAATTACTATTAAAAGACCCGCCAGAGGAGTTGCTATGTACAATATGATAAAATTATAGACATTAACAATTAATACAAAAAGATGAGTTAGTTCACAGCGGCAAGCAGGACCACTACTAGCATTCACTGCGTTTCCACAAGGCACTAATCCTAATTTTTGGTTGATTGGGGTATTTGGGTTAAATGTACCGGAAGGATCTGATTCGTCGCAAATAGCCGCTGCACCCGCTTTAGGTATGCTCGGAATTAAAAATAAAAGCACGAAAGATGCAAAAAATATTATTAAAACTTTTTTCATATATATCTTTAATTTTTGATGTTTAATTTTTACTTTGTGCCTCCAGAGAGATTCGAACTCCCAACGACTGCTTCGAAGGCAGTAATGATGTCCATTTCACCATGGAGGCAAAATTTAGGCGGGCAAGATTTCACCACGAGGGCATTTTTACGAAGACCACATTACAATATTTTACCATTAATTTGAAAGAATGCAATTTTTAAGATAGAATACAACTAATTTCTAATTAACCTAATTATGCTAATTAACCTAATCAAATCCTAAATCCAAAATATCAAAAGAGTTTTGGGAATTAGGGATTAGTCATTATTTAGAACAATTAGAAATTAGAATAATTAGAATAATTTTTTATGACTATCCCTAAAGAAGTAAAAAACATAATAAACCAGCTTAAAACAGCTGGGTTTGAGGCATATATCGTAGGCGGATGCGTACGTGATTTTTTACTTAATCAAAATCCTAAAGATTGGGATATAACTACTAATGCAAAACCGGAAGAAATACAGAAAGTGTTCCCTAATAGTTTTTATGAAAATAATTTTTTAACGGTTACCGTACATACTGGATCTAAAAAACCAGCATTAGGAGAAATTGAAGTTACTACTTACCGTTTAGAGACAAAATATTCAGATAAAAGGCATCCTAATGAAGTTAGGTTCGCTAAAACTTTAGAAGAAGATTTAGCAAGAAGGGATTTTACCGTTAACGCACTTGCCCTGAGCGTAGTTAAAGGGATGGCGGGAGAAATTACAGATTTTTTTGATGGACAAGAAGATCTAAAAAATAAGATAATTAAAACAGTTGGTAATCCAGATGAACGGTTTTCTGAAGATGCGTTAAGGATGTTAAGAGCTGTAAGATTTGCTACTACATTGGAGTTTACGATAGAAGAAAAAACTGCTGAGGCAATTATAAAAAATAGTGTTTGGCTGGAAGCAATTTCAAAAGAAAGGGTAAAAGATGAATTATTAAAAATTATCATGTCAAAAAAAGCTTCAGATGGAATAGAATTATTAAGAGAATTGGGACTTTTAAAATTCATTCTCCCTGAACTTTTAGAAAATTATGGAGTAGGTCAAAATAAACATCACATATATGATTGTTACCAGCATGCTTTAAAAGCTTTAGAATACACTGCTAATAAAAAATTTAATATTTATGTAAGACTGGCCGCGCTTTTTCATGATATTGCAAAACCAAGAGTAAAAGTAGGACAAGGCATAAATTCTACTTTTTATAACCACGAGGTTATAGGAGCTAAAATGGCTTTTCAGATTTTAAATAGGCTAAAATTTTCTAATAAAGAAATAGAAAAAATTGTAAAACTGATAAAGTACCATATGTTTTATTATAATGTGGACGAAGTTTCAGAATCTTCAGTAAGGAGATTGGTAAAAAATATGGGCCCGGAAAATATGGAGGAGTTGTTGCAATTACGAGAAGCCGATAGAATTGGCTCTGGTGTCCCAAAGGCAGAACCCTATAAGTTAAGGCATTTAAAATATACTATTGAAAAAGTTTCTAAGGATCCAATTTCAGTTGGAATGTTAAAAGTTGACGGAAAAGATGTAATGGAAATTTTAAAAGTTTCTCCTGGGCCAATGGTGGGACAAATCTTAGATGTCCTATTAGGACATGTCCTAGACGACCCTAAAAAAAATACAAAAGAATTCTTAGAAAAAGAAATTAAAAATTTGGGTAAATTAGGTGAAAAAGAATTAAAAAGTTTAGCAGAAAAATCAAAAGAAGAAAAAGAAGTGGTGCAGGAAAAAGAGGATAAAGTTACAAAAGACAAGTATTGGGTTAAGTAAAAAATGGAAAAACAGCAAAAAAATATTATATATCCCAAAGTAGGATTTTGGGATATTTCAAAAGCTTTTTGGCAGGGAATAAGACTACAAAAATGGTCGTTGTTTTTTTTGTTGTTTTTGGTGGTTTTAATTAATATTGTTTCGGTTATCATTCCACTTTTTTATAAACAATTTTTTGATGTTATTACCTTAAATCAAGATAAAGATATTATTGCTCAATCTTTAATTGGGATTATTATCAAAATTGCTATTTTTCACGGCGTGATCTGGCTTTTGTATCGCCTTTATGCTTTTTGTAATAGTAATTTTCAGGCAAATACCATGGCGCGACTTAAACAGCAAGCGTATGACTATCTGATGAAGCATTCCTATGGATTTTTTACTAATAATTTTACCGGTTCTTTAGTGCAAAAAGTGAATCGTTTTGCAAGGTCTTTTGAAAGAATAGCCGATAAGGTGTTTTGGGATATGCTTTCACTTGCTATAAGAGTTATTGCGATTATCGCTATTGTATATTTCATTAATACTTTGGTGGCGTTGGTTATTTTAATTTGGGCAATTATTTTTATAGTATTTAATGTTTTGTTTTCTATTTGGAAAATTAAATATGATTTGAAAGTTGCAGAAATTGATTCAAAGTCAACCGCTTATTTAGCAGATACGATTACTAATCAAAATACGGTTTCACTGTTCAGTAAATTTAATTTTGAATCAAAAGGGTATAAAAATATTACCAACCAGCAGGCAAGTATTACTAAATTTAATTGGAATTTGTCTGCTTTTATAGAAGCTGTCCAAGCTTTACTAGGGTTTGCCATAGAATTTTTATTATTTTATTTCACCATTAAATATTGGAAACAAGGATTAGTAACAGTTGGATTCTTCGTTTTACTTCAGGCATATTTAATTAAAATGATGGATGATTTGTGGGGCTTTACCCGAATGATCCGAGATGTGTATAGCGCTTACGCTGATGCTAAAGAGATGGTTGAAATTATGAAATTGCCTCATGAAATTACTGACGCGCCAATAGCAAAAGAATTGAAAGTAAAAGATGGTAAGATACAATTTAGCAGGTTGCAATTTAGCTTTAATAAAACTCGCAAAGTGTTAAAAAATATAAATTTAGTAATAAATCCTGGTGAAAAAGTAGCGATTATTGGACCTTCTGGCGCTGGAAAAACCACATTTGTAAAATTATTATTGCGTCTTTATTCTCCAACTTCGGGTCAAATTTTAATTGATAGCCAAGACATTCAAATGATAACGCAGGATAGTTTGCGTAAAAACATTTCACTGGTGCCCCAAGACCCTATTTTGTTTCATCGCACGTTAGCAGAAAATATTGGATATGGAAAACCTGACGCGTTAAAACGGGAAATTGAAAAAGTGGCCAAGCTTGCTCATTGCGATGAATTTATAAAAAATTTGTCTTTTGGTTTAGAAACTTTTGTTGGAGAGCGTGGCATAAAATTATCTGGTGGAGAAAGGCAAAGAGTTGCCATTGCAAGGGCTATTTTAAAAAATGCCCCGATTTTAATTTTAGACGAAGCTACTTCAAGCTTGGATTCCCATTCTGAAATGCTTATTCAAGACGCCTTAAATACCCTAATGGCGGGTAAAACAACAATTGTAATTGCCCACAGGTTATCCACAATCCAAAAAATGGACAGAATTATTGTCATAGACAATGGCAAAATTATTGAACAAGGAAGTCATAGTGAATTACTAAGTAATGAAAATAGTTTGTACAAAAAACTTTGGAGCTTACAGGCCGGCGGATTTTTAACAGAAAGTAGTGAAGATGAAGAAGATAAGAAAGAAGGAGAGTATTAAAAAACTGCCCATTATTTTTTTGGGCAGTTTTTTAATTTAACAAGTTATTCTTTATCCATATCAACCCCGTGTTCTTTTGGGGCAGCCATACAACATTGACCTACTGGCTTCCCAGATCCACAAAAACAATTTTCCATTGTTCCACAGCATGCTCCATACATTTTTCCTGATCCACATGAGCAGTCTGCCATTACTTTTGCTTTTTGTACTTCATCCATAATATTATTTTTTAATTTAATTTTTTATTTTGAAAAAACGACCTTTTATTATAACTCCATTATACCATTTAATTTTTGTAAGTAGTATAATACAAGTAACATATAATTACTTTAAATTACGAAATGCCCTTTGGAAAGGCAAGTTTCTCCAGACAGGGCGAATCGGCTTTGCCGATTGCGCCTGTGTCTCGAGGTCTTTTCTTAAAATCTGGGTTAAAAATTCGCAATAATTCTAAAATGTAGCACACTACATTTTAGAATTCTACCTGTCTGCGTGTTACGCGCAGGCAGATCAAATTTTCA
>MHOR01000006.1 GCA_001821915.1 Candidatus Staskawiczbacteria bacterium RIFCSPHIGHO2_02_FULL_34_10 | reverse complement strand
TTCAGCAATTCGGGCACCTTCACCGCAAGCACCGGCACGATTAGCTACACTGGAAACAACGGAGCAGGCAACACCACCGTCGCCAACGTCACCTACAATAATTTAACGTTAAATAACTCTTCTGAAACATATATATTAGGGGCCGCTCTTGATGTTAACGATACGATCACCATCACCGCCGGTACGCTTGATGTGAGTGGAAGCAACTTTGGAATCACCGCCAAGAGTTGGACTGACACTGGAGCCGGCACATTTACAGAGGGAACAGGCACGGTCACTTTTGACGTGGCCGGGGGCACCATCAACAGCAATGAGACCTTTGAAAACGTAACAATCAACCACGCGGGCACTACGACTCTTGGCGCAGCTTTGGATTTAGATGACACCCTCACCATCACCACAGGAGCATTGGATGTTTCGGGATCTAATTACGGCATTAACTTAGCGGGCGATTGGTCTAATTCTGGCACTTTCACCCAAGGTACTGGGACAGTCACCTTTGACGGCGCCGACCAAACTCTTTCTGGTTCCACCACTTTTTATAATTTAACTAAAACCGTTGCTGTAGCCCGTACTCTCACCTTCCCGGCCAGCGCCACGCAAACCATTGCAACGGGAGGCACACTCACATTAGCCGGAGCATCGGGGCAATTGCTTACCTTAGCTTCAAGCTCCACTCCCACTAAATGGGGATTAACCCTCAATGGAACTGCGGCAGTATCTTATGTAGATGTCAAAGATTCAGATGCTTCGGGTGGTACAGCTATTACCCAAACCAACTCCACGGATTCGGGTAATAATCTTAACTGGACATTTGACGTCACTGCTCCCACCATTACCAATGTTTCTTCAGATAAAGCGAATGGAAGCTACACTACCGGAGAAGTGATTGACATTGATATTACATTTTCTGAAACAGTCACTTCCACTGGCAACGTTACAGTAACTTTAGAAACTGGTACTACAGACCAGACATGCGCTTTTACCGTCACAAGCGCAACTACCGGAACATGCAATTACACAGTTGTAGCCGGAGATACTTCTGCTGACTTAACTGTTTTAACTATCTCGGGCACTATTGCCGATGCCGTAAGCAATGCGATGACTAATTTTGCGCCAGCCACAAATTTAGCTGACAACAAAGCGATTGTGATTGATACTACAGCGCCAACAGTTAATGCCGGCTCTGACCAATCCAAATCCGCAAGTTTCACCCAAGATGCCACCGTTTCTGATGCTGGGGGGATTGCTTCATATCTTTGGACAAAAGTTTCAGGCTCTGGAACCATTACCTTTGGAACAGCCACCGCAGAGGACACCACCATTTCAGCCAGTGTGGTCGATACGTATGTCATACGCCTTACCGTCACCGACAACGCCGGTAACTCTGCTTCTGATGATTTTACTTTAGTGTGGAGTGTTGCTTCTAGTGGTGGCGGCGGAGGTGGAAGTGTAAGCGGAGGAACACCAGCCAAATACCACGGAGCATTTAGCATTTCAATCAATAGCAATAACGCATATACCAATAATCAAATCGTAACCCTTTCATTAAATGGCGGGACTGCCGCATATAAAATGGCAATTTCTAATTCGCCTGATTTTATAAATACGCTTCAAGAAAATTACCAAAAAACAAAAACATGGATTTTAGATTCGGGTGATGGCCAAAAAACAGTATATGTTAAATTTTACACTCAAGGGGGATTAGAATCTGAAGCAATATCAGACAGTATTACTTTAGACACTGTTTCTCCTGAAATAAAAATAACTTCTATTAAAAATAACTATAGTTCAAATGAAGAAATTATTATAAGTGGCGCAACAGAAAGCAATACAGAAGTTACTTTACTAATAGATAACGAGGTTGGATTATTTAACGCTGATCAAAATGGAAATTGGTCTATTACTCTTGGAAAAATGTCCGTAGGCACTCATCATTTAGAAATTGATACAAAAGACTTCGCGGGCAATACAAGCCAAAACGTAATCGCTGAATTTTCAGTTATTTTGTCTTTACAAAAGCCAACAGATACAGGTTTATTGCCTGATTTTATTTTAGCTCCTCCACTTGCGCCTATTTTTAGGGAATTAGCAGAAGGCGTAAAATCTATAATACCTAAATTTTTTCAGCCAATAGCAAAAAGTGCGCCCGAACCTACTGCCGTAGTGACTGTTCCTAAAATTACGCCACTTGCTTTTGGCGGAACTTTTCATTATGTATCAACAAAAACATTAGCAAGATTTGTTTTAGCTCCTTTGCCAACAGATGTGAAATTATTAGCGCAAAAATTCCCAGAAGTGCAAAAAACTTTCAATGAAGTTGGTGTGCAAAAAATTACCGATTTACAAAAATTATTAAATACCAATTTAAAGTTACCAAGCTTAACAGAGACGGTTATTACTCAAACAGATATTACCGCAGGAAAGTTTGCTATTCCTAAAGGAATTCCAGTTGAAAAATTATCAATATCAGAAAAGGCTAAAATTCCTTCTGCGGTGGTATTTGCTAAGACTGCCGGAGGCTTAGTTGATTTCAATGTTGCTTTATCACTTAATAATAAAGGAAAAACAGAACAAACAATTCAAACTATTGCTGGTCATTCATTGCAGTTAGTGGTAAGGGCTGATAAGCCAGTTAGAAAAGTTACTGGTTATATTATTTTCAAATCCAAAAAATACAACCAACCATCTTCTAATATACCTTTAAACAACCTGACCGCTTCCTTGCTTTTCTCTAATCCTGATTTTACCAATAATGTTGCGCCTTCTATTGCAGTCCAAGTTGAAGGAAACAGTGGTGGCAGTCCATCAATAGAGGCGCGCGTTGTTCCTGAAAAAGTAAATGCTCAAGAAGTCAAAAATCCTTCTGATATTGAGCAAAGATTAGTTTTGACCCAATTTGAATATCAAGATAGTGGCAACGGAATTTATACTGCTAATGTTGTAATGCCAGTGGTTGATGGTGAATATGAAATAATTACCGTTATGGATTATGAAGATGTTCACATTGAATCAAAGGAAATAAAATTAATTACCGTTGTTGATCCTGAAGGATATGTGTATGAAAAAAATGGAGAACAAGAAACCCGTATTTCAGGAGCCATAGTTTCGCTGTATTGGTTAAATCCAGATACCAAGCAATATGAACTTTGGCCAGCAAAAGATTTCCAGCAGGAAGACCCACAAACAACTGATGTAAGGGGCATATATTCATTTTTAGTGCCAAATGGATATTATTATTTAAAGGTCGATGCGCCCGGTTATTTAAGTTATGATGGCAAGCCATTTGAGGTGAAAGAGGGAAGCGGAATCCATATTGACATTGAGTTGAAAACTAAATATTGGTTTTTAAATTTTGTTGATTGGAAAACTATTTTACTTATTGTGGTGATTTTAATGTTGCTTTATAACTTTTATAGGGACAGAATGCGCGAGCGCAAATTGAAATAATTTAAAATGATAAATTCAAAATTTAAAAACAATAATAAATTTAAAATGTTAAAACGTGTTTTTAAATTGCCGCTTTTAAATTGTTTTTGAATTAGAAATTTTAAATTAAAAATTAGTTAATATGGAATTTAATAATTTACGAAACACAAGCAAAAAAAATATAGCTTTGGCAGTAATAATATCATTACTTATTTTTAGCAATATATTTTTATCAGTAAAATATTTTTTACAAGCCAAGGAAATAGTTAGCTTAAAAAGAGAAATAAAAGACCAACAGACTAATGAAAAAATAGCAGCCTTTTTTAGTCTTTTTGTTCAAAAAGTTTTAAAAACTGATAAGGAAGTTTCATTTGAAGATCGTTTGCAACTAGAAAACTCCATTAGAAGTATTGATGACTCCGAACTTTTACAAAAATGGGAAAAATTTACTGGAGGCGCCAACGAAACCGAAATACAGTCGGGAGTCAAAGATTTATTAGAGATATTGTCAAGGAAAATTATTTATTAAAGGCCTGTTGGTTGGTAATTTTTACTTGTAAAATATCGTAATTTTGGCGGTGAAATTATGGTAAGTTATAATAATAGAAAAGTTATTAAACAATAGGCCTTATAATTAGATGTTTATTACTTTAAATTACGAAATACCCATATAAAATGATTTTTCTTGTCTTTTCTCTAAATTCCAGCTGCAAATTTAGAGAAAATCCTAAGAAAGTCCCGATGCCCTTTTGGGCATACGAGGATCCACGAAGAAATCGGGACATTTCGTAATTCAAAGTTATTATAAAGATGTTAGGCAAAATATTTTTATAGTATTGATAAAAGCATCACAACTAGCTCAAAAGCCTTGACTTTTTTTACTAAAAGAATATAATCAATTTATAATATTGTCTTAGATCGATTTTTTAGATAATCTCATTAAATAAGTGGCTATTTCTTATTTGCTAGAAAACAAAACTAAAAACCTTCATACGGTTAATTTTTTAATGAAAACCGATTTTTTGTTTTAATAGAAATATATTTTAAATACCCTAAACAACTAAGGGTATTTTGTGTTTTATAAATTAGAAAATAGTAAATAGAAAATATGCAAGGCATATTTTCTAGATTCTAGATTCTCTCCAATGGCTGAGATAATAAAAAAAGTAAAGAACTTTTCAAAGTCTAAGCTTTCTTTTCCCACTCCCAATCTTTTGCAAATGCAAAGGGAGACATGGACTGACTTTACAGAAGTTAGATTGAAAGAACTTTTTTCGGAAATTTCTCCTATTGTGGACTATACAGGCAAAGAGTTTGAACTCTGGTTTTTGGATTATACATTAGGAAAACCAAATTATAAAAATGGTTTAGAGGCAAAAAGAAACAATGATTCTTTAGAAGTTTCTTTAAGAGTTAAAATAAGACTAGTCAATTTAAAAACAAAAGAAGTTAAGGATCAAGAAGTTTTCTTGGCAGATTTTCCTCTTATGACTGAGCGCGGGACTTTTGTTGTAAATGGAGTGGAAAGAGTAGTGGTGTCTCAGTTGATTCGTTCACCCGGAGCATTTTTTACTACAAGATCCTCTCGCGGGAAAAATTATTTTGGCGCAAAAATAATACCAAACAGAGGAGCTTGGCTGGAATTTGAAACAGAAGAATCTGGATTTATAGGAGTTAAAATAAATCGTAAAAGAAAGATTTCGGCATCTACTTTGCTTTTAGCATTGGGATTAAATACTATAGAAAAAATTGAAAAAGAATTTAAAGATATAGATACTGGAGAAATAAAATATATTCAAGAAACATTAAAAAGAGAAACCTGCAAAGATCAAAAAGAAGCATTGGTAGAAATTTATAGAAGGTTAAGGCCGGGGGATTTAGTTACGCCAGATACCGCGCAAGATTTGATTTTTAATATGTTTTTTAATTTTGACAGGTATGACTTGTCAAAAGTCGGCAGATGGAAAACATGGCAAAGATTGCCTAATTTAATTCCGGGAAAAAATTCTGAATCCTTATCTTCAGAAAAAAATAAGGATATTGATAAAAAAGATAGGATTTTAAAAATAGAAGATCTTGTAGAAGTTGTAAAAGAAGTTATTAGGTTAAACAATGATCCAAATGCCAAAGCAGACCAAGTTGACCATTTGGGTAATAGAAGAGTAAGGACATTATCCGAACTTTTACAAAACAGGTTAAGAGTTGGTTTAATGCGAATGGAAAGGATTATTAAGGACAAAATGTCTATATTGGATCCATTAACTATAACTTCTATTCAGTTAATAAATCCAAGGCCATTAATGGCGGTTATAAAGGAATTTTTTACATCTTCGCAATTTTCCCAGTTTATGGATAATGAAAATCCTTTAGCTGAATTGGAACACAAAAGAAGATTAACAACTACGGGCCCGGGGGGGTTAACCCGCGAAAGAGCCGGATTTGAAGTAAGAGATGTACAGCCATCGCATTATGGAAGAATTTGTCCAATTGAGTCTCCTGAAGGCCCTAATGTAGGACTTGTGGGACATTTGGCATCATTTGCAAAAATTAATCCTTATGGATTTATTGAGGCCCCATATTTTAAAGTAAAAAATGGCAGAGTTACTGATGAAGTTCACTATCTTTCGGCTCAAGAAGAGGAAAGATATGTTATTGTTCCTGCATCTGTGCCACTAGATAAAAATGGAAAAATTTTACCCGAGATACCGCCTGATAGAGTTGAGGCCAGAGTAAAGGGAGAGCCAGCTGAAACTGAAATATCAAAAGTGAACTATTCAGATGTTTCTTCAAAACAATTTATTTCTGCGGCAGCTGCATTGATTCCTTTTTTGCAAAATGATGATGCCGGGCGCGCATTAATGGGTTCAAATATGCAACGACAAGCAGTTCCTTTAATAAGGCCAGAGGCTCCTTTGGTGGGAACCGGAGTTGAAAGAAATGTTGCAAGAGATTCTGGACAAGGAATTTTAGCTACTGCAAACGGCGTTGTTAAAGAAGTTGATGCCTCGCATATTAAAGTGTTGTATGATATGGGGTCTAAAAAAACAGAAGAGGATTATGAACTCCAAACATTTGTAAGAACTAACCAATATTCTTGTTTTCATCAAAAACCAATAGTTACCAAGGGTGAAGTATTTAAAAAAGGAGATATTCTAGCAGATGGCGCCGCTATTAACCAAGGAAGACTTGCGCTAGGAAGAAATATTTTAGTTTGTTTTTTACCTTTAAGGGGAGGAGGATTTGAAGATTCAATTATTATTTCAGAAAAACTAGTAAAAGAGTTTGAATTCACATCTATTCATATTGAAGATTTTACTTGTGATGTAAGAGAAACAAAATTAGGCCCTGAAGTTACAACTTCGGATATTCCTAATGTCGGAGAAGAAAAGTTAAAAGATTTAGATGAAGAGGGAATTGTAAGAGTGGGAGCTGAAGTAGGTCCTAACGATATTTTAGTCGGAAAAATTTCTCCAAAAGGAGAGGTTGAGTTAACTCCCGAAGAAAGATTATTAAGAGCTATTTTTGGTGAAAAATCAAAAGACGTAAAAGACACATCACTAAGAATGGAACATGGTAAAAAAGGCAAAGTTACAAATGTTAAAATTTTCTCACGAGATTTAGGCCACAAATTAGAACCAGGTGTTATAAAGAAAATACAAGTTGAAATTGCCGAATTAAGGCATGTTAAAGTTGGAGATAAATTAGTTGGACGACATGGAAATAAAGGAGTTGTTTCAAAAATTTGGGCTGAAGCAGAAATGCCATTTTTAGCTGATGGCACTCCAATTGATTTAGTTTTATCCCCCTTATCAGTGCCTTCAAGAATGAATCTTGGCCAAATTTTAGAAACTCATTTAGGATGGGCTGCTCATAAATTAAACTATTTGGCTATTACACCATCACTATTAGGAGCTAATAAAGAAGATATTAAAGCTGAATTACGCGAAGCGGGACTGCCAGAATCCGGCCAAACAACACTTTATGATGGCCATACAGGACTTCCTTTTCCAAGGCCGATTACAGTTGGATATATGTACATTATGAAATTAATTCATATGGTGGACGATAAAGTTCATGCTAGATCCATCGGGCCATATTCATTAATTACCCAACAGCCTTTAGGAGGAAAAGCGCAATTTGGAGGACAAAGATTTGGAGAAATGGAAGTTTGGGCTTTGCAAGGATACGGTGTTGCTCATACACTTCAAGAAATGCTTACTATTAAGTCAGATGACGTTGTGGGAAGAGCTACAACTTATGAGTCAATATTAAAGGGTGAACCAATAAGAAATCCAAATATTCCAGCATCGTTTAATTTACTGGTGGCTGAATTAAAATCACTTGGAATGGGAGTTGAAGTAAAAGAAAAAATAAGAGAAGTAAGAGAGAAAAAATAATTCAATACAATATTCTAGATTCTATTTACTAGATTCTAGATTCTAAAACCAATGCGAGTACTAGACATAGAATCAATAAGAATAAAACTTGCTTCACCTGAAGAGATTTTATCTTGGTCTCATGGTGAAATAGTAAAACCAGAAACGATAAATTATAGAACCCAAAAACCTGAAAAGGAGGGTCTTTTTGATGAAAGAATTTTTGGTCCTGAAAAAGATTATGAATGCGCTTGCGGAAAATATAAAAGAATAAGGTATAAGGGAGTAGTTTGCGACAGATGCGGAGTTGAAGTTACAAAATCTCAAGTAAGACGCGAGAGAATGGGCCATATTAAGTTGGCTACTCCGGTTTCGCATATTTGGTTTTTAAGGGGAGTGCCATCAAGAATGGGCTTGATACTAAATAAAAGTTCTCAGCAATTAGAAAAAGTCATTTATTTTTCTTCTTACATTATTACTAAAGTTAATACAGAAGCTAGAACCGCAATTTTAGATCAAGTAGAGCAAGAATTTAAAACCAAAGTAAAAAAAGAGAAAACAGAGGCAAAGAAAAATGAGCTAAAACAGCTTAAAGAAAAGGTGAAAGAAGAGATATTAGAAATAAAAAAGCTTAGAATTTTATCCGAAGTTGTTTACCACGATTTGTCTTTAAAATACGGAGAAATTTTTGAAGCAGGAACTGGAGCAGAAGTTATAAAGGAAATTTTTTCCCAAATTGATTTAGAAGTAACTATTGATGAATTAATAAAAGAGGCAGAACAAGCTCCCCCAATAATAAAGAAAAAGATTTTAAGACGCCTAAAACTTTTTCAAGGAATGACAAAGTCCAAAGTAAAACCTCAATGGATGTTTATTGATGTGTTGCCTGTGTTGCCGCCGGATTTAAGGCCAATGGTTCAATTAGACGGAGGAAGATACGCATCTAGCGACTTAAATGATTTATATAGAAGAGTAATTAATAGAAATAATAGATTAAAATATTTATTAGAAATTTCAGCTCCTCCTGTTATTGTAAGAAACGAAAAAAGAATGTTGCAAGAAGCAGTTGATGCATTAATTGACAACGAAATGAGAAAGGGAGTTACTACCACTGCAACTACCGGAGGAAAAAGGTTATTAAAATCTTTGGCGGCAATGTTGGCTGGCAAACAAGGCAGATTCCGTCAAAACCTTTTGGGCAAACGAGTGGATTATTCTGGAAGATCAGTAATTGCAGTTGGCCCAGAACTTCGTTTTTCTCAATGCGGTTTGCCAAAAACACTGGCTTTAGAAATATTTAAGCCTTTTGTCATAAAAAGAATTTTAGATAAAGAATTAGCTTATAACATAAGAGGAGCAGCAAGATTAATTGAAGAAAAAGTCCCTGAAGTTTGGGCAATTTTAGAAGAAATAGTAAAAGATAAAGTGGTGTTATTAAACCGCGCTCCAACTTTGCATAGATTAGGCATCCAGGCGTTTCATCCTGTTTTAACAGAAGGAGAAACAATAAAATTACACCCTTTGGCTTGCGAGGCCTTTAATGCTGACTTTGACGGAGATCAAATGGCTGTTTATTTACCACTATCTGATGAAGCGCAAAAAGAAGCAAGAGAAATAATGCTTTCTTCACTTAATCTTTTAAGGCCGGCTACCGGACTTCCAATTATTGGTCCGTTTCGAGATATTGCTTTGGGGTGTTACTTTTTAACAAAAATAAAAGAGCCTAAAGACGGACAAGAGGTTAAAATGTATTCAAGTCAATCAGAAGCAATAACAGCTCACGAATACGGATTTTTAGGATTAAATGAAAAAATTAAAATTCCAAATCCAAAATTATTATCTGTGAAAAAAGGAGAAGTTCCCGAAATAATTGAAACTTGCGTGGGCAGACTTATTTTAAATTCAAATTTGCCTCAAGACTATCCATATGTTTCAAAACTTATAGATAATAAAGGATTAAAAACTTTAATCAGAGATATTATTGAAAAATATCCAGGCCAGGAATCTATAGATGTTTTGGATAAAATTAAAGCTATGGGTTTTGAGCATTGTACATTGTCTGGAGTAAGTTGGGGAATGGATGATTTAATTGTTCCAAAAGAGAAAAAGCGAATGATATTTGATGCTGATAGAGAAGTTGAAAAAATTGAGAATCATTTTGAAAAAGGATTACTATCCCACGAAGAAAAAACCTCACAGAAAATTTTAGTTTGGCAAGAAGTTAAAACAAAACTTGAGGCATTACTAAGAAAAACTTTGCCAGAAGATGGTCCCGTAATGTCAATTATTAGCGCAGGAGCTAGGGCTACGTGGTCTCAGCCAGTTCAAATGGCTGGTATGAAGGGTCTTGTAAATAACCCAGCCGGAGACATTATTGAGTTGCCAGTAAAATCATCTTTTACGGAAGGCT
>MHOR01000005.1:9626-18199 GCA_001821915.1 Candidatus Staskawiczbacteria bacterium RIFCSPHIGHO2_02_FULL_34_10 | reverse complement strand
TAATTTTTTCTGCCTGCAATTCTTCCTCGTTTTTTATAACATCAATAACAACACCTTGAATTTTAATATCGCGATCTTTTCTAATAATAATCGGCTCAAAAGTTTTATTCGCTGGTTGTAATCGGATATATCCTCGTTCTTGATAAAATTTCTTTAGTGTTGCCTCGTGGTTATCTATCAGCACAACGACACGCTCTCCATTTTCTGCAACATCCTGTTGTTTTACCAAGACGACATCTCCGTCTTTTATATTTTCATCAATCATACTATTTCCCATAACACGCAAGGCATAAAGATTACCGCTACTAGGTAATATATTTTTAGGGACAGCAATAAATTCATTTTCTTGAATTGCCTCTATTGGTTCTCCTGCGGCGATAGTTCCTAAAAGCGGAATTTTGACCATCGGCTCTTTAGACGCAACGCTAATGGTACGAGCTTTATTTTCTATATTTCCCAAATAACCACCTTCTTTGAGTTTTGAAATATGAAAATGTATAGTTGAAACAGAAGCGAGTTTTAGTCGTTTTCTGATTTCCTCAAAAGAAGGAGAGTATCCCTTCTTTGTCGTGTAACTTTCTACGAAGTCGAGGACTTCTTTTTGGCGTTTTGTTAACATAATAGACTTGACTTATTTACCACACATCAATTATAATAGAACAAAAGTAGAAAATCAAAGTCGAGTTATCCACAATTAACATTTAACCAAAATTTTATGGTAAAAACAAAGCCAGAAATATTTAAAAAAGAACTAAAATGAGTAACGAGCAAAACATCAATGAGATTGATAATCAGTTTGAATTAATAGAAATAAGAAACAAAGCAGATATAAAATCCGAAACTTATCAACGAGCCAAAGATAAGGTTAGAGATATTCAATTAGATACAAACAACAAGCAAACAGCTTCATTTGAAAATTTTGTAAAAGAATACAAAAATCAAACCGATAAACTCAATAGAAATATATTGATTTTGACCATAGCAATGGTAATCATTGGAGTGCTAGGATTAGCACTCCAAATTGTTAGTCTCAGTCTAAATTCCCACAGTAAAGTTGAGGTAATAAAAATTGACGTTGGAAGATAGTAAGGTGCTATTGGAACTTTAAATGGCGGTGAAAATGAGTACACACCGAAGACGATGAACGAAAAATAAACTGGCTTTGTTATTTCGTGAAGACATAGCCGCCGATTTTTTCAAAAAAGAAAGCCTAAGTCCGCGCGGATTCCTCCCCAGACCCCTCCTCCGCGTGGGCGAGTCCGTCGCCCCGCCTCCTTTGCCCCAGAAAAATAGTGGCGGGGCGCATCATTTCAGATTTCGCTTTTTGGATTTGTGTATCATATTTGGTAAAATAATTTCAAAAGTTTGCGAAGGTTTTAATTCGGGAGTATATTAGAATGAGCTGGACGATAAATCACATGAGCGTCCGGACCGGCAAGAACGTGATCGTGAAGTAGAGCGTATTCTGCGTGAAGCCGGTGTGCCACTCTTAAGATTGGAAAATCACGGCAATTTTAATCCAAGCGGATTAGCTCAACAAATCAAAGAAACGCTTAACCCTAAATCAACACCATCATTATGAAAATCGCAATCAATTTAACACGAGATAATGTCGGAGGAATCACTTCTTTCAATCTCAACATGGTAAATTATTTATACAAGCTTGATTATGAGTTTATCGGTTTAGAATTGACCAGTCGGATATACATGAAAGGGCCTACGCTTTTCAGGCATTTTGATCCGGAAGTATTTGATCACCACATCCTCAATATCCATCATTTGCCGTTGATAGATGCGCTCAAACGCAGTACGACGATTAGAGATATTGAAAACATCTACAAAGAGCCGATAAAAATCATGAAAAGTATCCTCAAGGATACTCGTCCTGACGTTGTGTTGCTAAGTGGCACCTATTATCTGCCATGGCTCATATCAATTGCCGCTAAAGCGGAAAAACTTCCGGTTGTCTTATGGTATTCAGGAGTGTTATCGAAAGAAACCGAGCACTATCCTGAAAAAATGAAGAAGATATTTTTATCGATGGAAAAAGCAGTGATCAAGAATGCCATGAAGATAATTTTCCCCTCTGAATTATGTAAAAAGACGGTTGAGCAGTTGGTTTTGAAATGTAGAATAAAAAATAGTTATGTTATACCCAATCCTGTCGCAAATATATTCACTGATCCAAGTGCTGTTGATGCATCTATTGAGCGAAGAATCGCCGCGGTCGGACGCTATTCAAAAATTAAGAATTTTGATAAATTTTTTGATCTTCATCTTGAATTGCAAAAACGTAAATGGCGTCACACCGCTTCTTTCGTGACTAACCCAGACGCCGATCTTAAAAAGATGCCAAAGACGGTAGAACTGCTTCCCTCAATGACGGCTGAAGGGTTGAAGAAATTTTACTTAGCCCAAGGGTTGGTTCTATGTCCTTCGACTTTTGAAACATTTGGGAATGTTCCGATGGAGGCGGCGTGTTTAGGCATTCCGGTTCTGGTAAGTGACAAAATGGGGTGTGCTGAAATTCTAAAGAAGGTGGGGTTGGCAAATATGGTCATCTCTTTCGATGATATCAGGAAAGTCGCAGACAGAGCGCAGGAATTATGCGGCCAATCTATTCTGCCAAGACAGCTTAATGCGCTTAAGCGAATTTTGGATAACAATTTTATCAGCGAAGAAATACGAGCTGTACTTGATGATTCAGCAAAAAGGAATGATTTGAATAATAAATAGTGGTGTCGCTCAAGGACTTGGCATCAAAACAATATATTTAAAATCCTAGGATTAAGTATGTTTAACAGGTATCAACCGAAACTGACAAATTGCCAAAACTCATCTTGTGGAAAAACAAACATCCATACTGGAAATGATCATTCATACATCCACCCAATAAAATGGAATGAATTTACCCTTGATATAAATAATCAGATTGAACTAGCCTTACAAAGGCAAACAGATTTGGATATCTATAAATTAGAAAAGGAGCTTTCTTGAGGTCAATCAAGGGAGCAATCCCCGCCGTTTTATAATATATCCTAAAAACGGCGGGGATTTGTGCGCGCACAGGGCGGGTGGGGCAAGCACATAATTCTTGAGTTACCACTGAACTTGGTCGGAGGTACAGAGTTTCAAGCTACCACCAAACGCGGAGAGGAAGCGCCTCGTCTCGCCGCAAGGACGGAGAAATTAGCGACAAGGTATCACCATAAGTGATAAAATAGAACTAGCTCATTTCGTAGTCTGAAGTGGCGAAGCAAAACCAAAAATTTCCTTTCCATTTTTTGTCGGCTCCCCCTGTACTTTAGGGCGAGGTAATTCGAGATTTGACAAAATTATAACGAGGCATATTATTAAAATAGAGCGGATATTTTTTTTGTTAAGGAGATAAACATGAGCCTTTCCGAAAATAATTGGAGGCAAGTTGTTGAAGCTTTAACCTGCCCATTAAATAGGTCTATGACAATGGTAGAACATAGTTGTGATGAGTGGGAACTTTTCAGAAACCCTGATTTACTAATTAATCACTATGTTAAATTTGGCGGGGCTGAAGCGTTTGCTAAACGTAGAGGACTTTATCTTGAACCTGAATATCAAATATAGTAAGAAGAATTTTTCGTTATCCCTTGGTAGTTTTTAATGCCAGGGGTTTTTATTGCAATTAGAATGCTGTTTATTTGGCTAAAAATAAGGTAGAATGTACGGATAATGTCAAGCAACGAAACAATTGTAAAATTTAGTAAAGTCTCCTTTGAATGGGGAGCAAACAAAACAATTTTAAATGAAGCTGATTTTTCTTTGCGTAAAGGATCAAAAATTACTTTAATGGGGCAAAATGGCGCGGGCAAAAGCACTATTTTTCAATTAATAATGGGAAAGATAACGCCAGATTCTGGAGCTGTTAATATTGCTAATAATTTAACTGTTGCTACTGCAAGACAAGTTATACCAAGAGAAGAACTTAATTTGACGGTAAGAGAATTTTTTGAAAAGTGTTTTACGAAAAAAGTATATGATATTGATCCAAAAATTGATGAGGCATTAGAAGTAACAAATCTTAAAATTCCACATGATAGAATTATAAAAAGTTTATCTGGCGGACAACAGGCAAGACTGCTTTTGGCTTCTGCCTTAATACAAAACCCTGATTTACTTTTATTAGATGAACCGACTAATAATTTAGATAAAGCTGGTATTGACCACTTAACAAAGTTTATAATAAATTATCCTAAAACTTGCATAGTTATTTCTCACGACGCAGACTTTTTAAATTCTTTTACAGAAGGGGTTTTATATTTAGATATCTTTTCAAAAAAAGTTGAGCAATACACCGGAAACTATTTTACCGTGGTAGAAGAAATTAAAATAAGATTAGAAAGAGAAAGAATGAAAAATGCCAGATTAGAAAAAGATATTTCACATAGGAAAGAACAGGCAAATTTCTTTGCCCAAAAAGGGGGACACTTGCGAGACGTATCCAGTAAAATGAGAAAAAAGATTGAAGAATTAGAAGAAGATATTGTAGAATTAAGACGTGAAGACAAAACAATTAAAAATTTTAATATTTTATGCCAAAAGGATATTGGCGGGGTTTTGTTAAAACTAGACTTGGTAACTATCGTAAAAAACCATAAGTTTTTAGAAAAAAAAGTTAACATAGAATTAGGTAAAAAAGACAGATTATTATTGCAGGGTCCTAATGGAATTGGCAAAACTACGCTTTTAGAAAAATTAGCTAGTGGGTATATGAAAGGCGAGCACACAAAAGAAGGTTTACGAATCGGATATTATAGGCAGGATTTTTCAAATTTAGATTTTAATGAAACTATTCATCAGGCGCTTTCAAAATTAACAGATGGCGTAGATATTTCAGAGCAGAGTTTAAGGTCGCACTCGGCAGGATTTTTAATAGATGCAGAAATTTTAAAGACCAAAATTGGAAGTTTGTCTGAGGGGCAAAAAGGATTAGTTGCGTTTGCTATTATATCTTTGCAGCGCCCCGGATTGCTTATTTTAGACGAACCAACAAATCATATTAACTTTAGGCACATTCCTGTAATTGCAAAGGCAATAAATGAATTTGAAGGCGCCATTATTTTGGTAAGTCACATGCCGGATTTTGTAGAAAAAATAAAAATAGATGAAATTTTAGATCTCGGTAAGTTCCTCTAGGAATTTGCCGACCGAGTACTAAATTTCCTTGAAATTTTAGTGCTATGGTCAGGAAAGTTTTTGTAATTATTAATTTTCAATTATCCACAGTACCATATTTGACACCCGACCTTTTGGTCGGGTATTATATTATAATGGCTATGAATAAAAAAATAATTACAAAAAAACAAAAAAATTTGTTATCGGTAATTTATGATTATATTAAAAATACTGGTTATCCCCCAACTTTTGAAGAGATGCGAGAAACTTTAAATGTTTCTTCCAATCAATCAATTATTGATTTCTTAGCGAAATTAGAAAAACAAGGTTTCATTAAAAAAAATGAGGCTTCGGCTCGTAGCTTAACTATCTTGCCCTTGGGTTATGATATTTTAGACAAACCTCAATTAATTCCATTTTTAGGTGTCACAGTGGCGGGAATGCCAATGGAGGCAAATGAAATTTTAGGAGAATGGCAGTCAGTTTCTTCGGATGTTAAAAAACTTAAGGGCGAACTTTTCCTTCTAAAAATTTCTGGTGACTCTATGATAAATGCGGGCATAGATAATAATGATGTGGTGCTGGTAAAAAGCGAAAAAGAATTTATTTCTGGCGATATTGTGCTTGCCAATAATAACGGAGAGGCTACCATAAAAAGGTTTATGTCGGACGACAAACCACCCTATGTCTATTTAAAACCAGAAAATCCTAAATACCCCGTGATTCCATTTACAGAAGAAATGGAATTAAAAGGAAAAGTAATATCAATTTTAAAAAATGGTTATTGGAAGTTAGTAAAATAATTTTAATTTTTATGAAAATGCCGATACTAAAATCACAAAATCCTAAACCTTATGACAATACAGAAGAAAGTTTAATAATTGTACCCCCCTCTATATTGGATAATAAATTACGAGATTTTGAAAAAAGTCATCAACTCCGCAATACCATTGGAGGAGACATAGTTCTTGCGGTAACATTCATACTGCCCGTACTAACAGCAACTTTTAAAGATTCAAATTATTATCCTTTCGGTATTACGGGGGCGACTATTAGCGGAGCTTTTATTGCAGCTTTTATTTTTATGCTGGTAAAAATTACATATAGTGGATATAAAATCTACAAAACAAATAATTACACAAGATCAGATTTGATCGGCTCGCTTCTGAGTGATTCAAAAAGTAAAAAAAATAATAATCAAAAAAATGCCAACGCAAAAAATAAATAAAACAAAAGAAATAATAGATAAAATATTTAAAGATTCTGAAACTATTTACAGTTTGAAGGAATTTAAGGATTTTGATATTGAAAATATTTTAAAAATAACTGAAGAAGAGAAAGGCAGATTTTATATAAAAGATTTAAAATCGGGGAGCAATAGATTCGTTTTTGATGAAGTTAAGCAAAATGGCAAGCCAGAAGAGATTGTTAGACAGCTTTGGCTTTATAAATTAAATAAATTTTATGGATACTCCTTTGATTTAATTGATACGGAAAAAAGTGTCCACTTTGGCTCAAAAGAATTTGCGAGAGCTGATATTGTAGTATATAAAAACGATAAAATAACACCCTATATTATTATTGAAGTTAAAAAACCAAACTTTGAAAAAGGAATTGACCAATTAAAAAGCTATCTTAATGCTGAAGGCTGTGAAATTGGTGTTTGGTCAAACGGGGAAGTAAAAACCATTTTATATAGAAATTACCCAAATAATTTTGAGGATACTCTTTCTGAAATACCTTCTGCAAATAAAACCATAGACGACTTGTTATCTGAAAAGAAAACATTGGCCGATTTAGACCCTAAAACAGATTTAAAGGAAATTATTAAAATTATTGAAGAATTAGTTTTAGCAAATGCGGGGGTGGATGTGTTTACTGAAGTTTTCAAGTTAATTTACGCAAAACTGTTTGACGAAATAGAAGCGCAAAAAAGAGAAGACAGGGAAATTTTATTCAGGAAATACAAAGACCCAAATAAAACTTTTTCTGCAATAAATAATTTATTCCGTTTGGCAGTGCAAAAATGGCCCGGAACTTTTTTTGAGCAAGACACTCTCCGTCTTTCTCCGGAGCATTTGGCAATTGTTATTGGAGAAATGGAAAAAACAAAGCTTTTTGGCTCTGATTTAATGGTGATTGACGAAGCTTTTGAATATTTAATTCCCGAAGTTGCAAAAGGCAAAAAAGGGCAATACTTTACGCCGAGGCATACTATTGCTATGGCGGTAAAAATGTTAAATCCAAAAAGTAATGAATATGTCATTGACCCCGCTTGCGGTTCGGGCGGATTTTTAATTGCCTGTATGAATTATGTTAAAGAAAACTACTTAAAATCAGAAGAAGAAAAGCAAGAATATGCAAGAGAATATCTATATGGAATAGATTTTGCCGATGAAACAGCAAAAGTTTCAAGGGCCTTGATGTTGATTGCGGGTGATGGCAGGTCGCATCTTTTTAAATTAAACTCACTTGATTCACGAGAATGGCAAGGCGAAGACACTGATAAATTGCACGCAAGGCACCAGCTCTTGCAAAGATTAGAAAAATTTAAAGATTATGCCGAAGAAGAAGAAAATAAAAAGAATTTTAGGCATTTTGGTTTTGATGTTTTAATAACTAACCCTCCTTTTGCCGGAGAAATAAAAGACCAGGGATTGTTGCGCCAATATGAATTTGGCAGAAAAAAGGGTAAATTGGTAAATAAAATAGAGCGCCATATTTTATTTATAGAAAGAGTGCTAGATATGGTAAGGCCGGGTGGAAGAATTGCTATTGTATTACCGCAAGGAGTTTTAAATAATACTAATATGGAGTATGTTCGTCAGTATCTTTTTAATAAAGCTAGGATTTTAGCGGTGGTTGGACTGCATGGGAACACTTTTAAGCCGCATACGGGCACCAAAACCTCTGTATTGTTTTTGCAGGCATGGGGAGGTGGAGCAGGTGAACCATTGAAGGATTACCCCATTTTCATGGCGGTTTCAAAAAAAGCCGGTAAAGATAATTCCGGTGATTATGTATATAAAAAAGACGAAAATGGAAATTACGCTCACGACAGTAGAGGCAGAAAAGTGTTAGACCACGATTTAGATCAAATTGCCGAAGCGTTTATTGAATTCGCCAAAAAACAAAAATTTAGTTTTTAAAAATAAAAAATGAAAAATCCTCATTTAGGGCAATGTAAAAATTGTGATAATAAAAAGTTTCAGAAAATTGAAGGTGTTTTCGCAATTACAAAAGTCGAAAAAAATAATAATGGGAACGGGATTACTTTTTTACCAGCAAGTGGGATTCCCCTGGTTGTTTACATGTGTACCGAATGTGGAGAGCTAAAGATTTTTCCTGCAAAACTATTTGACGAAATATAATATGGAAATCCATAAAAAGAAAATTGAAGATTTATTAAGAAACCCAACTGT
>MHOR01000005.1:1405-9608 GCA_001821915.1 Candidatus Staskawiczbacteria bacterium RIFCSPHIGHO2_02_FULL_34_10 | reverse complement strand
AGGTGTTTTGCGGGAAAATTCTCGTGAAAAAATTGCAAATAAGTTAGTTTGGCTTATTGGTATTTTATACATAGTATTCTTATCTCTGGGTAGCTTTTTAGTTTTTTTCGAAAAAATTACTTTTAGAGATTTACTTGATTTGATTTTAGTGTTGGGAGCATTATCTGGCTTGCTCGGTACTGCTATTCATTTTTATTTCAAAGAATAAATATAAATGATTACTTATTCAATAATTAAAAAATCGCAGCTTGAAGGGGCTTTGAGAATGGATGCTGAATATTATCAGCCAGAGTTTTTGAAACTAAGAAATATTATAGAAAAAAATTCATTAAGTTTTGAAGATATTATTGTTGAATTTGGAAGTGGTAAAAATCTTAATCAAACTGCGAATAATAACTATATAAAATTTATTAGAACTCAAAATGTAAGACCGATAATAATTGATGAAAATGGTTTGAGTTTTACAGACGTAAAAAATCATCCAAAACTTGATTATGGAGATTTGTTATTTGTAAGGGTTGGCGAAGGCGTTGGGAATAGTTCTGTTGTAACTAAAAATTTCCAAAATTCCACGTTCAGCGACAATGTGATTAGAATTAAAATTAAGGGTATAAATCCTTTTTATGTCTCAGTTTTACTAAATTCAGAAGTCGGTTATTTGTTAATGGAACAAATAGAAAAAGGAAGTGCGCGACCATTGATTAGCAGAGAAAATTTAAATGCGTTGAAAGTACCTAAAATTTCAAATAATGAACAGATTTATTTTGAAAAAATTATAAATCAATCAGAAAATTTTATAGAAAATTCAAAATTATTTTATTCTCAAGCTGAAAATTTACTTTTGGAAGAGTTAGGATTAAAAGATTTTAAAAATGAGGAAAATCTATTTTCTATCGTTAATTTATCAGAAGTTAAGAAAGCTTACCGCATTGATGCAGAGTATTTTCAGTTAAAATACGAAAAGTTAATTTCAAAAATTAAAAACTATAAAAATGGTTTTGATAGTTTTGATAATTTAATTGAGATATCAAATATGAAGATAGAGGTTAATCCAGAAAAAGAATATAAATATATTGAATTAGCTGATGTGAACGAAAATTTAGGAATAGTTGATGATATTCAAATAATAAAAGGAAAAGATTTACCAAGTAGAGCGAAAATGAAATTACAAAAAAACGATGTAATTGTTTCCTCTGTTGAAGGTTCAACAAATAAAGTTGCTTTAATAAATAAAGACATTAAGGATTTAGTTGGCTCTACGGGATTTTTTATTTTAAGAGAAAAGTACTTTCAACCAGAAGTAAATTTAATTTTAATAAAATCTATCATTATAAAAGCATTATTAAAAAGAGAGGCGCAAGGCACAATTTTAACGGCAATACCAAGTTCTTCGCTAAAAAGAATTATATTGCCGAAATTAAATAGTGATATTCAACAAAAAATTGCGGATTTAGTAAGAAAATCTCATCAGGCTCGAAAAAAAGCAAAAGAATTATTAGAAGAAGCAAAACAAAAAGTAGAAAAACTAATTGAGCAATAAGAATTCATAATATGATAATTGACGATGTAATAATTACAGTTGCCGGAGGCAAAGGGGGAAATGGAACAGTAAGATTTAATAAAACCAAAATGTCTTTGGGACCTACTGGCGGCAGTGGCGGAAGAGGGGGAAGTATATTTATGAAGGGAGTTTCTGATATTGGAGCTTTAAGGTTTTTTCGTTTTAAAAAAGATTTGAGGGCAGATGATGGTCAAGATGGAAAGTTTCAGTTTAATGACGGCCACGATGGCGAGGATTTAATTTTATTTGTGCCAGTTGGAACCGTTATTCATAATCTTGATAATAAAAGAGATATTGAAATTACAAAAATAGGGCAGACTGAATTGATAGCAAAGGGAGGCAGGGGAGGCAGAGGAAATTTTCTTTTTAGATCAGCAATTAATACAACTCCTAAAGAATTTGAAAAAGGAAGAGAGGGAGAATTTTTTAATTTACGCCTTGAGTTAAAAATGATTGCCGATGTAGGATTTATTGGTTTGCCTAATGTTGGGAAGTCTAGCCTTCTTAATATACTTACCAATGCCAGCGTTAAAGTAGCAAATTACCCATTTACAACACTAGAACCTAATTTAGGAGTTTATTTTGACTTAATATTAGGAGATATACCGGGCATTATAGAAGGAGCCGCAACGGGCAAGGGACTTGGCATTAAATTTTTACAGCATATAGAACGCACCAAAGTATTGTTTCACCTAATTTCGGCTGAATCATTAAATCCTATTGAGGATTATAGAGTTGTAAGAAAAGAATTAGAATTATATAATAAATTGCTTTTAAAAAAGACAGAATGTATTTTTTTAAGTAAAAGTGACGAAGTGACAAAAGGAGATATTTTAAAAATAAAAAATAATTTTAAAAAAATAGATAAAGAAATTATTCCAATTTCAATTGCAGATGAAAAAAGCATTGAAGTTGTAAAAAAAATACTTAATCACCTTCAATTACAAAAGAACTTTTGATGGATTTTAAATAAAAATTAGAGCGAGGACCGAAAAATAATTGTTGAAGTTATATTAGACAAAATATAACTGGAACAATTTTTTTGGGCCACAGCCTAATTTTTATAAAATAGGCAGAAGTCTATTTTGTAATTGAAGGTGAAATATTATTAGGGGAAAAACTCTTATATGAATAACTTATCTCCTTTTTCTATAGCCGAAGTTTTTTGATTGATTGCTTCTTTGTGGATAATAGTTGTTTTTATTGGTAATGCTTGGATTAGTAAATTGATTATTTGTATGAAGTGGCAAATCAGGTAATTTTGAAATAGGCAAATAAAGCCTAGTTAATTTTTCAATTTCTCTTACTTTACTTCCTTGATCTGGTAGGGCAAAAGAAATAGCTTTTCCTGCCATGCCGGCTCTGCCAGTTCTTCCAATACGATGAACATAATCCTCCGGATTTTCAGGAAGGTCAAAATTAATAACTAGTTCAATACCCTTAACATCTATTCCGCGCGATGCTATATCGGTTGCAACAAGTACTCTGTATTTACCAGTTTTAAATCCTTCTAGGGCTTCTTTTCGTTGATTAAGCGATCTGTTTGAGTGTATTTCTGCCGCAGAAATACCGCTATTGCGTAAGTCACTGCAAACTTTCCTAGCATTAAATTTTATTCTTAAAAAGATTAAAACGCTTCCTTTATATTCTTGGAGTAGTTTTTTTAACAGAGGATTTTTTTGATCTTTTTTAACAACAAATAATTCGTGTTCAACGTTTGCGGCAGTAGTTCCGGCTCTTGCTATTTCTACGCGAAGGGGGAGCTTCATATGATTGCTGGCAATTTTAACAATATCATCTGGCATAGTTGCCGAAAAAAGCATTGTTTGCCTATTTTGAGGAACAACGTTTAGTATTTTTTTTATTTGCGCGGCAAAACCCATATCAAACATTCTATCTGCTTCATCTAATACTAAAACAGTGACATTATGCAAGCTTAAATTTTTTTGGTTAAGATGATCAGTTATTCTTCCTGGAGTTCCAATAATAATATGAGGATTTTCGCGAAGTGATTTTGTTTGATTCCAAATCGGCGCGCCTCCAATTAGTACGGCTGTTTTTATGCCAAAACTTCTGCCTATTTTTTGCAAAGATTCATTTACTTGCAATGCTAATTCACGAGTTGGTAGAATAACTAATCCTTTTCCTTTGCCTGTTTTTAAAATTTGTTGAATTAAAGGAATACCAAAAGCTAAGGTTTTACCTGTGCCAGTTTGAGCTATTCCAATAATATCTTTTCCTTCAATAGCTACGGGGATTGCTTTGCGTTGTATTGAGGTTGGGGTTTTAAATCCCAAATTTAAAAGCACATCAAAAATCTTTGGCGCTATGCCAAGTCCATTAAAAGTTATTTCCCCTTCAATTGGTGGGGGATTTACTGTTTGTTTATTCATAATATATATTTAATTGTCCCATATTTAGGATACTTAATGCTACATTAAAAACCTAAAAATGTCAAGTATATTTACCGTGTTACCGATAAAAACCGCTATAAACAGCGGTTTTTAGATGATAATAAATTTTTAATAATGTTTATTGTAATTCTTCTCCAATCCTTTTAACTATATCGTCAATTGAAAGATCGGATTTAATTATATATTTACAAACTCCTTTTTCTAATGCCTCGGCTATTTTACTTGATTCTCCCGAATTAGTTAAAATAGTAACTGGTATATTTTTACCCCATTCTTCTTCTTTTAATCTATTTAACATAGTTAAACCATCCATTATAGGCATCATAAGATCCAATAAAATTGAATCTGGTTTAAAATCTAAGGCTACTTTTAGTCCTTCCTCTCCATTTTCTGCTTGTTCAACTTTAAAGCCACTATCTTTAAATGCATCAACAAGCATTTTTCTCATTTTTGAATCATCCTCTACAACTAATATTTTTTTCATATATTTTTACCTAACTCATACTGTCCCGTTTTGCGGGACTAATAGTAGTGGGTTTTTTACGTTTATTTTTACTAACTTTTATAATAACGGTAAATTAAAATAAAAGCTACTCCCAACGCCTTCTTGAGATGCTACTCCAACTACTCCTCCATGCGCTTCAACAATTCCTTTCACAACAACAAGTCCTAATCCTGTTCCCTTTTTCTCTCCTGCTTCTATAGCTACTCTAAACTGTTTGAATTTGCTAAAAAGTTGAACAATTTTATCTTGAGAAAGACCAACTCCAGTATCTGTAACAGCCACAATTAAAGAGTTTGGTATATTATTTATATTTTTTAGATTCTTATTCAAAAACCATTTCGCTCCAATTACCTTAGCTTCATCTTCTATATTTTGCCCCTTTTTGTGTAATAGAGTTTGAATTGAAACTGTACCTTTTTCTGGAGTAAATTTAATTGCATTTGAAAGAAGATTATTTAACACTTGCACAATTCTTGATGAATCAAATTCAATTTTTAAAGGAGTATTTGGGTCAAAATATGTTTCTAACGCCACTTTAGAAAACTTAGCATTCGTTTTAAAGAAGTTCGCCCTTTCTTTGATAATTTCGATAATATCAGCAGATTGTTTGCCTATTTCAAATTTTCCAGCCTCAAGCTTGGCGACATCTAGCAAGTCATTAACAAGCTCAAGCATTCTTGTAGAATCTTGAAAAATAAAACCCATATATTCTAAATCAGATTTTGACTTTTTCTTTTTTAACAATAATTCGCTTATCTTTTTAATATTATCTAGCGGAGACCGTAATTCATGAACCATCATAGAGGTAAAATCATCACGCATTTTTTCAACCTGCTTTTTTAAAGTTATGTCATGAAAAACAACCACAGCTCCTATTATTTCATCTTTTGATAATCCAAAGCTGCTTTTAACTGGAGATACAAAAATTTGAAAAAAACGATCATCAATTAAAATATCGTCAACGGTTAAAAATTTATCTAATTTAACACTTTCTTCAAGTTTCTCTTTAATGTCAAATTTGCCTCCTAATTTTTCAATAAAATCAAAAATAGAAACATCTTCTTTTAAGCCAAGTCCTACAGCAATTTTAGCGGCAGGGTTTACCACAACAATTTTATAGTCCTTATCAGTCATTACCACCCCTTCATTTATGCTAGACACCATTGCGTTTAATTTTCTTTGCTCTGCTTCCACTACTTCTTGAAGAGAGGTAATCGCGCTAGATGCCTGTTTTGTAATTTTGTACAAAATAGTCATTTCATCTTCCTTATATAGTCCAGTTTTAGTGTCTGCAATCGTTAAAATTCCAACAGCTCTGCCTCCAATAACTAAAGGAATGTTAAAAAAAGAACGTACTGGTTCATTCATATATTCAGTTAAAATAGCGCCAGAAAGAATTTCTTCTATGCGTGTCTTGCTAAAATCTTTGTTCAAAATAGCAGATAAAGAGCTTACCATTCTTTTTTTAATGCTGTCTATAAACTCACGCGAAACGGATTTTTCAAGGTGAGCCTTAAAAATAATCTTTTCAGGTTCAACAAATATGTATGATGTAACGCTATAGTCAATAAATTGCCTTAGTGATCCAGTTATAATATCAATAATATTTTGAATATTTAAAGAATAACCGGTTCTATCTCCCAGTTCTTTTAAAATAGCCAGTTCATACATACCTCGGCGCATTTTTTGTTCGTTTTTTTCTACATCCTTTTTTAGTTTGTTTATTTTCCAGTAAAAAAAACCACCAATTATTAAAATAGAGGAAAGAACTAAAAATAATGCAACAAGTATTTCCATTTACAAAGAAAGAATAATTTTTATAGATTTATTTTTTCAACATCTGGATATTTTTCAAAAATAGAACTTAACGCATTTTTAACTATCATGCCAGATAGTTCTACATACACATTGATTATTTTTTGAAGAGCGGCTTTTTTATCACCTTTAATTTCTGTAACTTTGCCTTGATCATCTATAACTAACTCTGATACATTGCGCGCTTTTAAAATAGCAATATCTGGTCCTAAAATTATTGATTGTTTTTCAATAACTTCTGTTATTAACTCTTCATATTGATTTTGATTTTCCATATAATTTTTATATTTTTATTTTTTTTTAATTATTATTTGAGTGAGTAATCGACTTTTTAATATTATACGTTAGAATATTATAACACAAAATAATATTGCATCAAAAAAAACTTATCCACAAGTTAAAGCTTTACAATTATTTGCTGTTGTATGTTATAATTATAAAATTAAGTAAAATAATTAAAAAATAAAAAATATATGGAGATAGAACAAATAGCGCAATTCATGCAGCTTTTAATTTATGGGGCTATATTAATAGGTTTGGGTCTTAATTTATATATAGTTAAAAAAATCGGAAAAGGCATTATGAATGTTGTTTTCATATCATTTGGTATGAGTCTTTTTTTAATAGGCTTATCAAATGTTTTTGTTGCTTTATATGAATCAAGCTTAGAAGATATAACTCTTCATATTTTCTGGCATATCATTGCTTATTTAGGATTTCTTTCTTTGATTTGGGGTGGATATAGAATTAAAAAAATTATCGGATCTCCCAATCCACAGGGATTCGGCGTTAAAGATGTTATCGTATTTGGTGCAATGTTAAATATTACAATACTAGTGTTTATCTTTGCGCCCATCCTAAATGAAGGACTATTTGGCATATTAGCAGGGTCTGCATGGGAACAATTGGGCATACACCACTTAATCGCATTTTTATTGGGCGTTATTGGTGCTCTTTATTTATTTTATATTAAAGGTGGTCCTCAGGCGGGAAAAAGCATAACCTTTATTGGAGTGTTCCTGTTACTTTTAGGAGTTCAGCATTTTTGGGAAATAATAAACGAAACATTTCATTTATTTGCAATAAGTGGTTCAACAGTTGAATTAATAGAGCAATTTATTATATTTCCTGCAATATTATTTTTTATAGCTGGACAAAAATCCATTATAAACTTTATAAAAGGCACAAAATAATTTATATCTAATATTTATTACAAAATCCCTGCTTTTGCAGGGATTTTGTTTGCTCTTGAAAATATAAAAAAACACTATTTTTATGAAATTATTATTGACATAAAGCGTATTAAATGCTAATATCAAAACACTTGTATTTAAAGAGACGGGGTCGGGTTTCTAAAAAATTCTTGATTACTTTGAATTACGAAATATTTTCTTGGAATTTGAGGGAAAGACAAGAAAAATCATTTTATATGGGCATTTCGTAATTCAAAGTTGATTATAAAAAATCTTGAGTTATCGATGGACGATTTTTCCAATTAATATTGGCAAAGTCGGTGAAAATCGGGGCAAGGTAAAATAAAATAGGTGTTAGGTATTAGGTGATAGATTTTATACGTTGCAAAACGACGATCTAAAACCCAAAATCCAACACCAAAAATCTAATCATGACAGGAACAATTAAAACTCTTACAGAAAAAAACTTTGGTTTCATCGCTCGCGAAGGTGAAGTCAAAGATCTTTTCTTTCATGCTAATGATTTACAAGGTGTATCATTTGATGAATTAAAAGTTGGAGACGCTGTTAATTTTGATGTTGAAGAAGGCCAAAAGGGTCCAGCAGCAAAAAATGTAACACGCGCATAAATTCAAAGTGTAAGTAAAGTAAAAGCCGTTGCCAGAAGCAGCGGCTTTTATGTTAGTAAAATTCAACAAAAAACCGCTTGTTATGG
>MHOR01000005.1:1132-1347 GCA_001821915.1 Candidatus Staskawiczbacteria bacterium RIFCSPHIGHO2_02_FULL_34_10 | reverse complement strand
TTTTTCTTCACCATAATAATCCCTTAAAGTAGCTTCAATTTTTGCGCCCAATGCGTTTTCGTAGAGTTTTATTGCAGGTATATTTTTAGACCCCGTAGTGACTTTTACAATTTTTATCCAATGGCCCCTTGCATGAAAATATCGTTGCATTTCTAAAAAAGATTCTTTAGTAAGAATTTTCCCTACTTTTTTATCCCTATAACTTTCCTCAATAA
>MHOR01000005.1:0-1115 GCA_001821915.1 Candidatus Staskawiczbacteria bacterium RIFCSPHIGHO2_02_FULL_34_10 | reverse complement strand
ATAATATTTCCATCCCTAAGTCCACCTTCGTGTAACAATATAATATATCCAACAATTTTTTCGTTAGGCTTAACATTTGAGTATTCAGTTACCGGAGAAATATTTACATCTTCTTCATTTGTGCAAATTAATACAAAAAAATGTGGTATTTGCCAGTGACCGGGCAAACTTATTGAGTTATAATTTACCCATAGTTTTGCATATTCAAAATCATTTAGACCAGAAAAAGTTTTATTCGCAATTTTCACAACCTTTTCAAAGTCCATTTCTAAAAGTCTTTCAACTCTAAATTGTTCCATTTGGCACCTCTTTTCAAAGGACTAATTAAAACATCTATCTGTATATTAATATTAATTAACAATTTGTCAAATAACGTTTTTATATACTATTATTGATGCCTAATTTATGGTAAAATACAATAAATCTGTTGCGTAATAATTTTCGTGGCGAAAATTGAATATTTCGAGCGAAAATTTGATAGAATAAGGAGGTTTACACAACGTGTAAGCCGACGAATTATAGCAAGTTTGCAGCCGAAATATTCAATTTGTAGTAGAATTATTGCTACACAACAGGTTTAATAAAGGTCATAATAAATAGGTGTTAGGTGTTTGATGTTAAGTTCTAGATATGTTTTTCTATACTAACACTCAAAACCCAACACCCAAAACCTAAAATGGAAAATATACAAGGCGTAAAAAATATTTGCAAGTGCGCCCATCATAAAGTTATGCCAGTATTAGTTATATTATTTGGTTTAACTTTTTTACTAGGCGCATGGGGCATATTTGATAAAAATTCAGTAAATACTATTTGGCCAGTTTTAGTTATAGTTGCAGGTTTTATGAAAATAGGAGAAAAATCTGGAATGTGCAAGTGTTGTTAGTATTTCGTGATTCAAGGTAAATAATAAAAACGGCGGCACTTTTTAAGGCGCCGCTGTTTTCTTTCACGCCGTTTACTTTTACTTTTATTTTTGATAAAATACTAGCATAATAAAAGCAATATTAATCTACAAAGACATCCGAATAATCAAACTATATTTGTCATATTAGTATTATTAGTATGTATTCGTATATTAGTATCGCATTAAAATGAAGGGTTATATATCAAAC
>MHOR01000004.1:26063-28162 GCA_001821915.1 Candidatus Staskawiczbacteria bacterium RIFCSPHIGHO2_02_FULL_34_10 | reverse complement strand
CAATTATATTGGCAACATAGGTCACTGCTTGTTTGACTTTATCGAGCAAAAGATATAGGCTCGGAAAACCACTCTGCAATGGACAGAGAAAACTCAGGCAATCTTAAAGAAGGTTGCTGGTGAAATAGAAGGAGTCAGACAATAAACGAGCTCGCTTGATTCTGATAGCAACGCGGTGAATGCGAACTGGAACTACGGTAAGTTCAACGTCAACTACTGGAACGTCGGTAATCACAACGACAATCTCCGAGCTCGTTACGAAGTCTCCGACAAGGGAGCCGCTTAGGGCTCCCTTTGTATTAAAATAAAGTATTTCCCCGCCCCTCCGTGGTCGGGGTCAAAGTACCACGAACAAGGTATATATTTCGTCAGTTCCATAGTACTAACCATGGAACTGATGCAAACTTGCTATGAATAGCGCAACTACAAACACGGATGGGAAGAAATTCCCCGCCCCAAAGGGGCGGGGAAATGTTTAATGAATTACAAAAATATAAAAATTACAGAGAGAGTTAAAAGCGCAAAATTATTTGAAGAAATAATATCTTTGAAGAATTTATGTTTGGCATGGAATGAATTTAAAAAAGGAAAAACAAAAAAATTTGATGTCAGACAATTTCAGCTCGGCTTAAAAAATAACCTCTTGGATCTGAACGCAGAATTAAAAGAAAAAACCTATCGCCATTCAAACTATGCTTCATTTTATATTCAAGACCCTAAGCTGCGGCATATCCATAAAGCCTGTGTGAAAGATAGGGTATTACACCACGCCATTTTCAGGATATTATATACTATTTTTGACCCAACTTTTATTTACGATTCGTATTCTTGTCGGTTAAAGAAGGGGACGCATAGAGCCGTAAATCGTTTCCGAGATTTTGCAAGAAAAGTAAGTGGAAATAATTCACGCACGTGTTGGGTATTAAAGTGTGATATCAAAAATTTTTTTGATTCGATAGATCATATTGTTTTAATAGAGCTCATTAAAAAGAAGGTGAATGACGAAAGTACATTGTGGTTATTGCAAAGAATCATTGAGAGTTTTTCAGTAGTAGATCATAGGGGTATTCCCATGGGAAACATCACAAGTCAGCTTTTTGCCAATATCTATATGAACCAGTTTGACCAATTTATAAAACACCAGTTAAAAGTGAGGTATTATATTCGCTATTGTGATGACTTTTTAATATTGTCTCCTGATAAAGAATACCTTAGAAAACTTGTTTTACACATGAATCATTTTTTAGAAAATACCTTAAAGCTTCGAATTCATCCCAATAAGATTTTTATAAAAACTTTTGTCTCTGGGATAGATTTTCTTGGATGGGTGAATTTTTATCATCATCGAGTGTTAAGGAATACTACAAAAAAGAGAATGTTTAAAAAGTTTTTTGCCAATCCTCGGCCAGAGAACTTTAATTCTTACTTAGGATTGATAAGTCATGGAAATAGTTATAAAATAAAAGAAATATTAATAAAAAATTACTATGAAATTAAATAAAAAAGACCCTCAAATTGCAAAATTAATAGACTTGGAGACTAATAGGCAGAAAATTTCGTTGCAGATGATTCCTTCGGAGAACCACTGTTCACCGGCGGTGCGAGAAGCATTGGGGTCAATATTAACCGACAAATATGCTGAAGGATATCCTGGAAAAAGATACTATGGCGGAAATGAATTTATAGACAAAGTAGAAACTTTAGCCATTGAACGCGCTAAAAAATTATTTAAGGTTGAGTATGCCAACGTTCAGCCGCATTCGGGTAGCCCAGCTAACGCCGCGGTGTACATGGCAACTTGTGAGCCGGGGGATACAACCATGGGAATGAATTTGTCGCACGGCGGACACCTTACACATGGCTTTAAACTAAGTTTTTCTGGTAAGTTTTATAAATCAATTTCATATGGTTTGGACGAAAAAACACAATTAATAAATTATAATGAAGTTGAAAAATTAGCCAAAGAACACAAACCAAAAGTAATTTGGGTTGGCGGAAGCGCGTATTCTAGAATTATTGAATGGGAAAAATTCAGCAAGATTACCGATTTGATTGGAGCGTATTTAGTGGCTGACATTGCCCATATTGCGGGACTTGTG
>MHOR01000004.1:19574-26047 GCA_001821915.1 Candidatus Staskawiczbacteria bacterium RIFCSPHIGHO2_02_FULL_34_10 | reverse complement strand
CGACGACTCATAAAACGCTGCGTGGGCCAAGGGGAGGAATGATTATGGTTACTAAAAAAGGAATTGAAAAAGACCCTGAATTGCCTAAAAAAATTGATAAAGCAGTTTTCCCCGGGCTTCAAGGCGGTCCGCACGAAAATGCTATTGCGGCGATTGCGGTGTGTTTAAAAGAAGCTGCAACGCCGGCATTTAAAAAATATGCGGCGCAAATTGTGAAAAATGCTAAGACGCTGACTGAAGAACTGAAAAAATATGATTTTAATTTAATAAGCAGTGGAACTCAAAACCATTTATTGCTCATTGATTTAAGGAATAAAAATATTACCGGAGCAGAAGCTCAAAATTTATTGGAAAGTGGAGGTATTGCGATAAATAAGAATAGTATTCCTTATGATCCAGCTGGCCCATTTAAGCCATCGGGAATTCGCTTGGGCACCCCTGCAATTACAACCCGTGGAATGAAAGAGAAGGAAATAATCAGAATTGCAGCTTGGATTAATGAGCTAATATCAAACCCCGCATCAGCAAAAAAAGTCAAAGAAGAAATTAAAAAGTTTTGTAAAAAGTTTCCATTACCCAAGTGATTTTAGACTTAGAGATTTTTAATGTTATTAATGGATTTGCCGGTAAATGGCCCTGGTTAGATTCTTTAGGGATTTTTTGCGCTGTATATTTGGGATATATATTGCTTTTTTGTTTAGTATTATTTTTAATTAAAGATTTTTTACCGCAAGAGCAATCCCGCCCAGCGGGAAAAAAATATTGGCGCATGGTAGCAGAATCCCTTGTGGCGGCACTATTTGTGCGGTTTGTATTAGTTAAAATATTTTACCAATTATTTTTCAGATTCAGACCATTTGTTTATTATAGTAACGCCCATTTACTTTTGCCATATAACTCTGGCGCAACTTCTTTTCCTTCAGGACATGCGTCATTTTATTTTGCCCTTTCAACCATTATTTTTGGTTATAACAAAAAAATTGGAATATGGTTTTATATAGCTAGTTTTTTAATTATTATTGCTAGAATCTTTGTGGGAGTCCACTGGCCGTCAGATGTGATAGTGGGAGCCTTAAGTGGAATTATTGTGGGCTGGATTTTGAACAAAATTTTTAAAAGGATAAATGTATTAAAAAAAATCTGAGAGATATCAGGATTTTTATTGTTGTGCCGAAGGAGAGAGTTGCACTCTCATGACCTTTCGGTCGCGTGATTTTGAGTCACGTGCGTCTGCTGTTCCGCCACTTCGGCAATTTATGGTAATATTAACATAAATTTAGTGTATTTCAAGATTATTTCCACGAGGCATCGATGATTCTTTCTGGGAATTTTTGGGCTATTTTTTGAAAGTTTTTACAAGAAGTTTTATGTAAAACAGCCACTCTATGCTTAGCAAGATAAGCCATAGTTGCATCTTTAGATTTAGGTAAACAACATTTTGCAAAATTAACAGCAATTCCTTTTTGGCCTCCTATATATATTTCTGAAGCTTTTATTTTTTTTACTTGATGTTTTTCTTCTTTTTTTTCTTTGCCTGTTTTGAATATTTTCTTTTTGATAAAAGCGGGGACAGAAAAAATAGGGTTAAAAGTAGCAGTAATAATTTTTTTAATGTGAGACCTGGCAAAACCGGTTTTTACAAATTTAAGCCAATCTTGTGATGGCTTCTTTTTTAAGCTAGTAATTATTTCAATAACGTCACCGCTATTTAATTTGTGGGACAACGGGATAATCTTACCGTCAATTTTTGCCGATTCACAGTGGTCGCCTACATCTGAATGCACAGCATAAGCAAAATCAATTGGAGTTGATTCTTTTGGCAGTGTTATAACATCTCCTTTTGGAGTAAAAACAAAAATTTGATTTTCAAAAAAATCAATATTAAATGTTTTTATAAATTCAGGTATTTTTTCTGAAAACTTTAATTTTTCTTGGTCTTTTAATAAATCAATTTTTTCTTTATATGCCCAATGAGCGCAAATTCCAAATTGGGCTTCTTTGTGCATTTCCGCAGTTTTAATTTGTATTTCAGAAATTTTTTCTATTTTTTGCATTGGCAAGGTTTTTTGCAAAAAAACTGTTGTGTGTAAAGATTTGTAGCCGTTGTCTTTGGGCTTAGCAATATAGTCTTGTATTTGACCAGACATTGGTTGGAAATATTTATGGATGACTCCTAAAGTCTTATAACAAGTTGCTACATCGCTAACTACTAGCCTTAAGGCAACCAAATCATATATTTTTTCAAAATTCATATCGTGCCTTTGCAGTTTTTGATAAGTGCTCCAATATGATTTTGCCCTATAATTTATATCTATGAATTTTATCCTTTCATGTTTTAATATTTTTTTTAAATGCGGAATGAATTTTTTGAGATATTTTTGCCTCTCTTCATATTTTTCTTTAATGTTTTCTTGCAACCAAGAAAATTTTTCTGGATACAAGTAAGCAAAAGATAAGTCTTCAAGTTTTCTTTTTACCTCTCCTAGTCCCAAGCGATTAGCTATAGGCACAAAAATCTCTAAGGTTTCAATTGCATAAAGTTTCTTAGTTTCTTGCGAAAGGTAGTCAAGTCTATTTAAGCTATCTATTCTTGACGCAATTTTTATAATAATTACTCTTACATCTTTTGCAATCGCGAAAAACATTTTTCTTAAATTTTCGTTTTTTGCTTCGTTGAGATGATCTTTATTATTAATTCTAAAAGAATAATATATTTTGTTTAATTCAGAAGTTTTTTTCACAAGTCCTGCAATTTCTTTACCGAATTTTTTTTCAACTTCATTAATAATATGTTTTTTTTCTCCGGGTAGCGATGTATCGGCGACGCCATATAAAAGAGAAGTGGCGATTGTTATTTTATCAATCTCCATATCTTGTAAATTAATTGCCATTCTTAAGACATGGTCAATATAAAGATCTTTTCCCTGTAACCATTTTTTATCTGTGTATATTTGTTTTGCAAACTCAAAAACATCTCCAATTAGTTTTGGATCAGTGCTTTTTTTAATCAGTTGTTGGGCTTGATTTTGCATAATCGCATTCTTTATTTGAGCACTTTACTTTTTTTGCCTTAGTCTCTACTAAAATAGAATTGCAGGTCGGGCAAAATTCGTTAATTGGTTTGTCCCATGTTGCAAAGTCACACGCTGGATAGTTATCACAGCCATAAAATATTTTGCCTTTTTTAGTTTTTTTACCCACTACTTGTCCGGTTTTACATTTGGGGCATATTAAGTCTATTTTTTCTGCAACACTTACTACTGACTCTGTGTGTTTGCATTCAGGGAACCCAGTACAGGCATAAAACCTGCCAAACCTTCCCATTTTTTCAACCATATCTTTGCCACATTTGGAACATTTTTTATCAGTTTTAATATCTAAATTTTCTTTAGGCACGTCTTCATACTTTTCTTTTAAATTTTTGGCAAAGGGGCCATAGAAGTCTTTAATAGTTTTTTGCCAAGTATCTTTGCCTTCTGAAATTTCGTCTAATTCTTTTTCCATTTTAGCGGTGAACTCAATATCAACAATTTGCGGAAAGTTTTTTACTAAAAGATCGTTGACAATGGTTCCCATTTCGGTTGGCTCAAAACGCTTCTGGTCATTTTTTTGGATATAATTCCTATCTTGAATAGTAGAAAGCGTAGGAGCATAGGTTGAGGGGCGCCCAATTCCATGAGCTTCCAAAGCCCTAATTAAGCTAGCTTCGTTGTATCTTGCAGGTGGTTCGGTAAAGTGCTGGGTTGGATCTATTTTTATCAAGTCTAACATTTCTTTTTCTTCTAGTTTTGGCAGATCAGTTTCGGAAAATTTCATTGGGTATATTTTCAAGAATCCGTCGAATTTTAACATTTGCCCATTGGCGCCAAAAGTATACCCTTCGGCTTCGCTCAGGGCAGGATTTTTGGCGCTGATTTCAATAGCAGTTGAGTCAAAAATAGCTGGCATCATTTGACTGGCAATAAACCTTTGCCAAATTAAGGTATATACTTTAATTTGCGCGCCTTCTAATTCTGATTTTACTGATTCGGGATTTTTGTCTGCATACGCAGGGCGGATTGCTTCATGAGCCTCCTGGACATTACCCTTAGCCTTAAAAGCGCTGCCTTTAAAATACTTTTCTCCAAGGGCTTCGGTTATATAGGTTTTTGCAGTAGCCAAAGACATTGAAGAAAGGTTGAGCGAATCAGTTCGGTGGTAGGTGATAAATCCTTGTTCGTATAACTTTTGAGCCACGGACATGGTCATCTTTGCTGAATATCCAAATTTATTGGCAGCGGTTTGTTGCAAGGTGCTCGTAGTAAATGGGGGGAGGGGGTTTCGTTTAGTTTCCTTTTTGGTAATCTTTTCTATGTTGTATTTTGCATTTTCTAATTCAGTCAAAATGTCTTTAGCTTCTTTTTCATTTTTTATTTCCAGTTTATCAATTGCTTTACCATCCCCGCCTGCATCGTTATGCGAAGCATTGCGGGTAGGTTTTCTTATTAAAAAAGCAGAAAACTCTTCTTGTTCTTTGTCGTTTGTCACTTGTTTTTTAAGTAATGCTTCTATCTGCCAGTATTCCTGAGCAATGAATTTTTTAATTTCTTCTTCTTTTTCAACGACTAATCTTACTGCCACTGATTGTACACGTCCAGCTGAAAGACCCTTAGATATTTTTTTCCATAAAAATGGAGATAGTTTGTATCCTACGATTCTGTCTAAAATTCTTCGGGCCTGTTGGGCATTTACTAATGCCATATCAATGGCGCGTGGGTTTGCAATCGCTTCTTCAATAGCGGTTTTGGTAATTTCGTGAAATACTATTCGCTTTGGATTTTCCAGTTTTAGGGCTTGGGCTAAGTGCCATGAAATAGACTCTCCTTCACGGTCTTCGTCGGTAGCCAGAATAACTTCATCGGCAGCTTTAGCATCTTTTTTTAATTCATTCACTACTTTTTTGGCTTTGGTAGGGATAATATAAGTAGGTTCAAAGTTTTTATCTACATCTACACCAAGCTTGGACTTTGGTAAATCTCGCACATGACCAAAAGACGACTTAATTTTGTAGTCGCTTCCTAAAAACTTTTGAATTGTTTTTGCCTTTGTGGGGCTTTCTACTATTACAAGCTGCATAATTATTATTTTTTTAATTATTTTTTTTCCCAAATCATAGGCATAAAACCGCCAGGTACTTTAGAATACTTAAAAGATTCTGTGTTGGTGTTGGGTATAAATCCCATTTTTTCATAGTATCTTATTAACGCTTTTTGTTTCGTTTCTCTTTTTTTGGATAATTCATTTTTTCTTAGCCCAAAAACGTTAGTAAGTAATGTGATTTTTTCAAAGTCCGAGAAGGCCATTTCCCAAAGTTTTTCCCCTATTTCCCTATTTTTACATTCTGGATCAATTACAAACCATAATCCTTCTAAAAATACATTTCCCTTTTTATCTCCGGTTAATATACCAACTAACTTATTATTTTGAAAAGCGCCATAAGAAATAATCTTCTTCTCATCATTTTTCTCTGGATTAATCCTTTCAATAATTTCTTTATTAGGGTATTCATTATTTATATATTTTTCACTCATTTTTTCCATAAATTCTCTAATTAAATTAAAACCTTCTTCTCCGTCAAAGCGTTGAAATTCTAATTTATCTTTTCTTTCTAAATTAGATTCGGTTTCTATTTTTAGTTCTTCTGGTTGTGATATTTTTTCACCCATATTTTTAAAGTTTAGTTGTTTCACTCTAATAACTTCTCCCAATTATCACGGCCGTGGTAATTGGGAGAAGTTATATTTCTTCTATTAAAAATATTTTTACATATTTATCTAATGAATACATTTGCAATAATTTTTCTGTTTTTTCAGAAACATCATAGGGGGTAACCCAAACACTTTGTTGGAATAACTTATAACCTAAATTACGTAAAATGCTTCTTAATAAATCTCTTGATTTTCTGTATTTTTCGGGTACATCAAAAATTAACATTATCCATTTTCCATCTTTTCTCTTCTTTTTACCCTCCATTATAAAACTTGCCTTTAATGCCTTGTTTAATCCTTCTTTAGTAAGTATGATAGCCTGTTTTCCCTCCAAGTTTTTAACTTTTATATAGTTGTTGCTTTTTAAGCGGTATATAAATTTACTAAAAGTGTCTCTGTTTTTGTTTTTTCTATACTTATCAAAAATTGGATTCTTGGGACCAGGTAAATAATTAGCCATGGTGGGTGGTTTAGTGATAAACCTTAAAATATCACCTGTTTTATCCATCATTACATACAAATCCCAAAGAAATTGATCTGTGATTGGTAGTTTCATTTACTATATTCCTTATAATAAATACTTCTCTTAAAACTAACGGCCGTTAAGTTTAAGCGAAGTATTTAATTAATTTTACATTCTATTTTTGTGTTTTGTAATTTGTGTTTTAATTCAACGAATATACGTTGCCTCCCAAGTTCCGTATCTTACCTGAAATTTCCATTAAG
>MHOR01000004.1:19277-19498 GCA_001821915.1 Candidatus Staskawiczbacteria bacterium RIFCSPHIGHO2_02_FULL_34_10 | reverse complement strand
TTAATGCATCTAAAATTAGCTTTTCTTCGTTATTCTCCGCCGCAAAAATTTGTTTGGCAAATTTTTGCGACTCAATTTCCAACACATCTAAAATATCTTGGCCGCTTTCAACGAGCGTTGCTCCTTCTTTTATTAATTTGTTTGGCCCCTTAGAATTTAAAGAATAAATCGGGCCGGGCATGGCAAACAGTTTTTTCTTTTGGATTTTAGCGTATCGGGCA
>MHOR01000004.1:17930-19258 GCA_001821915.1 Candidatus Staskawiczbacteria bacterium RIFCSPHIGHO2_02_FULL_34_10 | reverse complement strand
TTTCTTTTGCTTCTACGATTAATACTCCCAAGCTCAATGCGGATACAATTCTGTTTCTTTGTCGAAAATTATTTGGATAGCCCGGAGTACCCGGTTTAAACTCTGAAATTAAGCATCCGCCATATTTAATTATTTTTCTTGATAATTCTAAATTTTGCTGCGGATATATACTTTGTTCGTCTAACCCAGTTCCTAGTACCGCAATAGTTCTTTTATTTTTTTCAACACAAATGGTATGGGCGAAGGTGTCTATCCCGGGAGCCATTCCCGAAACAATAGTTATTCCTGCGTCTACTAATTCTCCAGCTATTTGCAAAGCAACTTGCTGCCCATAGCTAGATGGGTGGCGCGTTCCCACCACGGCAAAACAAGACTCATTATTTTTTGGTAATTTTCCTTTGTAATATAAAACCTTAGGCGCGTCAGGGATTTTTTTTAACAGTTCAGGATAATCCTTATCGGTGATTTTGATTTCTTGTATATCATTCATTGATAAATCATACCACAAAATTAAAAAATACTTGAAATTATATTTTCTTAATATAGTATAAAGACGTATCGTTTTAAGTTCTTTGACAAGGAGATATTATGCAGAATCAAGAAGCGCCGATGCGATCTTTATTAAACAAGGATATGATTTTATTTCATTTGGGACAAGGAAATATTTTTATTTTTCCTTTTAATCCTAAAAATTTACAAACAACGAGTTATGATGTAAGGCTAGGCGAAAGTTTTTTTCAAGAACAACCATTTAAGTCTTCTTCTAGAAAAATCTTTAACCCATTTAATCCGTCGGATGTAAAAAAGTATTGGGGCGAACCTCAACAAGCAATGATGGCGCAAGATTGGACTAAAGAAAATGGGGAATTAAAAAATATAAAACCAGAAGATAGGATTATTATTTTAGGGCCTGGAGAAACCATTTTGGCTCATACTCAAGAATTTATTGGTGGTCGTAATTGTGTAACTACTGAAATGAGAGCTAGAAGTTCTATGGGAAGAATTGGCATTACGGTGCGCAAATGCGCAGGATGGGGTGATCTTGGTTTTTGTAACCGCTGGACTATGGAAATGACTAATCACTTGGCAGGAGCTTCGGTTATTTTGGTGGTAGACATGAGAGTAGCGCAAATCGCTTTTTATCAAGTTGATCCGCTGACCGTTTCTTATAATGAAGCGGGAGGGCAATATCAAAATACTGATAACACAGAAGAGATGATGAAAAATTGGTCTCCTTTGGCAATGTTGCCAAAATTTTCTCGCGATAAACTTTAAATGGCATTCATATAGAGCCTTGTTAACCAAGGCTTTTTTGTTTATCTTAATTT
>MHOR01000004.1:14156-17896 GCA_001821915.1 Candidatus Staskawiczbacteria bacterium RIFCSPHIGHO2_02_FULL_34_10 | reverse complement strand
CAATCGTTCGCGCGCTATGTCGGTTAATTTTTTTGGGTAAAATAAATAAGCAAAACTTTTTATATGCGACCTGCCAACCCTGCCCCTTATTTGATATGCCTGTGAAAGTCCAAGTCGCGATACATCCTCTACTATTATAGTATTTACGTTGGGCAAATCTATACCGTTTTCGATAATAGTAGTTGCTACTAATACATTGGTTTTTCCTCTGGTAAAGTTGTCCATAATACCTATTAATTTTTTTTCATCCATTCTGCCGTGAATGGATGAAAATTTTGCTTCTGGCACCAATTTTTTTAATTTTTCTTTTGTTTTTTCTATCGTTTCAACTCGATTGTGTAAAAAATATATTTGGCCACCGCGCGCTAATTCAAACAAGATTGCTTTTTTAATATTATTTGAATTGTAAGGCGCAATGTCGGTAGCGATAGAAGACCTACCCAAAGGAGGATTTTGCATTAAACTAATATTTTTAAAATTTGAAAGCGCCAGATAAATCGTGCGGGGGATAGGAGTTGCAGACAAGCTTAAAATATCAAGAGAAGGATTTTTTTGCCGCAGTTTCTCTTTTTGTTTTACCCCAAAGCGCTGCTCATCATCAATAATTAAAAGCTGTAAGTTTTTAAACTCTATATCTTTTGATAAAATTCTATGTGTGCCAATAACTACGTCAACCTTCCCTTCTTTTATATTTTCTATAACCGCGCGCTGTTCTCTTTTTGATTGCAGCCTTGAAAGCATGGCAATTTTAAAGGGAAGATTTTTAAAACGCTCTTTAAAATTGTTAAAATGCTGGTTGGTTAAAATAGTGGTGGGGCAAATGATGGCGGTTTGGTAATTATTAATTCCTGCCAAAAAAGCGGTTCGTATAGCAATTTCAGTTTTTCCAAAACCAACATCTCCACAAACAATTCTATCCATGGGTTTTTCTTCTGAAAGGTCTTTTTTAATGTCTTCAATGGCTTGTAGTTGGTCGGGGGTTTCTTGGTATAAAAATCCCGCATGCAGTTGCGATTCTAATTCTGGATCCTGTAAATAAGGGCTTCGAGTGGTAACTTCTTTTTTTGAGTAAAGGTTTAAGAGTTCTTTGGCCAACTTTTCTACATCCTCTTTAATTTTTCTTTTTGTTTTTTGCCATAGTGAAGATCCCAAGCGCGAAATAATAGGATTAATAAAACCAACATAACTTGAAAGTTTTCTTTCTAGTCCCTTTGGCACGTAAAGCTTATCACTTTGCGCATACTCTAATACGTAATACTCTTCCTCTGTTTTTGTGTTTGTTTTTTCGTTTTCGATTAAAACTTTTTCTATTCCTGTAAATTTTGCTACGCCATGATCTAAATGCACTAAATAGTCACCAGTTTTTACATTTTTTAAATCGGAAAATAATTTTTGTGATTGTAATTTCTTTTTTAAAATGTCTTTTGCCTTTTCGTGGTCTTCAATTTTTATATCTAGCACTTTAACATTTTCAATAGTGTTACCTAAAAAATCTAAACGAACCGCAGAAGTTGTATTAATAGGGAATACATCAATAATACCTCCCTGTTGTGAAAATTCTCCAGGAAAATCTACTTTAAATACCTTTTCGTATCCCATTTCATCCAGTTTTCTTAATAATTGGAGTAAATCATATTTTTTACCGGTTTCTAAAAATATAGTATTATCTTGAAAAAACGATTGGGTTTTAGATGATGTTAATATTTCATCTAAATTCTCCTGAAACCAAAAAACCTCCTTTTCCAAAAAGTAGGGGGCGATGCTTACGATTAAAGTTTTATCTAAATTTACTTTTTCCAATTAAGGTGATTATTACCTAAAATTAGAAAGTCGTCAAAGTATTGACAAAGCCTTCTTAATGGTATAAAATCAATTTAATAACATTGTCGCGGATGAACGAACAACTCTTTTTGGAGGAACTACGAATGTTCAGTACTCGATTTACGAATACGCCGACCTTTTAACATGGTGGTACATGGACTTGGAAGGTATGGTTGGGCCTTGGATCATTCTTCCTTTTTCCAATCATCATTGTGTTTCTAGTCGTGATGCTCCCGAGAATGTTGGATTAAAGGGACTAAAGGATAAATTAGCCCCTTTAAATTTACTTGATTTTCGGAGAAAGATTCAGGCCCAACGGATAATGCCGGGGCTTTTTATTTTACAATTTTTACAAAAAAATATGCTGATAACGGATTCATAAATCTTAAATAACTTTGAATTACGAAATGCGGAAAATCAATGAAATCATCGAAACTCAATTTAAACACAAAACAGGCTTTTTATGCAAAAGACCGTTCCCGAATATAAATTGTGTTTCGACCTTTGCTGGTTTCATTGTATCATTGTGCATTTCGTAATTCAAAGTAAATAACAATTCTTAAATCTTAAATTAATTAAATTCATTCATAGTTTTTTTTAAATCTTCATTTATAAGTAGCTTAAGAGCATTTGCTGACGTTTCGATTACTTTGTTTAACACTAGTAATTCTTCTTTTGTAAACTTTTCTATCACAAATTTTTCAACGGCTTCTGGTTTTTTGGTTGCAGGGCATATGCCGATTTTTAACCGTATAAAATCTTGTTTGCCTAAGCTATTAATAATGGAATTTACACCTTTGTGGCCGCCAGCTCCAGAATCTTTTGAGAATTTTATTTTCCCTAGTGGCATATCAATATCATCGTGAATCACCACTAGTTCAGCCTCTTTTTTATTTTTTAATATTGATGCTACAGCTTTTCCCGCTTCGTTCATAAAAGTTTGCGGTTTTACTAAAATAATTTTTATACTCTGATTTTGACGGCCGTCAGAATTAGGGTATTTTTTTTCTATGTTTTTTTCAGAAGTTAATGATGTATATTTTTTTTGCAACTTAAATTCTGGAAAATCATTTTGTTTCGCAAAAAAATCAATAGCCATAAAGCCGGCATTATGACGGGTATTTTTAAATTTTTCTCCGAGATTACCCAAGCCAACGATTATCATAATATTTTTTATTCATCATATCACTTTTTAATTATTTTAGCATGGGGTTGACATGTTTTTTTATGGATATATAATTGAAATTAGTTCTTGATCAATTTGTCTAAAGGAAAGGAGGTATATCGCCGTTAATTAGTGGAGAGTTGTCGGGGGACAAAAAGAGGTTGTGTTTTTCACCGCATCAGTGTTCTTTCATGAGGAAGGGATCACACATGTCGAGGGTTCGTTTGCTCAAGGTCAGTGTGCTAACTCTTTATCAGACGGAGTGTGCCTTGCGCTGTTTCTCTCGGAAGATGAGTAACGAAGCAGTCAACGATTTTCTGGTTGAGGAGTCTCACTTTGAGGCAGACTTTTCTCCGGCGATCAAGAAGCTTCGCGAAAGGCTTCAAAGCGGCCAGGTAGACCAGTCACTGCTCCAACAGAGTGGTATCGTCCAGAGTGGCATCGCTTTTGCCTAGCCTGGCAGTTTTTTCTGGGGGCAGTAGTCTAGAAATGGACAAGAGGCAGTGTTTTTTCCGCATCGTTTTTTCAATGGAGGAGAAGCATGACGAAGGCCATTTTGCCGCCACCAGCCAAGAGCATCAGCCAACTCTTCAAGGAGTGGGCTGTCCAGAAGGGGTCAGGGTACTTCAAGGGGAAAAATCTCAAAGACCATTTGATGGTCTTTGAGGAGGAATCCGGCTTGAGGATCCAGCCCTATTTGGCCCATGAGCTGATCACCCGTTTGGTGAGGCAGAATCGCAGCAAGGCAAAACCC
>MHOR01000004.1:0-14146 GCA_001821915.1 Candidatus Staskawiczbacteria bacterium RIFCSPHIGHO2_02_FULL_34_10 | reverse complement strand
AACGCCACGGCTCTCTTTCGTTTTATTAATAAAGAGCCCTTGCAATCCACTAAAAAATGTGATAAAATCCAATAATTATCGTAACTAAATCTAATGGAACAAAGCAATCAGATAAATAGTGGGAATAATAGGAGGGAAATTATTATTAAAAAATATCTTCTTTCTTCGTGGGAATTTATAAAAATAATTATTATTGCCTTAATAATAGTTTTACCTATACGTTATTTTTTATTCCAGCCCTTTATTGTAAAGGGAGACTCAATGGTGCCTAATTTTCACTCGGGGGATTATTTAATTGTGGACGAAATTTCTTATAGAATGAAAAATCCTCAAAGAGGAGATGTAATTGTTTTGAAATATCCGCGGGATCTTAGTCAGCGTTTTATAAAAAGAGTTATAGGACTTCCCGGCGAAACTGTTAATGTTAAAGATGGTAAAATAATAATTTATAAAGATGGTAAAATCCTAAATTTAGATGAAAAAAATTATTTGCCAGACTTAAAAAATACAGAAGGTAATATAAATACAATACTTGCTGATAATGAATATTTTGTTTTGGGAGATAATAGGCAATATTCATACGATTCAAGGTCATGGGGAATTTTGCCAAGAGAAGATATTATTGGGAGAGCATTACTTAGAATTTTTCCAGTAACTAAAATAACATATATTTCAGGGTTTAGCTATTGAATAAATGACAAAATTAAAATTGCAAAATTTAACAGGGATGCGCGATATTTTACCAGAAGATCAGGTGTATTTAAAAAAAATCAACAAAGCTGTTGAAAGTATTACTAATTATTATAGTTTTAAAAGAATTGATACTCCAATTTTAGAGCAAGCAGAGGTTTTTGCAAAAGGCACTGGAGCTACAACCGATATAGTTGAAAAGGAAATGTATACATTTCGCACTAAGGGGGGAGATATGGTTGCTTTGCGTCCAGAGTTTACATCTGGAATAGTAAGAAGTTATATTGAACACGGAATGTATAATTTGCCCCAACCAGTAAAATTATGGACAATGGGGCCGTGTTTTAGACACGAAAGGCCTCAGGCCGGCAGATATAGGCAATTATTGCAATTTGATATAGAAGCCCTGGGAGATACTAGTCCATCAATAGATGGTCAGATAATTCAAATGTGTTACGATATTTTAAAGGATTTATCTTTTAAAAATATAAATATTGAGGTAAATAGTATTGGAGATCAGGAATGCAGGCCTTATTTTAAAAAGACTTTAACTACTTATTTTAGATCAAAAAAATCATCTTTGTGCAATGATTGCCAAAGAAGATTAAAAGAAAATCCATTAAGGATTTTAGATTGTAAAGAAGAAAAATGCCAAAGAGTAAAGTCAGGGGCTCCGCAAATAATAGATCACCTTTGCGAAGCCTGTCATGCCCACTTTAAGCAGGTTTTAGAATTTTTGGATGAATTAGAATTACCCTATACTTTAAATCCTTATTTAGTAAGAGGTTTTGACTACTACACAAAAACAGTTTTTGAAATTATTGAAAAAAGCGAGGCTGGGGAAGCGCAAGGCAGTTTAGTTGGTGGTGGAAGATATGATGGATTGGTGAAGCTTTTAGGCGGAAGAAGCACACCTGCTTTTGGAGCTGCTGGTGGGGTGGATAGAATTCTTAATGTAATGAAAACAAAGGAGCTTAAAGTAGATAAAAATAAAGAAGAAACAGAAATATTTTTAGCCCAGTTAGGTCAATTTGCTAAGAAAAGAAGCCTAAAACTTTTTGAAGAGTTTAGAACCGCAAAAATTCCTGTTGCTGAATCTTTTTCAAAAGATTCTCTTAGAACTCAGTTAAAAACTGCTGATAAGATGGGAATAAGATGGGTTTTAATATTTGGTCAAAAAGAAGCTCTGGAAAATTTTATCACTTTAAGAGATATGAAAACGGGAGTTCAAACAGAGATAAAACTTGACAAGGTCGTAGGGGAAATGAAAGAGAAAGTTAGTAAATAAGTTACCAGTTAATAGTTTGCAGTTTCAGTTTAATAGTTTATAGTTTTTTAACTAATAACTAAATAACTAAAACCAATAACTAAAAACCAAAAACTAATATGGTTTTAGAAGTTAAAAAAAAAGATAAAGAAAGTTCTCAAAATTTAGTTCATCGCTTTACTAAAGTAGTTCGCCAATCGGGAGTCTTGCTTCAAGTAAGGGGCAAACAATTTCGTAAAAGAGCAAAATCAACTTTAGCAAAGAAAAGATCAGCTTTAAGAAGGGTGGGATTAAGAATTGAGAAGAGTCGTCAGGAAAAATTAAGTAAACCCAAATAAATTTATATACCAAAAAAATCGTCAAAAAACGATTTTTTTGGTATAGTAAGGTTATGTTAAAACAACAAATTCAGGTTGATATTATAAATGCTTTAAAACAAGGCAACCAAGAAGTTGTAGATGTTTTGCGCATGGCGATATCTGCAGTTAATTTAAAAGAAAAAGAAAAAAGGTATAAAGTTTCTAAGGAAGATACAGATATAAAAGAGGAAGATTTAATGCAAGCGTCAGCGTTAAATGATGATGAAGTAATTAGTGTTATTTCCTCTGAAATAAAAAAAAGGAAGGATGCTATTGTACTGTATAAAAAAGGTAATAGGCAAGAGTTAGTAGATAAAGAAAAAAAAGAAATTGAAATTTTGCAAAAATATTTGCCAGAGCAGCTGTCGCTAGAAGAAATTAGAAAATTAATTGAGGAATCAATTGCCAACGTTGGTGCCACTAATATTAAAGAGATGGGTAAAGTAATGGCAGACTTAGCGCCAAAAGTAAAAGGTAAAGCAGACGGGGGTGAAGTGAGTAAAATTATTAAAGAACTATTAAATTGAACGAATTCTCGTGAATTGACGAACGAATAATCACGAATTACGAATTACGAATCTGTGATTAGTGAAAATTCGTAAGTTAGGTGGGAATTCGTATTTGAAATGGAAGAAGAAACTTTAAAAAAAATCCAAGAATCCTTCGGCGCGTCTCAGGACAGGCAAGATGAAAAGTTAGATAAGATTTGGCGGTCAGTTGAAAAAACACGAAAGTATTTTTTGTGGACGCTTATTGCTACAATAATAATGTTTGTTTTGCCACTTATAGGGTTAATATTTTTTATTCCAACTTTTTTAAGTGTTTATACTGGCGCTTTAAGTTTGTAATTCTTATAAAAAAACTCCGGCATGTCGGAGTTTTTTTGTGTTGACTTAAATTATAATATCAATTAGGATGGTAGTAATTTAAGTAGTACATTTACAATCAGAAAGGGAGGATAGTGCGATGAATTCACGTTATAAAGATGATCGCATTGAAGGAATTTGGTCTAATGATAATAAAGTAAATCTCTGGCAAAAAACGGAGCTTGCGGTAATTCAGGCGAGAGCTAACCTTGGAATAATTGATGAAAACATTTTTGATCAAATTCATAAATGTCTATTACATCAGCCTATTGATATTGCATGGTGGCTTGCAAAAGAAGAAGAGGTAAAGCATGACCTCAATGCATTCTTAGAAGAGCGTTTACGATTTTTACCTTTAGAATTACAGCCATATTTTCATAATGGTATGACTTCCTATGATACTGAAGAGTCAGCTTTTTTACAGATGATTTTTGATTCAATTTTTGTTTTTGATCGTCATGTTGAGGTGCTTTGTGAAGTGTTAAAAACCCTAGCTTTGCGTTATCGCTATACGATAATGAATGGAAGGACCCATGGTCAAGAGGCTCAACTGCAGTCTTTTGGGAAGCGATGTCTCACATGGCTACAATCCATTAATTTGACATCGGAATATTTAATCAAAGCCAGATCAACATTAAGGCAATCGAAACTCTCTGGTGCCATTGGAAACTATGGCGGATTAAATCATGAAGTTGAAAAAGAAGCCTTGAGGATTTTGGGATTTAAACCATTCTATGGTGCAACCCAAATTATACCTCGGGAACTTTTTGCTCCAATTGCGCAAGCTCTTTGCCAATTAGTTTTGACTCTTGATAAAATTGCCATTGATATCCGTTTGGGCGCTCGTAGTGGCAGACCAATTTATCAGGAGCCATTTGGGAAAAAACAAAAAGGTTCTTCTGTAATGCCTCATAAAAAGAACACTATTTCAACGGAGCAAATGAAAGGCATGGCAAGAATGGCAAAATCAAGATTCTTATCAATTCAAGAGAATATTGAAACTTGGGAAGAGCGAGCTATTGAGCAGTCATGCGTTGAAAGAGTTGAATGGCCCGATCTTTTTCATATAGCAATCCATTGTTTAAAAACTATGATCAGAGTTTTAGGAGGCCTTAAGGTATATCCAGATAATATGCTTTTAGAAATTGAAGACTCTTGCGGTTGTTATGCTGCAGGAGAAGCCAAAGAATTTTTGCGACATCGCGGGGCGCCCTTTGGCCTTTCAACAGAGGATGCTTACAGAATCGTGCAATTATCGGCTTTTAATGCCTTTGAGCCAGAAGATTGGGCTCAAGAAATGAGAAATAGTCCACATATTTCTTTTAAGGAAGCGGATAATGATTTTTTCTTCCTTAGGCCAAGAAAGAAAAAAGAGCAGATGTCGATTAAGGAAATAATTACTCGAAGAATACTGCAGGTTTCACCTCAATTGGAAGCAAATCAAGAATGTGTAGACAGATGGAATAATTTATTAAAAACAGTGTTTGAAAGTCATGAGGCTATAATTATGTGGGACACCATATTCAAACCCTCGTATCTTTTAAGAGGCGAGGAGACTCTTTATAGGGAGATTCTTGGAGAGTAATTAAAAATATACTCGTACGATAGTACGGGTTTTTTGTTTAATTTATAAATATATTGTAGAATGGATAAATTATGATCGAGATTGTAAATCTTACTAATTTTGTTGTGGATAAAAAGTTTTTTATAGGGGTTGCAAAAAAAGTTTTAAAAGGCGAAAATAAAGGAACGGAAAACTTGTCTATTGCTTTTGTTCGTCCCGAAGAAATACATAAACTCAATAAAAAGTATAGAAAAAAAGATAAACCCACTGATGTACTTAGCTTTGAAAAAGTATCTAACTTCAAAGATGAATTTGCTGAAATTATTATTTGCCCTCAAGTAGTTAGAGAGAACGCAAAAGAATCACGCTTGAGCTTAAAAAAAGAGTTGTCAAAAATGCTTATTCATGGAATTTTACATACTTTAGGATATGACCACGAAATATCAGAAGCAGAAGAAGAAAGAATGTTTCGTCGACAGGAATACTACCTGTCTAAAATTTAAAAATCAAAAATCAAAATGCAAAATTAAGGTATTAAAATTTGCGAAGCAAATTTTAATAATATAATTGTCGCGCTACGGCGCGATACCAAAATTTTAAATTTTGATATTTACATTTTAAATTAGTTTTATGTCTAAAGGTCACATTGTCACAGGGCTAGATATAGGAACAAATACTATAAAGGCTTTGGTTGCCCAAAAAAAAGGAGATAATTGGGAGGTTTTGTCGTCAGCTACAATTCCTTCTTTTGGTTTAAGGCGTGGGGCAGTAGTTAATGTGGAAGAAACTGCAAAAAATATCCAGCTATTAATAGCTGGAATTGAAAGGGATCATTCTATAAGAATAAATTCAGTCTTTGTAAATATAGGAGGAAGCCATCTTTATGTTACTCCTTCTGATGGATTAATTTCTGTATCAAGAACTGATCATATAATTTCACAAGAAGATATTGAAAGGGTTTTGCAGGCAACAAGAGCCATAAATATTCCTTTAAATGAAGAAATATTAGATGTTTTTCCTAAAGAATTTATTATTGATGACCAAAAAGGCATTAAGCAGCCATTAGGATTATCTGGTGTAAGACTTGAAGCAAAAGTTATTTTACTTTGTTATTTTCAATCTTATTTTATAAATTTAACTCAAGCAGTTTTAAATGCTAAGTTACAAATTGATGATATTATTCCTTCTTCACTAGCTGCTGCCAATGCAGTTTTAACTCCCCAGCAAAAAGAAGTGGGGGTGGCTTTAATAGATATAGGCTCTGCAACAACAAGCATCTCTGTATTTGAAGAGGGAGATTTAATTCATTTTGCAGTTTTTCCTTTAGGATCAGCCAATATAACAAATGATATTGCTATTGGACTTAAAACAGAAGTTTCTATTGCGGAAGATATTAAAAAACATCATGGCACATGTGTTTTATCAAAAAGCGATAAAGATAAAAAAGATCGGTCATCTACCCGCAACGCTTCACGTAGTGATGCAGGTGGGAGAAAAAAAGTAGAAGTTTTTGATGAATCTAATTCTTTGCTTTTTACTAATAAAAGCTTAGTCGATATTATACAACCTAGAGTTTCGGAAATTTTAGATTTAATGCAAAAAGAACTTAAAAAAATAGGTCGCCAAGAATTACTGCCAGGGGGAATTGTATTAACTGGAGGTGGAGCAAAATTGCCAAAAATAAAAGAGTTAGCTAAAGAACAGTTAAAACTTAATTGCCAGATAGGAATTCCAAAAGGTATAATTGGCCTTGAGCAAGACCCTGCGTTAGCCACTGTTGCAGGGCTAGTATTAGAAGGAACTGATCTTAACGATGAAAAAAAGGATAGAGTCTTAGGTCTTTCTTTAGGATTTATGAAAAAATTTAGTTTTAAATTTAAAAGAATGTTTAGGGTTTTTATTCCCTAAGAATGACGAATTCCCACGAATCAGGCGCTGTGGCGCCACGAATTTTCACGAATGCACGAATATACTATTCGCGATTCGTGTTTATTCGTTGTTTTGTGTAAATTCGTTGATTATAATATGAATCCAAAGATAAAGGTTATTGGGGTTGGCGGGTCTGGGTCTAATACAATTAGTCGCATAGCTAAATTTGATTCAAATGGAGTTGAATTAGTGGCTATTAATACAGACGCTCAAGCATTGCACTTTTGCAAAGTTAAAAATAAGATTTTAATTGGTAAAAATATTACAAAAGGACTTGGCGCCGGAATGAATATATTACTAGGCAAAGAAGCAGCAGAAGAAAATAAAAATGAGTTATCAGAAGTTTTAAAAGGGTCAGATATGGTATTTATTACTTGCGGACTTGGCGGTGGGACCGGAAGCGGAGCTTCACCCGTTATAGCAGAAATTGCAAAAAGTATGGGTATTTTAACTATTGCGGTAGTTACTACGCCATTTTCTTTTGAAGGAGAACAAAGAAAGCAAGTTGCAAAATTAGCTTGTGAAAATTTAAAAAGCAAAGTAGATTCACTTTTAATAATTTCTAATGATAAGCTTTTAAAAATAATTGATGAAAAAACGACTGTTTCTGGCGCATTTGAAGCTTGTGATGATATTTTAAAGCAAGCCGTAGAAGGTATAACAGATTTAATTTTAGCGCCTGGAATTATAAGTATTGATTTTGCTTCAGTTTTATCGGTTATGAAAAATTCTGGACAAGCTTTGTTTGGCACGGGGCGAGCCATAGGAGAAAATCGGGCTATTAAAGCAGCAACTGATGCAATTAATTCACCTTTATTAGATTTTTCAATAAAAGGATCCAAAGGAATTTTATTTAATGTTTCTGGCCAAGATATTACTTTAAATGAAGTCAAAGAAGTATCAAAAATTATTACTGAAAATGTTGATCCAAAAGCGCAAATAATTTTTGGGGCGGCAAAAAATAGCACACTAAAGAAGGGTGAAATAAAAATTACCGTGATTGCCACGAAGTTTTAAAAATATAATAATTTAAAAAATTATGCCAAAAAATATTGCCCAAAAAGTAAGTATAGAAAATGGGTCCAGAGAAAATAGTATACCCGATTGGGTTAAAGAGAGAGCAGTATTAGACGCTGAGGCAGAAGCTTTGAAGGATAATTTTAAAAGAGGAAGAAAGGCAAAAAAAATGCCCGAAATACCTGTTGATGAGCCAAAAAAAGAACAGTAGTAGAAGTTTTTGATAAACCTCCATTATTAGGAAAATTAGAAAAACCTAAAGCTAAAAAAAGGGTTAAAAAAAGTGCAAATGATAATATAATTTTGGGGGCAGATGATTCTGAGGAAATACTAAAAGCAAGAAAAGAGGTAGATGAAGTATTTGATAAATCTGAAAATAACCAAGATTTAAAAGCTCAACAGGAAAAACCAATAAGCGAAACCATAGAAAATTGGAGTGAATCAGATATTGATGCAATTATTTTAGAAGAAGTAAGCAAAGCAGACGAGCCAATTAAGCCAGAAGAAGTAGAATCTAGTAAAGTTATTGAAGAAAAATTGCCTGTGGCAGAAGAAGATGTAGAAGTAGAGGAGAATGAAGAAGTAGGCGTTTTTAAAGAAATAGGCAGAACGCTGAATAAGTTTAGAAAAATTGGAGATAAAGCAATTGGTGAGCCATTACCAATAAAATCAGCAAAAGGGGTAACAGGGAAAATAATAGGAGTGTTAGATTTACTTGCGATGACGCCAGTAAGCATTACTTTAGGAGCTATCAAGGTGGGTTATAAATCCTTTAGAAAAATGGGATTGAGAGGTGCCGAATTAGCTGACGAAGTTAAGCTTAAGGAGAATAAAGGAAGGGATGAAAAATATGATTACTCGTTTGACCCTAGAACTAATTGGCCTATGCTTACTGTTGAAATTGCAGACAAATTTATGAGAATTTTAGGATTGAGAGGCATATCTAAATTATCTAATGAAGATGTAGATAACGCAGTAAATGGAGCAATAGAAGAACTTTTAGAGGATAAGTCTGAAAAAAATAATCCAGAAATATTGCCTTCAACGGTAAGGGAAGAGGGGGAACTGACAAAAAGCATAGAAGATGCGAATAGTTTTGATGAATTGTTTGAAACCTTAAGAAGCAAAAAAGAGATTAACGGAACCACTATTGATGGAAAAGAAGAAAGTTATGATGCAGAACATGCAATACGTATTATAGAAGGGTTTAGAAAAAAATTTAATAGGGATCATAAGGGCTTAAAATATTCTAAAAAAGATGCAAAGATATACCTTGCGTCAACGAATCTTTCTTTACAAAACTTACCAAATCAAGAAGGCTTGGTAGAAAAGATAAAGGAATTAATTCTTGCAGAAATAGGTTAAGTATGCCGAAAATTTTTTATAAAAAAGCTTTACTAAAATGACTCCCTCTAAAGCGCTTTTTTGCCTTTGTATTTTTTTTATTATTGGAATATTCATAAGTTCAATTATTAGAATCCCTCAGATTTATATCTGGGGGATTTTGTTTTTAGGGGTTTTAATAATGATTATTTTATTTGTAATTCCTGATAATCGACGGCCGTCGATTATGGGGAAACATCAAAATAACATTTTTATTTTTTATTTTTGTATTTTGTTTTTAATACTAGGAATTATGCGTGTTCAAATTTCTGAATTTAATATTTTAAATGATAAACTAAGCCAATTAAATGACGCGCCAGAAAAAGTTACCCTAACAGGCCAAATTATAGCCGAACCAGATATAAGAGATACATTATCAAAAATAAAAATTAGAACCGAAAGTTTAAAAATTGAGGACGCATACCATAAATCTGACGGCCGTCAGATTTATGGTATGCGTCCAGGAAGTATTATATTAGTTACTTTGCAACGTTACCCAGAGTATCAATATTTAGACACCGTAAAAATTACTGGAAAATTAAAAACACCTGCAGTATTTGAAGATTTTGATTACAAAAGTTATTTAATGAAAGATGGAATTTATTCTGTAATGGATTTTCCAAAAATAGAACTAATTTCACAAAAGCACGATTATAATGCAGGTTCTTTTTTATATGAAAAAATATTATTTTTAAAAGACAAATTAATAGATTCAATTAATATGAATTTTTCCCCTCCAAATAGTGATATTTTAAAAGGCGTGGTTTTTGGTAATGATAAAAGTATGTCAAAAGATTTAAAAGATAAGTTTAGTAAAACTGGTTTAAGTCATATAACGGCCGTTTCAGGAAGTAATATAGTTATTGTTATTTCAATAATAACAGCATTTTTATTAGCGCTAAGATTATGGCGCCAACAAGCCAGTATTTTGGCAATATTTTTTATTTGGATTTATATAGTGCTCATTGGATTTCCCGTTTCAGGAGTAAGGGCCGCCATTATGGGTTCTTTAGTTCTTTTGGCAGGAGTTTTAGGCAGACAAAATACTAGTTCAAGAATTTTATTTTTAACGGCGTCAATAATGCTTTTGCAAAATCCTTTGCTTTTATTTTATGATATAAGTTTTCAGCTTTCTTTTTTAGCTTCTATGGGAATTATTTATTTAAAACCTCTTATTGATATTTTTTTAGGATTCAACAAAAAAACAGAAGAATCGTCAGAATTAAAAAAGAAATTTAAACTTTTGTTTGATATTATTTCTGTGACCCTTGCCGCACAAATATTTACCTTACCAATCATTGTATATAACTTTGGCACTCTATCTTTAATTTCTCCAATAACTAATATTTTAGTGTTGCCTATAATTCCATTGTTGACTATTTTAGGATTTTTAGTATCTATTTTTGGAGTTTTTTCAAATATTTTAGGTTTTATTTTTTCTTTGCCCTGCATAGCGCTATTAACTTACGTAATAAAAGTATTAGAGGTTTTCTCTCAACCATGGGCGGTAAAAACATTCAAAAATATTTCTTGGATTTGGTTAGTAATTTACTATTTTGTTTTAGCAATTTTAATCTGGTATTTGAATAAAAAACAAAAACCAAAATTTCTAGGTTATTAAAATGTATTAACCCACACACTAATTTTGCAAAACATATTATGGCGATGCACACTTTTTAATTTATGCATAAATTAAAAAGTGGGGCTATTCGCCCACAGCATCGCTAAGATTTAATTTTTAGGTGGTATTCGAGGTTACCACCATTTAGTTATGGCAAAATTAGTGAGGGGTTGTTTAGTTTTTTTATATATTTTTTAGGTTACTAAACAAAAAAAGAGCCGAGAGGGGTTGCCCACGGCTTTAATATTTTTATGATGTTAGGATTTTTAATGGTTCTGTTAGATAAACTTTTTTGAGTTGTTCGACTTCTTCGAAAGTAATTTTGGTTTTATTTTTTGTGAATCTAGCGTAATAAAGCCGTATTTCTTTACTCGGAAAGTAATGTTTTAAGAAGCTTCCGATGAATGGAAGGTCGCTTCTTTCTTTTCCTAGCCGATGGCATTTATTTGGAACAGTATGATAGTATGCACAATCTTCGTGCATGATGGCAATAAGTGTTTCTATTGAAGAAAATTTATCACAATCAAATTCGAGTTGTTTTCTTAACCATTTAGATCGGCTTGGCATTTCTTTTGGGTGCGCAAGAGCCACTGGGCCTCCTGCAAACTTTTTTACAATATCTACTTCATCATCAAAACCCAAATCTTTAATGAATCCTTTAAATGCAATAACAAATCTCGGATCGATGCAATATTTAATAATTGCTTTTGGATTTGGATTTATTACCGCTGGATATGTCATGAAATTGTTCATTCTTTACCTCTCTACATCTTGTAAAGGAACTAAATGTTTAAGGTTACTCCAAGTAAACTCAAACAAAGTTCATTATGCCACATATTTATATTAAAGTACATTATACGTATTAATATACGTATTAATATTCTCACTTACCATTAAATAATGTATAATTACCGTATGCTTAAAAATAATTCACAAGAAGGTAAAAAGGCATGGGTTGTGGGAGTAGATATGGGTTATGGCCACCAAAGAACAGCATATCCTTTAAGAGATGTTGCGTTTAATGGAAATATTATAAATGCTAATAATTATCAAGGCATTCCTAAAAAAGATGAGAAGTTTTGGCAAACAAGCAAATCTTCATATGAATTCATATCAAGATTTAGGAAAATACCATTTATTGGACTTGCTATTTTTTTGTTTTTTGATAGTTTCCAAAGAATTATGAGATATTATCCGAAAAGAGATTTATCAAAATCAAATTTAGCCGAAAAAATTATTTTTTATTTTATAAGAAGGGGCTGGGGCAAGGATTTAATAGAAAAATTGAAAAAAAATCCTTTGCCGATAATTACAACTTTTTTTACTCCTGCTTTTATGGCGGAAGAGCTTAATTATCCAAATGATATTTATTGCGTAATATGCGACGCCGATATTGCGAGGGCATGGGTTTCTTTGGATCCTAAAAAAAGCAGAATTAAATATTGCGCGTCAAACACATGGACTCGCGATCGCTTGAAACTTTATGGCGTATCCCCAGAAAATATTATTTTAACCGGCTATCCCTTGCCTAAAGAAAATATTGGCAAGAATATGGAAACTGTAAAAAAAGATTTAGCCTACCGTATATTAAACTTAGACCCTAATAAGAGGTATCAACATTTATATGCGCCTTTAATTAAAACCCATTTAGGTAGTTTGCCCAAACTACCAAACCATTCTTTAACATTGATGTTTTCAATAGGGGGTGCTGGGGCACAAAAGGAAATAGCTTTGCGAATACTGCAAAACTTGAAAGAAAAAATAGAAAATAAAGAATTAAGAATGATTATTTCAATTGGAACAAGAGAGGGATTAAAAAAATATTTTGAAAGTAAAATAAAAGATTTAAAATTAGATGGTTTTGCAAATATATTATATAGTAAAAATATAAAAGATTATTTTAATAAATTCAATCAAGCACTAAGAACAACAGATATTTTAATGACAAAACCCTCAGAACTTTCATTTTACGCAGGACTTGGAATACCCATAATAATTGAGCCTTCAATTGGATCGCAAGAAGATTTTAACAGAAAATGGCTTATGCATATTGGAAGCGCTATTTTACAAGAAAATCCAAAATACACAGATCAATGGCTTTTTGATTTATTGAGGGGGGGGGATTTAGCTGAGGTTGCAATGCAAGGATTTATTGAAATAGAAAAAATGGGAACATACAATATCGAGAAAATTATCAAAGGGTAATTTTCTCGATAAAATTTCAAATTAATGAATAAGTTTTTAAAAATGATTTCTATTATCTTTATTATTTTGGTTTTGTTTGTGCTATATTATTTTTTTATCGCCAAAGCGCCAGAGCAAAAAAAAATAATCTGGGGGGTTAACTTTTCGCAAATGCAGTCAGAAGCGTTAAAACTTAATTGGAAAGAAACTTATTTGGCAATTTTAAATGACTTGGGAGTAAAGAATATAAAAATACTCCCCCAATGGGATTGGATTGAAGGCAAGAGAAATGACTTTTACTTTAATGATGTTGATTGGCAGATAAGCCAAGCAGAAAAGCACAAAGCCAAAATAATTTATGTTGTTGGAATGAAAACCGGCAGATGGCCTGAGTGCCATGTTCCAATGTGGGCGAATAGACTTTCAAAACAAGAACAACAAGACGAGATTTTAAAGTATATAAAAGAAGTTATAATAAGATATAAAGGCAGTGAGGCTATAGTTGCATGGCAGGCAGAAAATGAGCCTTTATTTAAGTTTGGACAGTGTCCGTGGTATGACAAAGATTTTTTAATTAAGGAGGTCGCTCTTATAAAATCTCTTGATTCTACAAGGCCAGTAATTATTTCTGATTCGGGCGAACAATCGTCTTGGCTTAAAACAGCAAAGATTGGAGACATAGTTGGAGTAACAATGTATAGAAAAGTTTGGGTGCATATAACAAATAAATTTGGTTTTTATGGTATTTTCCCCATACCCCCTGTTTTTTATTATCATAAAGCTCAGATTATAAAATATTTATTTAATAAAGATGTAATATCAACTGAACTTCAGGCAGAACCATGGGCTTATAAACTTTTTTACGAAGTTTCTATTGAAGAACAGGAGAAATCAATGAATTTAAATCAATTTAAGCAAAATATAATTTATGCGCAAAATACAGGATTGAGTGAATTTTATTTTTGGGGAACAGAATGGTGGTATTGGCTAAAAGAAACGCAAAACAAACCCGAAATCTGGAACGAGGCAAAAAAGTTGTTTTAATATTTAAGCTAAACTACCTTGGGGAAAAAGTTAAAATAGTTAGGGTAATTTAGCGATTAAAATATTATTTATTAGACCTGTTGCGTAATAAACTTTTACTGTAAACTGCATATTTCGGCTGGAAATTATATCAAATTTCCAGCTTCAAAATCTTCGATTTTCGTCACGAACCTTATTGCGCAACAGGTCTATTACAAAAATGTTAATTTGGTTATTTATAAT
>MHOR01000003.1:4685-6151 GCA_001821915.1 Candidatus Staskawiczbacteria bacterium RIFCSPHIGHO2_02_FULL_34_10 | reverse complement strand
GGCCGGAATCAAATATAGAATTGGAGGATTTAGCCGAATCAAAAGATTTCCAGTATTCCTTTATACAAGAAGAACGTTTCCGACAATAATTACACACTCTTTAGATTATAGCTTTGGAATTGTAAAAAAGATAGGGATAGAGAAACCCTCAAATCTTAAAACAGAAGTTTACATCTCTAAAAGCAATGAAAAAAGTGCAAATGGTCTTATGAGCAAGCCATATGCTAAAGGTTATGCAGTTATTCATCCAGGTTTTGGTCCTGTTGGAAAAAAGAGCCCGCCCAGAGTTTGGCAGAATGAAAAATATGCAGCTATTGCAGATTATTTATATGAAGAAAGAGAATTAAAAGTCATATTTACCGGATTAAAGGATCAAAGACACCTTATTGACAAAATAATATTGAACTGTAAAAATAAAGGACAAATGATTAATTTTGCAGGGAATACAAAAATACAGGAATTTTGTGCATTAATTAAAAATTCCAAATTTGTGCTTGCTCCAGATACTGGCGCCAGCCATATAGCTGCTTCTTTTGGAATTCCTCTAGTCAACTTAATGGATGCTCCAATAGAAGAATGGGCGCCAATAGGGCCAAAAGACAAGATTGTCAACATTCATCATCCGAGAGAAATTGCCTTATTTGAAAAAAGCAGATTATTTAGAGAAATTGGAGGCGTTGCCAGTATAAGTGCCGAAGAAGTAAAAAAAGCAATTAACTTTTTATTGTGATTCTCGCGTAGAAATGAAAGAGTAGGCGTCTTCTAATCATAGTGTCAGCAACATGAGAATATTTTAATAGTGTCTTAATCAATTCTAGGTATAAAAATGAAGGTCGGAATCGTAGGAGCAGGCATTTTTGGAATCACAACAGCAGTTTTATTAGCTAGAGAGAAAGGTTACGAGGTTACATTATACGATAAATCCAGCGACATTCTAATGGGCGCTTCACTTACAAATCAGTTTAGAGTTCATAAAGGATATCATTATCCTCGAAGCAAAGAAACAATAAGTCGTTGTTTAGGGGCAAATGCCAGTTTCATAGAAGAGTATAAAGAAGCTATAATTAATGACCACGAAAGTTATTATTGCGTTTCTAAAGATAAAACCCTTACAGTAGCTGAAAATTGTGAAAAAGTATGGAAAGAATTCGGTTTAGATTTTGAAAAATCAAAATTAGATTTAATAAATGAAAGTATGGTGGATGCAACTTTCAAAGTAACAGAAGACCTGCTAGACTATGCCAAATTAAAAAAAATATGCTGGGAAAGACTGCGTAAATATAACATAGACGTCAGATTAAACAAAGAGGTTTTCTCTAAAGACTTAGAGGGCTACGATTTTGTTGTAATTGCCACTTACGCATTAAATAATGATTTTCTTGAAAAGTTCCCAGAAAAACAACAGGATTACCAATATGAGCTTTGCGAAAAAGTTTTATTAGAGCTTCCACCTAAATACAAAGGGA
>MHOR01000003.1:4480-4601 GCA_001821915.1 Candidatus Staskawiczbacteria bacterium RIFCSPHIGHO2_02_FULL_34_10 | reverse complement strand
AGGGGTGTTAAATAAAGGAATTATAAAAAACCCCCCAATAACAAACATTTCTAAGCTTTTAGAATCCGCAGAACAGTTTTTTCCAGGAATAAAAAATGAAGCTAAACACATGGGTTCAAAA
>MHOR01000003.1:4254-4459 GCA_001821915.1 Candidatus Staskawiczbacteria bacterium RIFCSPHIGHO2_02_FULL_34_10 | reverse complement strand
CCAAATAGAGAGTCAGATGATGCTAGGCCCACAATTGTCAAAAAGATAGACGGGAGAACATTTACAATTTTTTCAGGAAAAATACCAACTTGTGTTGAAGCTGCTAATTTAGTCATGAACGATATAGAAAAGTATGCAGAAACAACGCCAAACTCACTTCCTTTATTGCAAGCGAACTTGCAGTAAAAATCTTTAAATGTTAAGT
>MHOR01000003.1:1450-4204 GCA_001821915.1 Candidatus Staskawiczbacteria bacterium RIFCSPHIGHO2_02_FULL_34_10 | reverse complement strand
GGCATGCGAGTCTATACGCCCCATCCATCCCCATATTCTCTTCCGGCTCGCTCAACTTATTCATATTTTCCATCCCTTCAACAATTTTAACCATGCAGGTGCCGCAGTTCCCTATTTCGCAGCCAAATGAAACTCCTAGCCTAGTACATGCCTCTTTAATCATCGAATTATCGCAGACATTTATTGCCTCGTCAGTATCAGCATTAATTATTTGTGCCACCAAGAGAGATATAAAATAGCCTTAAAAATGTTGCTGGCCTGAAAGAGTGATTAATATTTTTCAAAGTAAATTCTATCTTTATTTATTCCTTTATTTTCAAGAAAAGAGCAAACATCTTTCACCATCCCAGATTGTCCGCAGACATAAATATCTCCTTCAAAGCTTTTACTAAGATATTTATTAATTAAATCCTGAACATGTCCTTTATCTCCTGCGTATTTAACATCATTTGGTCTGCTGATAATTGGCTTGTACCTAAAATTATTAAATTTTTGCAATAAGTCATAGAATAAATCCCCATATAGGATCCCGTTTTCAGCCCCATATCCGGCAAATAAGGTTATTTCATTATGGTTATGTTCTAAGGCATAGGGAATCATACAGGTAAAAGGAGCGATTCCGGTTCCAGTGGATACAAATACAATCTCTTTTTGCAGAGATTTATTTGCCAATTTGAAGGCACCTATCGGCCCAATAAACGAGATATAATCTCCCTCTTTGATATTAAATAAATAAGAAGTTCCTATGCCATTTTCTACTTTCTTTATGCATAAGCCTAGGGTATCATTTTTTATTTTTAGAGAGCACAATGAATAAGACCTTCTAATCACTTTTCCATTATATGGGATCGATATGCTGATATATTGTCCGGGAATGAAAGAAAAATCCTTTGGAAATTCTAAAATAAAACTCCTCGTATTAGAATTTATCTCTTCAATTTGCAAGACTTTTGAGTTATATTCGCCAATTTTTCCCATTGTTATCTGTTTTTTATGCCAGCAAATACAGTAAAGAGTATTTTAAAGTATCCACTTAAGGATATAATTTAGTTATAATTATAACCCTCCCAAAAAGATTTATAAATATTTCGTTATAGCTAACTAAATGAGTAGTAAAATGCTTCATCCTCAGGAAATAGCAGTATGGTCCATAATTCCATCAATAAGACGTGATATCGCAATAGAACTGAAAAATAAGGGAATTTCTCAAAAAGAAACAGCGAGGTTGCTTGGAGTAAGCGAGCCTGCAATTTCACAATACTTTGCACATAAAAGAGCAAAAGATATTTCTCTTGGAAAAAAAATAAAAAAAGAAGTAGTAATTTCAGCCAGCGCAATTATAGCAGATAACTCGGTTGTTCTCTATGAAATACAAAGGTTAATGAGCCTTAATGAAACGAAGAATCTTATTTGTCAAATACATCTCAAACATTCAAATATCAGCAAAAATTGTAAAATATGTTTTTAAAATGAAAAAGACGTATCTTAACGACCGTAGCTGCTCCTAGCAAAAGTTAGGCGGAAAGATAATTCCATAAATATTTAAATTAGTTTTTGTACTGCTCAAAATGAGAGTTCTATTCGTCACGCCACTTTATTATCCTAACCTTAAAGGAGGGTCCGAAAGAAGCCTTAAAATTCTTGCAGAAGGAATGGTAAAAAAAGGGGTTGGAGTCTCCGTCCTTAGCTTTGATAACGATAAAAAAGGAGTTCTTGAAGAAAAACTGAATGGCGTTAAGGTCATAAGAGTAAAAAAGATGAAAATAACTCCAAATACGCTTGCATATAATGTTTCTTTGCTAAGATATAAAGGGATTGTTGAAAGAGAAAATCCAGACATTGTTCATGTATACAACACCTGGCAGATGCCGGCAGCATATTTTCTAAAAACTAGCAAGAGAAAAGTAATTGCCTCTCTTAACAATTATTATCCTATCTGCCCCATTTCATATACAAAAAACAACCTTATGGAAAGGAAGAAATTTAATTTTATAACGATGTTCTTCGGCTTAAAGGATACGCTAAATTTAAAATTTCCTCTTAATTATTTAGCCGCTCTGGGGTATGCTTTATACTGGAAGCCCATCTATTTTTTCAGCAGCAGACTTGACTTATACATTCCAATATCAAGAACAACAGGCAAAATATTTGCTCTGCAGGGGTTTGACGAGAAGAAAATTAAATTTGTATGCAACTTATTTGATAAAGACAATTTGATAATTTATAAAAGCAAAAAAAGAAAGAAAAATATGGCTATTTATGTAGGTGCATTGATTGAATCAAAGGGAGTTTTAGAAATGCTGGAGGCATTTAGAAAAATAAAAAATAAAAAATTAAAGCTTTATCTGATAGGGGGAGGCGTGCTCTCAGAAGATGTTAAAAAATATATAAATGAACATAAATTAAATGCCGTATCTCTTGGCAGGTTAAAATTTGAAGAGTTAAAAAAATACTACTCAAGTTGCTCTTTCACAATACATCCTTCATTATGGCCCGATCCATTTCCAAGGGTGATGATGGAAATTATGCAGCACGACTGTCCTGTTCTTGCAGCAGATAACCCTGTTGCAATTGAGGCTTTTGGAGAAGGAGCACTCTACTACCACAGAGGAGACATTCAGGATTTTGCGGATAAAATAGACTTGATAGCAAGCGGGAAAGTAAAAAAAAGCTTGGTTAAGTCGCGAGAAAAAATATTTAGCAAAAACCCAATAGACGAAATATATTCTCATTATTTAAGATTATTAAAGTAAT
>MHOR01000003.1:613-1438 GCA_001821915.1 Candidatus Staskawiczbacteria bacterium RIFCSPHIGHO2_02_FULL_34_10 | reverse complement strand
CTGGCAGGATAAACGAAATGTTTAAAACTGTAAATAGGCCAGGAAATTGATGAAACGAAAAAATAGTTTGATGAGCCCAGGCCTGATATCAGGAGATATGAATATTGGAACAGTAGTTGAAAAATATCCCCGAGTTGCAGCGATATTTACAGGATATGGTTTGCATTGCACCGGTTGTCATGGCTCTAACTCTGAGACAATTGAGGCAGGAGCAGCAGGTCATGGGATGGACGAAGAAACTATTGCCCTGATGCTTCGAGATGCAAATAAAATTGCTTTGGCCGATGCCGAAGATACAAAAAATGATAGCGAACTAAAAATAACAAGTAAGGCTGCTCAAAAAGTTACGGAATTTATTAAACAGTCAAAAAAGAAGGGGGGCTATCTAAGAATCTCTATAATTGAAGGAGGGTGTTCTGGAAAAAGCTATAATTTCGCATTAGAAAACAATAGAAAAAATAAAGATACTATTATCGAAAAAAATGGGGCGAAATTTATTTTGGATAAGTCTAGTTATGAGCAACTTAAAGGATCTAAAATAGATTATCTAGAATCATTACAAGGTTCTGGCTTTAAGATTCATAACCCAAACGCAAATCATACCTGTGGCTGCGGAAGCAGTTTTTCCTAATTTTATTTTTTTATTGCAGTAATTTCCTCGTGGATAATAGTATTTATATATAGTTAATCATAGAATTAACTATAGTTAAGATGATATGGTAAAACCAGAGATGAAAGATTTTGAAATTAATCGTAGCACTTACGATCATTATAATTCCGATATATTAAAATTTAAGAGTAATCTGGGTATAAATGAAGAAATAG
>MHOR01000003.1:0-429 GCA_001821915.1 Candidatus Staskawiczbacteria bacterium RIFCSPHIGHO2_02_FULL_34_10 | reverse complement strand
AGTACCTCAAGATATAAGAGAGACATACGAAAGATTAGGTATTCCTCAAGCCGAAAGGTCGGTTCTTGCAGGGGTTGGAGCACAATATGAATCTGAGGTAATTTATCACAGCCTTAAGAAAGAATTAGAAGACCTTGGGGTCATATTTTTAGATTGTGATGATGCCTTGCAGAAACACCCAGATTTGTTTAAAAAATATTTTATGACTAGCTGTGTTCCAGCACACCTGCATAAATTTGCAGCGCTTCATGCCGCAGTATGGAGTGGAGGTACGTTTATTTATGTTCCAAAAAATGTAATTGTTAAATCTCCTTTGCAAGCATATTTCAGAATGAATGCAAAAAAAGGCGGGCAGTTTGAGCATACTTTAATAATAGTGGATGAGGGGGCAGAAATTCACTATATCGAAGGATGTAGCGCACCAAGGTA
>MHOR01000002.1:9410-40485 GCA_001821915.1 Candidatus Staskawiczbacteria bacterium RIFCSPHIGHO2_02_FULL_34_10 | reverse complement strand
AATAATTATTTCTTTGACATCACCACTTTTTTATATTCTTCTAAATGCTCTAATACAATGCCTGTGCCTTTTATAACACAAAATAGTGGATCTTCAGCTATAAAACAAGGTACTCCTGTGTTTTGAGCAACAAGCTCGTTAATTTTTGGCAGTAACGCCCCCCCGCCAGCCATAATAATTCCTTTATTCATAATATCGGCTGAAAGTTCGGGAGGAGTTTCAGCTAAAACCTGTTTTACTGCCTGAATAATTTCGGCTAAAACATCAGAAATTGCCTCGCACACTTCATTACTTGATATTTTAATGTTGCGTGGCAAACCCAAAATTAAATCTCGTCCCTGAATTTCCATAAATCTAGGTTCTCTTTGAGGCAACGCAGTACCAACTTTTATTTTTATATCTTCTGCTGATTGGGTTCCAATCGCTAAATTATATTTTTTCTTGATATACGCTGCAATTGCTGTATCTATTTTATCACCCGCTACTCTTACAGAATAAGCTGTAACAATTCCCCCCAAAGAAATTACCGCAACTTCAGAGGTGCCTCCGCCAATATTAATAATCATATGTCCCGAACAAGAATTAATAGGTATACCAGCTCCAATTGCTGCTAATATAGGTTCTTTAGCAACAAATGCTTGACGGGCGCCAGAAGATAAAGCGGCTTCAATTACCGCCCTTCTTTCAGTGCTAGTAATTCCAGCAGGAACTGAAATAACTAACTCTGGTTTGAAAAATCTTGAACCACGTGTTGTTTTTGAAATAAAGTGGCGCATCATAGCCTGTGTTACTCTATAATCGGCTATAACTCCATCTTTAAGAGGTCGATAAACTTTAATATTATCTGGTGTGCGTCCTATCATTTCTTTTGCCATTTCTCCAACTGCAAGAATTTTATTATCAGACAAAGAAACAGCTACTACCGAAGGTTCGCTTAAAACAACCCCCTTGCCTCTTAGATAAACAAGTGAATTACAAGTACCAAGGTCAATTGCTATTTTATTGTTGAACATAAACTAGTTTTAAATTTTTAATTTTGAATTTCGAATAAATTTTAAATGATTTAATTTTAAAACGTGCTTCGATAATTCAGAATTAGATTGTTATTCAAAATTCTAAATTATTAATTCGAAATTCGCCTAATATCCGCTCCCAATTTTTGTAATCTTTCTTCTATTTTCTCATATCCGCGATCAATATGAAACACATCACTTATGATAGTTTTTCCCTCAGCCATAATTCCTGCCAAAATTAATACTGCTCCAGCTCTTACATCTAAAGAATTCACACTTACACCTTCCATATTCTTAGGACCAAAAACAAACGCACGATGCGGATCCACTACTTCAATATCTGCGCCCATTTTTTTTAATTCATGCATATAACCAAACCTGCCTTCGTATAATGGATCGTGAATTAAGCTCTTGCCTTCTGCCTTAGTTAAAATCGTAACTATCATCGGAAGCAAATCAGTGGGAAATCCTGGGTGCGGAAGCGCCTGTACTTTTGCCGCGCTTAAACGAGGTGAATGAAACACCGTTACTTGGTTATCGCCCTTTTCTAAAATAACTCCAATTTCTTTTAGTTTTTCTAAAAATACATCCAAGTAATCAAAATCTATATTTTTTACAACCACTTTTCCCGAAGTTAAAGCTCCTGCTACAATAAAAGTTCCTGCTTCTAGGTGATCAGCGACCACTTTATGTTCGCATCCATGCAACACCTCTACTCCTTCAATTTCAAGGGTGTGTGTTCCATTGCCTTTTATATTAGCTCCCATTTTTAAAAGCATTTTTCCCAAGTCTTGCACTGACGATTCTGAAGCCGCCCCTTTAATAACCGTTTTTCCTTTGGCTAAAACCGCCGCCAGCATCAAGGCTTCTGTGGCCGTAGGACTGAATTCGCTTAACACTATTTCTGCTCCTTTAAGTTCTTCTCTATATACATTATATAAGTCCCCCTCTTTTTTAATCCTAGCGCCTAAGGCTTCTAATGCTTTTAATTGAATATTAATTGGCCGTATTCCAATTTTATCCCCACCGGGTGAAGAAAATTGAAAATAGTGAAAGCGTGTTAATAGCGACCCAACAAAAACAACTGACATTCTGGTTTTTGAAAATTTTTCTAAGTCCATTTTTTCTACATCCACATGTTCTGCTTTAAATTTTATTTTTCGTTCTGATATATATTCAACTGTAACTCCCAAACTTTTTAAAATATCTATTTGGTTTTTAACATCTGAAATTAAAGGCACATTATCAATAATGCATTCATCGTGAGTTAACAAAACCGCCGCAAGACAAGGTCCTGCCGCATTTTTTGATCCTCTCACCTCAATTTCTCCTTGCAACTCCCTATTGCCATTTATGATAAATTTCTCTGCCATGATAGTTTTTAGTTTTAAGTTACGCCGCACTTTCAGCGCGGTTATTAGTTTTAGTTAACTAGTTGTTAGTTTTACAATGATATCCAACCAAAAACTATCGGACTAAAACTTTAACTGATAACTATTTTATAGCTTATATTATTCTTTTTTATTTTCAATGTCAAACCATTGACATAAGTATTCAATTATGATAGTATTTCGCTATTGAGTCTTGGGTGTTCCAAGGCAGATCATTGTCAACTTTTCGGAGGAATTTAGCCATGGCCAAAACTCGCGGCGTCTTCGCTCTCATCACGAAGGGCAAGACACTCTTGCTGTCCGAACGTATGGACGGCAAAGGATGGAACCTTCCTGGTGGACGCGTGGAGGAAGGTGAAACTGACCAAGTCGCGCTCGTGCGTGAGGTAAAAGAAGAAACAGGACTGGATGTGGAAGCTCTGCATCAGGTCGGCCCCGACCACGTCTTCAACGACGACACGGCCGTTGCCTACGCCTGCAAAGTCCGTGGGTGGGATGCTTCAACAGACCGCCGAGGCCAAAGTTCATCGCTACGCGACCATGCAGGAAGTGTGCCAACAACACTACCTCGTTCCGCACAAGGAGTTTCACGACGACATCGGCATGACCACCGGCGACGACACGATTCCGCTCAAACTCGTCGGTCCCGAAGGACGACTCGGTCGGACTGGTCGGATGGTCTGGGATGCCTTCTCAATCATGGAAAACCCCAATGTTTCTACCATGGACCGGCCAGCTCGTAAATCCATGTCGTACGATCTGAACGAAGACGGCACACAGTTTGTCACGGACGACAACGAACATGAGCTACGCTTTAACCGACTCGACCCGTATTCTCCGACGGGTATTATGCAACCCAAGTAGTGCGTAAGCACTACGCGCCAAAAAGTCCCTACTGCACAATCTAAGTGTGTAGTAGGGCTTTTTTATTTTAGAGCGAGAGAGGGAAAATAAATTTTAAACCGTAGTTTATATTTTATTCTCCCGAACAAGCGAATAAAATATGCTTTGCATATTTAAAAAGTTTAATATAAAATTAAAGTATGAAAAATAACTTTGAAAAAAGCATATTGGTAAGCATCACCGGCAGTACGCAAAAAGAATGGCAAGATAAATTAGAAGAAATTAAAACTCTGAAAATCAAAGAGACTGCTTTGTTTTTGGAAATGTATGAAGCAGAAGAACGAAAAAAAATCTATCAAGCGCTCTTGGACTCCCCCATCAAAAGCATTCCTTTAGTCCATATTCGCCATGATATGACAAAGGGTGAACTAGAGTTTTTACAAAAGAATTTTAAGACAAAGTATTTTACCTGCCATGAAGAAAACTTTGCAAATCATGATGTCAAACACTGGAAAGGATTTTATAAAAATATTTATTTAGAAATGAACTTTGATAATGTTGTTTCCAAAGAAGTTGCGGTAGAAAAAATCGGTGGATTTTGTGTTGATTTATCCCATTTTAAAGTAGGACTTGAAAAATTAAGCAAAGATTTTGAATATGTTTTCAAAAGAAAAGCAATCCACAAATACTTTAAGTGTAACCACTTAAATGGCTGGAACCCTAAAATAAACAAAGACATGCACACTGTGTATGAATTAAAAAACTTTGACTACTTAAAAACCTTGCCTCGCTTTGTTTTTGGAAAATTTATTGCCCTTGAAACGTTTAACTCAATAAAAGAACAGTTAGAATTTAAAAATTACTTAACTGAATTATTAAAAAATAAATTTAAATAACCCGCGTACTCTGAACTCAAAGAGATTCCCGAAGGCTGATTTTGCAAGGAAAAATATGAAATCGCATTCGCCAGCCGTAGCATAATATACGCTATAGCATATATTATGCTACGGCTGACTTATTGAAAGTAAAATAAAAAAACAAGCCCGATATTCAGTCGGGCCTTTATGCTAAAACTATTTCTCTTGGTAAAAAATTAAAATTGGCTGAGCTAAAGATTCATATCCTTCTTCAGCTTCTTTGCGACTTGTAAATGGTCCATCTACAAATAATGGCTTTGGAGTTCCAAGTGGAATATTTAACTTTTTCATGGCATCTTTAATTGAATATGCTGTAAAAAAAATTGGCTTAACAGCACGTGGCATCATTGCATAGTACCACCACATAACTACTCCTTTAGAAAAAGGTGATATCTTCTGCCTCTTCTTTGGTCTCATATGGACCAAAAACACCTCCTGAAAGATAACGAAATCCTCCGTCTTCATCTTCCGGCCATCCTTTAAAAATATCCCACATTATTTTCTTGGCTTCTTTTTTTGTTACAGCTTCCACCACAACTCTGTCGCAATTAGATATATTATTGCCGATAATGTATTTTGTGCTAATTGCCCACCAAGTCATAGATGCTCCTTTATTTTTCATAAAAGAGAAGTTTTAGCTTTTTCTTCGGTGGCATATGGTCCATGTATTTTCCTGCCCAAACGCCAACTATAATTTAACTCTCCTTCAATAAGTTCCATCTTTTCATTTGCTTCTTTTGCCGAAGAAGCTGATATAACAACTCTTCCCCGATGATTGCCATGAAAGTCATATTTGTGCTTAAACCAATAAGGCATTTGCTACCTCCTGCTGTTTTGGCATAGCTGCCTGAGAATAATTGTCAAAAAACTGTGTCCTTTACAAATCTATCATAAAAATTATAAATGTCAATAGTGAAATAAGGTACAATTTCTGGTAGTATAATCTCATAAAACCTTTTGTAAGAGGCCTATATTAAATGACAAAAAAAATTCGCCTCATCATATTAGCTGTTTGCGTTCTATTATTTATTATCATAACCCCTTATGTGGTTTTATATTCCCTTGGATATAGAATTGATTTTGAGAATAAAAAAATAGTTACAACAGGGGGTATTTATGTAAGAGTCTTACCTCAGGGATCAGAAGTTTTAATTGACTCTAAGATAAATAATAAAACTGGTTTATTTTCTAACTCTGTTTTTGTGCAAAATCTTTTACCAAAACAACACAGTGTTTTAATAAAAAAAGACGGTTATTATAATTACCAAAAAAACCTTTTAGTAAAAGAAAATGAAGTCACAAAATTAGAGCATGTTATTTTATTTAAAAAGAATATTCTATTTGAAATATTAGCTGATAAAAACCAATCCCCTTTTAACCAACCAGTCATTGAAGATAAATATATTATAAAAAACAGTAATTTGTATTACTCTAGCGCAAAAGAAAACGCTAATATAACGCTATTACAAAAAAATACTTCTATAATAAAAAATCTAGTTTCTTTTAAGGTTTTAAATAATAATATTATTTGGCTTGCTTTAGATGGACTGTTATACTCATCTGATATTAATGGAAAAAATGCGCAAAACCTAAGTGAAATTAAACTTAAAATAAATAATATTAATATATATAAAATTTTTACTTTTGACCAAGAAATATTTTTAAAAAATAATAATAGTTTACTACTGCTTAATAAAGAAACAAAAGCCTTTAGTGATTTTTACGGCAATGTAAGGGACTTAAAAACTTCTCCAAATAGCCAAAAATTACTTTACTACAATGATCATGAAATTTTACTTTCTGATATGAATCAATTAAATAGCGAAAGGACGCTTTTAAATAGATTTTCAAATCAAATAAATGATTGCTATTGGATAAATGATGATTACATAATTATTCAGCTAGAAGACAAAATACTTATCTCTGAAATTAATGTAATAGATAAAGTAAACACGGTTGAACTACCAAAAGCAGTATCTTTAACAGATGGCACAAATGTTGATTTAAAAAATATAAAAATACTATTTAATCAGCAAGAAAAAAAGTTATATATTTTAAATCAAAAAAATACTTTGATTTCAGAGAGACTAATTCCCTAATTTAATCCAAACAAAAAACCGCCTGAACAAAGTCGAAGGGCGGTTTTTAGTTTGTAAAAGATTATCGTTTAGCCCACTGAGGCGCTTTTCTCGCGCGCTTTAATCCAAACTTCTTTCTCTCTCTCATTCGTGGGTCACGAGTTAAATAACCCACTTTTCTTAGTCTCTTTTTAAAATTATTATTAAAATCCACTAATACTCTTGCCGTGCCGTGTCGTATTGCTTCCGCTTGAGCATTTCTGCCACCGCCTTTTACCACTACGGTAATCTTAAACTTGTCTAGGCACTTCATTTTTCTCATTGAAGCGGTTGCGGTTTGTTGGTCTTCTGATAAAGGGAAATATTCTTGGTACGTCTTGTCATTAACTAAGAACTGTTTTTCTCCTCTAGTAAAAAGACGCACGCGAGCCACTGCTGTTTTACGCCTTCCTACGCCTTCAAAATAACGGTCTGGCTTTGAAGCTAATTCTTTTTCTATAGGAAAATCTTCTGGCAAAATATTGTCTAGCTCTGTATCAGTATTAATATTATTAGTTAAGACTGGCTGAATGACTAATTTTTTTTCTACTATCTTTTTTTTAGTAGTTGTAATTGGTTTTTTTACAGTTTCTTTTATCATTTTATTTCTCAAACTTTAATCTTTTAATTTGTAACGGCCTTAACTTGTTTTTTGTTAACATTCCCATTACGGCTCTTTTAAATATTTCAGAAGCGCCCTTTTTATTATAAACTTCCTTCATTGTAGTTTTTTTCAATCCACCCAAATACAATGAATGATGGTAATATATTTTATTTTCAAATTTCTTTCCTGTAAATTTTAAACTATTAATATTTTTTATTATAACAAAGTCCCCAATATCTTTATATGGCGCAAATCCCACTTTATTTTTACCTCTTAATAAAACCGCGACTTGAGTGGCAAGTCTTCCTAAAACTTTATCTGTTGCGTCAATTATATGATTTTCTCTTTTTACCCCGTTAGAAGTTTCGGAGTTTTTTTTTGTATTTACATTAGACTTCATAATTTTTGATAAAATAAATTAAAATGCGGCAGTAAAAAATAATTTTATAACATTATTTTTTTACTTACAACTTCTAACGGGGTAAATAATTTCCATAAATTTCTATTTTACTAGCTCTATAATAACCATATTGGCTGAGTCTGATTTACGCGGACCAATTTTTGTAATTCTTGTATATCCTCCTGGTCTTGTACTATAGATAGGCGCAATCTCTTCAACTAATTTTTTAACAATAGGCAAACTCAAACTTTTTGCCAATAACCTTTCGTTAGACATCCTATTATCTTTTGCCCTTGTAATAAATTTTTCAGCAATCGATCTTAATTCTTTGGCTTTTGCCTCAGTAGTTTTAATTTTTCCATGCAAAAAAAGACTACTCATTAATGTTCTTAAAAGAGCTACTCTTTGATTTTTTAACCGTGATAATGATCGTCCTTTATTTTTCTTTCGCATAGTGGTAATTTTGACCTGGTCGCTCTCTCCGTAAACTGGGGCGAGCTCTTTCAAAACCCTTACAGACCTGGCAATTTTGCTTTGCAAAATGTGCCTGGGTCTCGTCGGTTTTGAATAATTTCCTACACGGGGAAACCGAGTGTTTCCGAGTTGGGATTTTCCACTTACGCGGATAAATCTCGCAACTTTACCGACCCCCTTCCAGATTTAATAATATTAGTTCACTAGCTATTTTTTGCTTTTCTTAGCCTTTTTTACTGGTTTTGCTTTCTTTTCTTTTTTCACTTTTTTATCTCCCTTTAACTGCAATACTTTTTCTGATTCTGACTCTTTACCCCCAAAAATTATCGTATAGTGCTTAATTAATATTTCACAAGCTTTGTAAAAGGCTTCTTCTGGCGTAATAGTTCCATCGGTTTCTATTTGTAAAGATAATCTGTCAAAATCTGTTCGTTCTCCAACTCTCATATTTTCAACTTGAAAATTAACATTTTTAATTGGGGTAAATATTGCATCTAAGGTAATTGCCCCTATCTCTGGTTTGATTTGAGATAAATTTGCGCCTCTTTTTATTTTTCTTTGATCACGAGGTTCATATCCTACTCCTTTTTCTATAATAAGTTCTATAGCAAGTTCTGTTTTATTATCTGTTATGGTAGCTAAATGCAGTTCAGGATTTGCAAGCTCAACCTGAGGCGATAATTTAAAATCCCCTCCTCTAACATCTTTTTCACCTTTTACCAAAAGTTCTACTTTTTGTGATTCGCCTTCATGAATTTTAAATCTTAAGTTCTTTAAATTTAAAATTACCATTATTACATCTTCTAATACGCCTGGCATAGTTGAAAACTCATGCGGAACCCCTTTTATCTTTACCTCTGTTACGGCAACTCCCTCTAAAGAAGATAATAGAACTCTTCTTAGGGAATTTCCAATAGTAACCCCATAACCAGGATACAACTCCTGTATTTCAAAAACGGCTTGGTTTTTATTTTTTTGAATTACCTTTGGCGGTAATGGAAAAGAAATCATATATTTATATTTTAGGTGTTAGGTTTTAGGTGTTAGATACGTCAGTACGACGATTATCGAACACCCAACACCTAACACCCATTTATTATTACCTTGAATAAAACTCAAACACAAGTGAAATTTCAACTGGAGGAGCTACCTCAGCCAAACTTGGATTTCCGATAACTTTGCCTTCAAATTTATCTTTATTTAAATCCAACCAAACATGAGTTTTAAGTGGTTTTAGTAATTCTGGTAAATCCTTAAAAATAATTTTTTTCTTTTTTGTCTCTTTTATAATAATAATATCACCCTTATTAACTTGATAAGAAGGGATATTAACTGGCTTTCCATTTACTAAAAAGTAAGAATGATTAACAAGCTGACGAGCATGACTTCTGGATTTTGAAAATCCTAATCTAAACACAACATTATCTAATCTTTTTTCAAGGTTTTTAATAAGTTCATCTGACACATTTTCAACTCTCTGCATTTTTTCAAGAGCTTCTTTTACATATCGTTTAAATTGCCTTTCTGATAAACCATATAACCGCTTAAGTGTTTGTTTTTCCTGTAAAGATTTTTTATATTCAGAAGCAGCTTTGGTTCTCTTTCTCCTTTCCATTCCTTGTCCAAGAATACCAGTTTTCTTAGCAGTAAATGGATCTGCATTGATTGAAGGTTTTGATGATGATTTAAATTGATCTGCCATAATCTTAGAATTTAGAATCTAGAAATTAGAATCTAGAATTACGAAACGTTGCGATTCTACTTTCTATTTTCTAATTACTATTTTCTCGCCTATACCCTTCTTACTTTTTTAGGCCTGCATCCATTATGAGGAATTGGTGTAACGTCTTTTATTGAAATCACATTTAACCCTTGATTAACCAGTGTTCTCACTGATGATTCCCTACCGGCTCCAATGCCTTTTATAAAAACTTCAATTTTTTCCATAGCTAACTTTTTGCAGACATTAGCAATTGTTTCTGAAACTCTCGAGGCGGCAAAAGAAGTTGATTTTTTAGTACCTTTAAATCCAACTGCCCCAGCAGACTTAGAAGCCAAAACCTGACCCTTATCATCAGTAAGGGTAATTATTGTATTATTATACGAAGAAGATATATATACCCTACCTACAAAAATCCTTCTACTTACCTTTACCCTAACTTCCTTATTTATGGTTGAGTCAACTTTTTCCTTCTCCTTTATAAGATCTTCTTGACTTGTTTCTATAATATGTTTTTTTCCCATTTATTTATCAAAATTTTCTTTTATAAATTTTGCTACCTTAATTTTAAATTTTGATTTTTGCATTTTAAATTAGTTTTAGGTTGGCGCTGCTGCTGGCTTTCTTCCTGAACCCATAGTTTTACGCACGTTTCCTCTTATGGTCCTAGTATTTGTTTTTGTTCTTTGACCTCTTACTGGTAATCTTTTTGCATGACGCGACCCCCTCCATGTACCAATATCTTTTAGTCTTTTTATATTTACCATAACCTGCCTTCTTAGGTCTCCCTCAATTTTATGGGTCTTTTCAATAATATCTTTTAAATCATTAACTTCTTTTGCAGTTAAATCTTTAGCTTTTTTATTTAAATCAATTTTTGCTTCTTCTAAAACTTTTTTACCCAAAGAATCCCCAATTCCATATATATAGGTAATTGCTATTTGAATTCTTTTATTTTCAGGAATATTGACTCCCGCAATTCTTGGCATTGTGTGATAATCTAGAATCTAGAAAGTAGAATCTAGAATACGAAACGTTAACATTCTACTTTCTATTTACTAATTTCTATTTTCTAATTTTAACCTTGTCTTTGCTTATGTTTTGGATTCTTTTTACAAATAACATAAACACATCCCTCTCTTTTGACGATTTTACAATCATTACAAATTTTTTTAACTGATGGCCGTACTTTCATTGATAATGTAAAAATTAAATATCGAAGTTAAAAGTCTTGGTATCGCTTCGCGATAATATATCATAAATTTTTCTTAAAAAAATTTATACCTTAATTTTGCATTTTAATTTTTGAATTTTAAATTATTTCAAACGATATACAATCCTGCCTTTACCCATATCATACTCTGTCATTTCTAATGTTACTTTATCACCCGGTAAAATCTTAATTCTATTAAGCCTCATTTTACCTGATAAAAAACCTGTTATTTCCTTATTATCGTCCAATAATACCTTAAAAAAGGCATTTGGTAAAGCCTCAATAACTCTTCCTTCCCTTTTAATAATTTTTCTTAAGGATGGGAGTTTCTGATTCTCAGAAGATTCTTGCGTTCTATCATCCACATTACTCTTTAATGGAGCTGATTGCGATGTATTTGGTGGACTCAAAGGAGCTTCTGATGACTGATTCTTATCGCTATTTATATCTTCGTTTAAATCCATTTACGTAACTTAAATGATATCAAATTAACCTATAAAGGTCAAGTCTTATTCAAAATTATTCAAAATTCAGATCTACTTTAATTCTATTTTTATTATTTGGAGCAGTTTTTACCCAGAATGGCCAAAAGTTAACTTTTAACTCTGATATATTACTACCAAATTTTTCCTCAAAAATAGCACCTATTTTATCTGCTGATTTTTTAGGTAATAAATCAATTATACTATTTAAATCTACACTTTGATAATTTTTAGAGGTAGAGTTAATACTTAAAACTAATTTCCCTCCTTTAATATCAGCAGAATTGGCACTATATTTATTATCTACACTTTTTTCCAAAATTTTCCTATTATTCTGCAATTGTGAAAATATATCATCATTAACAAATTTATCTGCATCTTGTTTCTTAAATCCAATAGCTAAAACTTTAACGGTCGCGCTTTCAGTAAAATTATCTGCGACTGTTCCCTCTTTTGCGCTGGAGTTAAAACTAATAATATTATCTAAAATAGCCTCATCTAATATAATATATTCAAAAGAAAAATTATCGCCCAAAGAAGATCTTGCTTGGCTTAATAATGATTTTGTCAAAACATCTTTTGCGTTTGAAATATCACTCTTTGTTACTTTTTTAACATTGCCAGTGTACCCCCCTTTCATATCACTATTTGATTCACCAAAAATACCATAATAATATAATGTGCCAGACAACTTTGGCACTGAAAATTTAGAAGGTTTAATATTATATTCTGTTCCAGATTCTTCCGCTTGTACTTTTACATCAATAAATCCAGCCGCGCCTTTTTGCATCCCTGGTATTGTAATTTTTTCTAATGTGACAAAGTATTTGCCCGAATCAGATAAAAAGTGCGTTCCTGTTTTAAGCACAAGAGGAGTAGACGGATTTACTTTATTATAAACTCTAATAACACCCAAAGCCTTTCCGTCATTTGAAGCGCTTCCCGTTGCAGGAAATTCCTGAGAGCCATCTTTTTGAATTTCAATATATTTTGCTGGAATAACCTTTTTTTGTAAATCAACTTCACCGACTAATTTATCAGCAGTTATACTCTCTTGCAAAGTTAGTGTTTCCAATTTTGGCCAAATTTGTATATTTACTTCTGGTAATGTGTTATAAAAATATACACAAATTAAAATAATTATTACAAATCCACCAACGAAAATTTCCCACAATGGAAATCGTCTTTTTTTATCAACACTAACAACTGGTTTTTTGTAATTTATTTTTTCTTTTTTCTTTTTCTCCCCTTCATCAATAGACTTTATAGTGTTTTCTAACTTATTAGCCACATTTGGAGGTAAAATATCGTATACTTTTTTCTTTGCCATAATTTTAGAATATAGAATTTAGAAAAATAGAAATATAGAATTGTTCGTATCCTATTTTTCTACATTTTGACCTTCTAATTTATATTGTAGGATTGCTTTGATTCTCCTTACCCCTTGACTTGAAGCCTCTTCTTTAATAATTTTAAACTTTCCTAGTTCAGATGTATTATTTACATGTGGACCTCCGCAAAATTCTTTACTGAATATAATTCCCTTTTTATCCCCAATAAAATAAACAGACACTGTATTACCATATTTTACACCAAATTCACTTTCTGCGCCAATTTTCTCTGCTTCTTCCTTTGGCATTTCTCTTTTTATCACTTCTAAACCTTCCTGTATTTTTTCATTTATCATATCTTCTAACCTCTTTTTTTCATCATCTGTTAACTTTCTGTCAAACGAAAAATCAATTCTCAACCTTTCAGAATTTATATTACTTCCTTTTTGCTTTACTTCTTTTCCAAACATTTCTTGCAACGCTGCCAAAAGCAAGTGGTGGGCAGTATGCAACTTTATCGTTTCAATATTATGATCTGCCAATCCCCCTTTAAACATACCGGCCGAAGCCGTTCTTGAAAGCTCTTGGTGTTTTTTAAGCTCTTCAAAAAAGCCTTCTCTACTTTCTACTACCCTTATTTCTTCTAAAACTTCTAAAGGAAATCCATATGTTTCATATAGTAAAAAAGCTTCTTTACCATTAATAGTATCTATTTTTTCAATGGCTTTCAATCCTGTTGCCAATGTTTTTTCAAATTTATTAGATTCTTCTTTTACAACTAATAAAATCTTATCTTCGTCTAAATCATATAAATTTTTATACATTTCTATGCTCTTTTTAATTGGATCTAGTAATTCTGTTGCGCTCAGTTCCCGCATATGCACCATCATTCTTCTAAGCAACCTTCGTAACACATACCCTTGGTCCTTATTTGATGGAACAACACCATCAGAAATAAGAAACATCGACGCTCTGGCATGATCAGCAATAATTCGCTTTTTACGTTCGTCAAAGTGGCCGGGAAATAGTTTTATAATCGGTTCAAATAAATCCGTCTGATAAATATTAGTATAGCCGTTCAAAACCGCCAAAGTTCTTTCAAAACCCATACCGGTATCAACATTTTTCTGTTCAGCTAGAGAATAATTTCCATTACTATCTTTCACATATTGCATAAAAACATTATTCCAAATTTCAACCCAGTTTTTGTCGGTTGGGTCAAATTTTTTAGGTATAGGAGTATCGCTTAATTTCCAATAAAAGATTTCTGTATCAGGACCGCAAGGACCAGTGTCCCCAACCGGGCCCCACCAATTATCTTTTTTGGGTAAAAATGCAATTCTTTCTTTTTTGACTCCCAATCCCTCCCATATATCAGCTGATTCTTGATCTTTTGGCGCATTTTGGTCCCCGATAAAACAGGATACTGCTAATCTTTCAATTGGGATATTTAACTCTTTGGTTAGAAATTCAAAACTCCACTTTATAGAATCTTCTTTCCAATAGTCACCCAACGACCAATTCCCTAGCATTTCAAAAAATGTAAGGTGAGTATCATCGCCCACTTCTTCGATATCATCCGTTCGTAAGCATTTTTGATAATTAACTAACCTTTTCCCATTAGGATGTTTTTCTCCCAATAAAAACGGCACCAATGGTTGCATCCCTGCAGTGGTAAATAAAACAGTTGAATCCTTAGGAATTAAAGAAGCGCTAGGAATTATTTTGTGTCCCCGTTTTTCAAAAAAATCCAAAAATTTTGTCCTCAATTCTGAAGAATTCATACATTCATTCTACATCATAAAATATTTTTGGGCAAACGTAAAAAAAGAGCGCCTAGTGAGTAATGAGGCGCTAAATATCTCAAGAAATACTAAAAATATAATACTTCAATCAAGTTTTTTGATTCTAAAAACCTGACCTTCAATTAAGTTTACATAACAACGATACGATGCTGAATAACAGATTTTTCTATCAAATGAGAATATACGAAGTAATTCTAATGGAAAATTTTTCCAGATGCCATAATCGGAACCTGGCGCACATATAATTCCGGATTCAAATATGCCAGAAGAGTTAAGGCGACTGTATAAAATTAATTCACAACAATTATTATGATTACAGGCGCAGGACCATGTCGTAATATTGTTGCGGCAAAGTCTGTCTATTTTTTGATTATCATTGATAATTAATTTTTTTAGACAATTATTTTCTGGAAAGCCAACTTGTTGTAGCATTAAAAAATCCTTCCCTTGTAAAAGAACTACTCTTTTGAGTTTATGTATACCGATCAGCCACCACCGAGGCGGCGAACGACTGTGGTTTTATTCTTGGTTCAAATCCATTGGCTCTGATTAAACCCGTAACTTCTTTTACCATTTCTTTTGTTTTTCCTTGTTCACCAACATCAGCATGAATATAAGCAAATTGATAGTTAAAAGTTGGGGTGGCCTTTCCAAATTCTTTTTCTAAAGTTTCTCTTAGCGATAAAGCTAATTCACATGATAAATATACTTCTTGTAAAATCCTCTGTTTCCAATTTATATTCATAAATCTTTTTAAGTAATTATCTGGATAATGCATTTTTTTCAAAAAAAATCTTCCACCAGCTCCTGTTCGTAATATAACTATAGCTATAGGAAAAAATGGTTTGTCAGAAGATGGTGAATCGCATCCAACCACAATATCATAAAAAAAGAGCGGCTCGGCCGAAATATAGTCATAAATTTCTTTTATAACCTCTTTAAATTCCATATTGCCTTTACTAGGGCTAAAAAATTGCCCACCAACAACGCCTTCAGTGTACCCGCCAGTATCGTTAAGCGAAGCCTTACGGGCTGGGTTGATGCGGACTGGCTCGTTTTGTATTTCTTTATCCATATGGTTAAATATATGCCAAATAAGAAAATTGTCAAATAGAAATCCACGGGCTAATACCCGTGGCACATCTACCAATCCTGATTTTAAGCAGGATTGGCAGATGTGCCTTTTCCAAAGTTTTGCCCATGCAAAACTTTGGGGATTTATATTATCTCCTTCGCCCCGCTTCGCGGGTTTAATAATGTAAAAAAATAAGGTTAGCAAGTGCTAACCTTCTTAAAAGCTAATTAATTATTATTCAAAAGTTCTTTTTTCAATAGGATAAATTATAGGATTTTTTCTTTTTGAGAGAAAATACCCTGTCGCTCACAAGTATGCAGATTTCCATGAATGCCAAACACCGCAAGAAAGTCGAACGTCACAATATCCTTGAAAAAAGGCTGCAAGAAATTTCCATACTTTATGTGGCTCTCTGCCGTGTTTAAACATGGGTAAATGACGATAGTTTTCTGATATTTTGTTTTTCATCTCAATCCCCCTAAAATGTCAAAGATCGAAACACAAATTAGATGGTATCAAAAAATAAACGAATTATCAAGTTAACTTTATAATTTTTACGAATTCTTCTGCGTTTAACGAAGCCCCACCAACTAGCAATCCATCAACTTCCCTATTTTTAATATATTCTGCTGAATTTTGACTATTCACACTTCCGCCATAAAGAATTTTCATATTTTCTACTATTTTTTCGCTGTACAATTTTGCAATTATTTTTTTAATCATTAAAACTGAAATTATCGTTTCTTCAATAGAACAATTATTTCCCGTGCCAATAGCCCATATCGGTTCATAAGCTATCACCACATTTTTTAAATCTTTTTCTGAAACATTTTTTAAATCTTGTGTAATTTGTTTTTCCAAAACTTCTGATTTACTTTCACCTTCATTTTCACCAACACACAAAATCGGTTTTAATTCAACTGCCAAGACTTCTTTTACTTTTTTATTAATAATTTCATCTGTTTCATTAAGATTTTTTCTTGATTCTGAATGCCCCACAATTACGTATTTTACTTTCAAATCTTTTAGCATTAACGGTGAAACTTCTCCCGTAAATGATCCTTGTTCTTTATAAAAAACATTCTGCGCGCCAAGAGTAATACCTTTTAGCAAGGACAAGTAAACAAAAGGCGGACATATGACCACCTCAATCCCCTTTCTTTGGCTCGCCGAAGCTTTAGCGAAGGCGGCTTTTACCGTATCAAAAAGTTCTTTAGCCTCTTTCTCGGTTGAAGGATTCATTTTCCAATTAGCAACTATTAATTTCTTCACCCCGTTAGAAGTCTAGGCAAGAAATAATTTTTCAAAAAATTATTTCTTGCTTACACATATTATTTAATAATATACTAAACATTATATCCCATAGAATCTTTTACTAATTTATCCAAACTTCTAACGGGGTTCAAATGATGTTAAAATTTTAGATCCGTCTTTAGTAATTACAATTGTATGCTCAAAGTGGGCTGATAGTGAACCGTCGCGAGTGGCGAATCCATAGCCATCTTGAGCTTTTCTAAGATGCCAGTCACCTATAGTAACCATGGGCTCTATGCAAATTACCATTCCCTCTTTTAATTCTATGCCTTTGTGACGTTGACCATAATTTGGAATTTGAGGATCCTCATGCACCTTTTTTCCTATTCCATGACCGCATAAGTCACGCACTACTCCATATCCTTGATCTTCAATATATCGCTGAATAGTGTTTCCCAAGTCTCCCGTAGTAATACCCGCTCTTGCTTTTTTAATGCCTATTCTTAAAGCTTTTTTTGTAACTAAAATTAACCTTTTTGCCTCGTAAGAAACTTCCCCTACCGCCACAGTCACCGCCATATCGGTGTTATATCCTTTATGTAAAACTCCTAAGTCCAAACCAACAATATCGCCATTTTGTAATTTATAATTTGAGGGAAATCCATGAACTATTACATCATTTACAGATGCGCACAAGGAATAAGGAAAACCTTCATATCCTTTAAAGGCGGATTTTGCCCCGTATTTTAAAATAAGAACCTCTGATGCCCTGTCTAATTCTAGGGTAGTAATTCCTGGTTTTACCATTTTTTCAACTTCCGCTAAAACCACTGCCAAAATTTTCCCGCCTTCAGCCATTATTGCAATTTCTTCTTTTGTTTTTAAATGAATCATTTATTAATTTCAGCCAAAAACTTATTTAATTGTATTTTTACATCTTCAACCGCTCCTGTGTTTATAATGGTAAAATCCGCCATTGCGATTGGACCGCCCTTTTCTATATCTTCTATTTCCGAATAATCCCGTGATTTTGATTTCTCTTTTGGAATAGACCTAAAACGCGAGTCGGCATCATTCTTCACTTCCCTATTTTCCAGCCGCTCGTATCTTAATTCGGGTGGCGCATAAACTGCCAAAACATACATTTCTTCTCCATATTTTTCTTTCAGTATCTTATATTCCGTCCAGCTATACAAGCCATCGCCGACAACATTTGAATTTTTAAAAAATTCGTCAAACTTTTGGATGTTAAGAGTGGCCAAAGCCCCCATACCGTATTTTTTTCGCAACTCCTCCCTTACCATTTTTTCGTTGGTCTCATTAACTTCTAATTCCCTTTTTTTTATTTCATCAATGTTAATTTGACCAAACCTTACATAAGCAAAACCCTTTTTTGCTAATTCGTCTGAAACAATGCTTTTACCCGATCCCGCCATTCCAACAACAAAAATTATTTTATTTGCCATGATTATTTTAATGCTTCCAGGATGCTCTTAAAAATATTTTCAATGGTATCCTCACCATTTACTTTTATAAGCCTGCCAGTTTTTTGATAGTAATCCACAACTGGCTGGACTTCCGTCTTAAACCATACTAATCTTTTTTTTACTGACTCCGGATTATCATCATTGCGAAAAGCCAAGCGACCACTGCATTTGGGGCATTTTTGGATATCTTTGCATGCTCCCACAAAAGGAATAATTTTCCCGCATTTTTTATTCTGGCAAATTCTTCTTTTCCCTAATCTATCGGACGCTTCTTTATCAGAAACATCTATCAAAATAGCTTTTATATTTTTCCATTCATACCATTCAAATGCCTCATCAATGAGATATGCCTCTTTTATTTTTCTTGGATTGCCATCTAGTAAGACCCCTTTAAAATTTTTGGAGTTTTCCAGTCTTTCAATTCTATCAAGCCAAAGTTTGAAAATTATGCATGTAGGCGCCAAACCACCGTGAGTCAATATCCTTGACAATTTTTTACCAGAAAAATCTAATTTTTTAGCTCTATTTCTTAATAAGTCTCCGCTAACTATATGTGAAAATCCAAACTTTTCTTTCAGAAGTTCTGCTTGAGTTCCTTTGCCGGAACCCGATTTTCCCAATAAAATAATAACTTGTTTTGACATTTTTTTCAAAAAATAACATCGAGCACAAAATTTTGAAAAAATTTCTGTGCTTGGCATTCCATTTATATTTATCTATCGTATCAAAATTAATAAATTCCAGCAACTATTGACATGAATTCATAAAGGGTGTACAATTTACGAGAGTAAAAGTATTTTGACTTTTTTCCTTCAAAAACTTTTAAAGGAGGTCGATTATGGAAAAGTTCGTTAAGTTCTTTTCAAAACCCAGACTAAATTTGGCCAGAAGATTATTAGTATGGATACCAGCTATGACCGGCCCAATTTCGACAATTAGCTGTTTCTTATTCTTCACGGATTATTCGCCGTGGTTCAGCATTATTGCAGGAACCTTCACGAGCATTGTGGCAGCCCTCATACATGGCGAATGCAACACGCTCCGTGATTAAATTGAACTTATTCGATAAACCCTAATGAGAAAGGTATACCATGGAAACAAAGGATCTTTTAGTGGAATACGCGTATATTATTAATCAATATGGTCCAGATTCTTTAGAAGCCAAAAATTTCATTGAAGAGAATCTGCATGATGATGAATTTGTAGAATTAGCCGAACTCTCAAGAATTGTAAAAAAAGGTTTTATCAACGAACGAAAAAAACGAGAAGAAAGATAAGCTAAAAGCCCCGATGAAAGTCGAGGCCTTTTTTTACTAAAAAATAACCTCGTGTAATTATCAAAGCTTTGAGAATTACACGAGGTTTAAAAACAACCGAAAATCCGCCAAAAGCGGATCTGTAAATATTAAATCGTAAATCGTTCACCCTATTTAACCTTGAATTACGAAATGCCAGAATAATATCAAGTTTCAGGTCTTTTTTCCAAATGTGGACTAGCCAGACGCGAGGCGTAATTCGCTAAAGCGAATTCGCCCCGTCTCCAAATTCGCAATAATTATTTTGCGTAGCTTTGCTACACAAAATAATTCTATCAAATTCTCGTTTCCACATTTGGAAAAAAGACTAAGAAAGCATTTCGTAATTCAAGGTATTAAATAATTTTGCTTTGCAAAATTAGCCATTCTGACTATTTAACTGGGTAAATCTAAAATCCATCATACTCTCTCATCTCAAGCTGTGAATTAATTTGACGCATAGTTTCTAATACTACGCTCACAACAATCAGTAAAGATGTTCCTCCAATCAAAAATGTAAAACCAGTAACTCCTGTAATTCCAGAAACAACATTTGGCAAAACAGCAATTAATCCTAAAAATATGGCCCCGGTGAATAATACCCTATTTAAAATATGATTCAAAAACTTAGTGGTTGATTCGCCCGGTCTCACTCCCGGAATAAAACCTCCCATTTTTTGCAGATTTTCAGAAATTGTTTTTGGGTCAAAAGTAACCGCGGTATAAAAATAAGTAAATAAAATTACCAATAAAAAATATAAAATACCATGAACCCACACATTATTAAAGAAAAATGACATAGCAGTAGCGGCAGTGCCAACAAATCCTGGAACCCCACCCAAAAATCCTGCGATCATTCCTGGAAACAAAAGTATAGAAAGGGCAAAAATAATAGGAATAACTCCCGCTGGATTTATATTTAATGGCAAATAAGTTGAAACTCCGCCATACATTTTAGACCCCCTTACGCGCTTTGCATAAGAAACTGGAATATTTCTTCTAGCTTCAGTAATTAAAACTACCCCAGCGATTATAATCAACGATAAAACAAAAAATAAAAGATATGAAGGTATTTTTGAAGTGTCCCAACTTAAAAATGTTTGAAAAATATTTACCGGTAAACGGGCAACTATACCTGCAAAAATTAATAAAGATATGCCGTTGCCCATTCCTTGTTCAGTTATAATTTCTCCAATCCACATTAAAAACATTGAACCAGCAACTATAGTAATAATTGAAGCTATAAGAGTCGTTAAAGATAAGTGTCCAATAACTCCCTGCCGTTGAAATAAAGTTAAAATTCCATATCCTTCAAAAGTTGCTAAAGGAATTGTTAATAATCTGCCATACTGATTAAATCTATTTCTGCCTGATTCCCCTTCTTCTTTATACATTTTTTCTAGTACAGGAAAAATCATTGTTAATAACTGTAAGATAATAGTAGCTGTAATATAAGGTCCAAGCCCAAGTAAAACAATTGAGAAATTACTTAAAGCTCCCCCTGAAAATATATTTAAAAGACCAAAAACTTGGTTTTCAGCAAAAAATCTTTTCAAATTTTCTGCTCCAATTCCCGGAATAGGCACATTAGCCGCTATTCTAAAAATTACAAAAAGCGATAAAACAATAATAAGCTTATTTCTAAGTTCTTTATTTTTAAAAAGTAATAATATCTTGTCGTACCACATTGAAGTCACAGAGTTTTGTCGCTCACCCCGTAAAACAGGGCTCACTCTTTCAAAACCCTCGGTTTTGAATAATTTCCTACACGGGGAAACCGAAGTTTCCCCGACCCCCTTCCAGTTGTAGAATTATTAACAATCTTTTAATTTTTACTTTACAGCGCCTCCGGCTTTTTCAATTGCTTCTTTTGCAGGTATTGAAACTTTACAATTTTCAATAACTAATTTTTTATCTAATTTACCATTTCCTAATATTTTAACCTCTGGCACCTTACCTTTTACTGCATTAATAATGCCACTTTTAACTAAGTTTTCGGGGTTTATTATATCTTTATCTTTAGTGTTTTTATTTAAAATATCTAAATTAATAATGGCTGTCGTATCTTCTAATACAAAACTTCTGTAACCTTTTAATTTTGGATACCTTTTAATTAATTCCCTGATAATTGGCACCATTTTTCTGCCTGCTCTTGAAGCCTGACCCTTATTTCCTTTTCCAGAATAAGTGCCTTTTTTACCTCCTCTGCCAACTCGCTTTCTGTTTTTTAATTTATGTTTTGGTCTTAATTCGTGTATTTGCATTTGCTTAGAATCTAGAAAATAGAATCTAGAAAATAGAATACGACATCAAAATTCTACTTTCTATTTTCTAACTTCTAATTTCTCGTTTTTAACTTCTTTAAAGCTTCTATTGTTACTCTTGCATTATTAAGCTTATTTTTAGATCCTGAAAGAATTTTTGAAGATACATTTTTAATGCCTGCTAATTCACATATTGTTCTTACTGCTCCCCCTGCCACCAATCCCCTTCCCTTTCTTTGGGGTTTTAATAAAATTCTTGCAGGACCTACTTTTGCTTCAACCTGGTGTGGAATTGTTCCATCTACGATAACAATATTAATAAGACTTTTTTTAGCTCTGCTTGTTGCTTTTTCTATAGCCTGGGAAACATCTTTTCCTTTGTCTACACCAATTCCAATTTTACTTTTTTTATCTCCAACTACAACCACTGCTCTAAAACTCATTCTTTTCCCACCACCAGTAACCCTTGTCACTCTGGCTAAATCCAAAAGCTTAGAATCAAATCCATCATTCATTTCCCCCCTTCTTCCTCCAAAACCGAACTTCCTGACTGGCCTAAAACCATCATCCTTGTTAGATGATTTTTCCGGCTCTTGTGATTGTTTTATTTTTGTATCCTCTACCATATTTGTAAATAATTTAAAATGTAAATATCAAAGTGTAAAATTTTGGTATCCCGCCCGTAGGCGGAATTATATATTGTCGCGCCGCGGCGCGACTCCTTAATTTTGCATTTTGATTTTTGATTTTTTAATTAGAATTTTAATCCTCCTTCTCTTGCGCCATCGGCTACTGCTTTTACTCTTCCATGAAAAATAAAACCTCCTCTGTCAAAAACCACTTTTTCAATTTTTTTTTCAATAGCTTCTTTTGCTATTAATTTTCCTACTTCCAATGAATAACTAACTTTATTCCCCTTTTTAGGTTTTATTTTAATATCTGAAACCGATACTAATATCTTGCCATTTTCATCATTAATTAATTGAGCATATATATGTTTTGCAGACTTAAAAACGCAAAGCCTTGGACAATTTTTAGTTCCACTAATTTTAGCTCTTATTCTTTTATGTATCCTATTTCTTCTTATTTGTTTTTGAAGCATAGATTTTGGGTGTTTGATGTTGGGTATTAGATTCTAACGACGTTTCCGTTGCTAAAACCTACAACCTAGCACCTAACACCTATTTTTTTGCCGCAACCACTTTCTTCCCTTCTTTTCTCCTAATTTTTTCTCCCTGATATTTAATTCCTTTACCTTTATATGGTTCTGCTTTTTTAGATTTTCTAATAACAGCTGAAATTTGCCCAACTACCTCCTTGTTGATACCTGAAACCGTTATTACATTTTTTTCTACCAAAAAATTAATTCCTTCTGGTTTTTTTATTTTAATTGGATTTACAAAACCAACATTTAAAACCAGCTCATCTCCCAAAACTGCCGCCTTATATCCAACCCCTTCAATTTCTAATTTTTTTTCAAAGCCCTTATCTACTCCCTGTATCATATTAAAAATTAAAGCTCTGTACAATCCCCAAAGTCCTTTTGATTTTTTAGATAATTCTCTTCTAGGCAACACAAAAATCTTGCCATCTTTAAGTTCTGCCTTAATATCTTGATGGATATTTATTTTTAACTCCCCCTTCGGGCCAAAAACATTAATACTCTGGCCGTCTAATTCAACTTTTACGGTTGAGGGAACTTCAATTAATTTTTTACCTATTCTTGACATAATTATTTTTAATATTGACCAATCTAAACTTTTTTATTATAGTACATTTATCGCTCATTTACAAGCTACATCCACTAGGAGGATCATATCGTGAAAAAACTAAAACGACTATTGTATTGGTTATTGCCACCATGGATTGATAACATTATTCATCCATTAGAAACAAAACAAGTAAAGTATCTGCGTCGTCTTAAGATAGAAGATCCAGAAACTTATGAAAGAATTACAAGATACAACAAGCAAATAATAAGTGAAATGTTAAATAGCGATTCCTGGCCATGAAAACTTTAGCGCCAAAATCGATTTATCGATTAGGCGCTTTTTTTGTATACAATCCGTAAAAAACCATCAAAGCGAGGTTATTTCCCTACAAAAGTGCCTCGCCTAGTGAGCCCCGGGCTCTTTTGTAGGGAAATAACTGAAGCGCCCCCTACCAAACCTCACAAAAAACCTCCCCGCCCAACTTTGCCTTTCTCGCTTGATTATTTGTCATTAAACCTTTTGGTGTTGAAATTATTGCCACTCCAAATCCCCCTCTAACTTTTCTTATATCAATATTCTTTACATAAATTCTTTGGCCAGGCTTTGAAACTCTTCTAATTCCCTCAATAGCTGGTACTCCATTATCGTATTTCAGATTAATTTTAAGTATTTTATTTTTACCTTTTACATTTTTCTTCACATCTCCTAAAAATCCTTCTTGCGCTAAAATTATTGCAACTTCATTTTTCAATTTTGAGAAAGGCAACAAAACCTCTGTTTTTGCAATAGCTTGCGCATTTCTTATTTGATTTAACATGTCCGTGATTGGATCAGTCATGGTTTGAATTTTAAATTTCTAATTTTTAATTTTGAATAAATTTTAAATGATTAAATTTTGAAACGTGTTTTTGAAATTCGAAATTATGATTTTATTCGAAATTCGAAATTCTTCATTCGAAATTACCAAGAAGACTTGGTTACTCCTGGGATTTCGCCTTTATTTGCTAATTCTCTAAAACATATTCTACATAGTCCAAATGCTCTCATAAACCCCCTTCTTCTTCCGCACTTAAAACAGCGTCTTATCAATCTTGAAGAGTACTTTGGTTTCTTTTTTGCGCTTGCGATTTGTGATGTTTTAGCCATAAATTTAGAATCTAGAATCTAGAAAATAGAATCTAGAATACGAAACGTTAACATTCTACTTTCTATTTTCTATTTTCTCTTCCTTAATTGGAAAGCCTATTAATCTGAATAATTCTAAACCTTTTTTACTATCTTTAGCATTTGTAGAAACTGTAACCTCTAAACCGAAAATTGTTTTTTCTTTTTCCGAAAAAATTTCTGGAAAATTAATGTGTTCACGAAATCCAATGTTTAAATTTCCACCCTTATCTACAGATTTTATTTCAATACCCTTAAAGTCACGAGACCTTGGCAAAGATAAATAAATTAATCTTTCCAAAAAATCCCACATTCTACCTTTTCTTAGAGTTACCATAGCCGCAATTTCAAGTCCTTCCCTTAATTTAAAGCCAGCAATTGATTTTTTTGATTTAACCAGTTGAGGTTTTTGTCCTGAAATTAGGGCTATATCTTGTATAATAAGTTTTTGTATTTTTTCTCTCTCTCCAGAAGTTTTAGTTGCTACATCTTTTCCAAAAGAACTATTAATAGTAACCTTTCTAATTGATGGAACAGCCATAGGATTTTTGTATCCAAAGCGATCCATCATAGCTGGAATAATCTTCTCTTTGTATTTTTTTTGTAATTTTTCCATAATTTATTGTTATAAATTCCTTACGAATTACGCTTGACCAGCAGGACATCCCGAAGGCTGATTTTCCGCTTGACCCCAGGGCATCCCGAAGGCTGGTTACGAATGTGTTCGGTGTCCGTTATTCGTAATTCGATTGCATTCGTAATTCATAGGAGGTTCGGTTATACCTCTAAACCACACTTTTTACAAACTCTAAGCTTTTTAGTTTGCCCCGAAAGATCTGGAAGGTCATTAATAATTTTATAACCTAATCTTGTGGCTTTACTGCATTTTGGACAAATAAATTTTACATCAGAAACATCAAATGGAGCTGGAATTTTTATTACTTGACCTTTCTCTCCTTGTTTTTTAGGCTTTACATGCTTTTTTTTCAAATTAACCCCATCAACTAAAATCTTTCTTTCTTTCGGAAAAGATTTTAATACCTTTGCTGTCTTACCTTTGTCTTTACCAGAAATTATTAATACATTGTCGCCTTTTTTTATTTTCATATTCTATTTTCTATTTACTATTTTCTAATTTCTAAAGTAGTTCGGCTGCCATCATAGCTATTTTATCAAACCCTTTATCTTTTAATTCTTTTGCCACTGGACCAAAAACCCTTCCCCCTTTTGGTAACTTTCCTTCTGCTAAAACAACTACTGCATTATCATCAAAACGAATATAAGAACCATCTTGCCTTCTAAATTCTTTTCTTTGTCTTACAATAACCGCTTTTACGACTTCGTGTTTTTTAACCAATTTTCTTGGATCTGCTTTTTTCACCGTTCCTACAATAATATCTCCTAATTGAGCATAACGTCTGCGCGTTCCACCAGGAACGTTAACACACTGGATTATTCTTGCACCAGAATTATCTGCAACTTTTAACATTGATCTTAATTGAATCATGATCGTTCGCCCTATTGGGCTCTCTTAAATTTAAAATGAAAATATGAAACGAGTTCGTCTTGCGACACAAAGTGTAAAATTTTAGTATCCCGCCCACTGGCGGGATTATATATTGTCGCGTTGTGGCGCGACTCCTTAATTTTGCATTTTGATTTTTGATTTTTACACTTTGCTAATTACCTTCCAATTCTTATCTTTTGAAATCGGCGCAGTTTCTTCAATCATAACAGTATCACCAATATGATATTGTTGACTTTCATCATGGGCTTTGTATTTTTTGTGAATTTTATATCTCTTTTTATATTTTTGATGCTCCTTAATCCTTTCTACTTTAACAACTACTGTCTTTTGCATCTTATCAGAGACTACAATTCCTGTTAATTTCTTTTTAGGCATAAATTTAGAATTTAGAATCTAGAAAGTAGAATTTTGACGTTCGCCTGCCTGCCGGCAGACAGGTATTCTATTTTCTAATTTCTATTTACTATTTTCTCGTATAATCGTTAATATTCTGGCAATTTCCTTTTTCATATTGCTAATTTCTTTTACATTTTTTAATTGAGTTGAGGAAAAATTAAACCTAACATCACTTAGCTTTTTTCTTAAGTCGTAAACTAGCTTTTCTAATTCACTTTTATCCTTATTTCTTAATTCTTCAGTTTTCATATCTATGCTTCTCTTTTAATAATTTTCGTTTTAATTGGTAACTTCATTGAAGCTCCGCGAAGCGCTTCTCGCGCTACTTCTTCTTTTAATCCATCAATTTCAAAAATAATTCTTCCGGGTTTTATAGGAAATACATAGTGATCCACTGCTCCCTTTCCACCTCCCAATGGCACCTCCTCTCCCTTAGATGTTACCGGCTTATCTGGAAAAATCCTAACCCATATTTTGCCTCCTTTCTTCATATATCTTATTATATAACGTCTTGCAGATTCAATTTGTCGCGCCGTAATCCATTTTGTACCCATTGACTTTAATCCAAAACTGCCAAAATTAAGTTGGGTAGCCCTAGTTTCGACACCTTTCGTTCTGCCTTTGTGCCACTTTCTGTGTTTTACTTTTTTGGGCATTAATAATGACATAATTGTTCGCCTTATGGCTCACTTAAATTTAAAATGCAAATATTAAAGTGTAAAATTTTAGTATCCCGCCCACGGTCGGGATTATATATTGTCGCGCCTCGGCGCGACTCCTTAATTTTGCATTTTGATTTTTGAATTCGTTTTAATTAAATTTATCTCCTTTATATATCCAAACTTTAACTCCGATGGCTCCATATGTGCAATGAGCCTCATCTTGCGCGTAATCAATATCTGCTCTTATTGTTTGTCGGGGCATTCTACCTTGAGTAAGCCATTCACGTCTTGCAATTTCAATTCCATTTAATCTTCCAGAAACTTCCATTCTAATACCTTTCGCCTCTTTATTTTGCATAACTCTTTCAATATTTCTCTTTAAAACTTGCCTAAATGGAATTCTTTTTTCAATCTGCTGAGCGGACATTTGAGCAACTAACGATGCTGAACTCCAAGGATTTTTTATTTCCTTAATGTCTATTTTTATTTGTCGTGCCGAAGTTTTAGCCACAACAGATTTTTTTGTATTTTTTGCAATTTTACTCTCCACCATTTTTTTTAAAATTTCAACTCCCTCTCCTCCTCTTCCAATAATTAAACCCGGTCTTGCTGTCTCAATAATAATATTTAATTTATTGGCGGAATGTTCTATTTCTATATTAGCAACTGAAGCTTCCTTCAATTTAGTCTTTAAAAAATCCTTAATCAAAAAATCTTCCTCTAAGTATTGCGGCATTTTTTCACCATAAAAACCGCGAATATTGAAATCCTCCATTCCCTTTATTCTAAATGCTTTTGGGTGAACTTTGTGAGTCATAATTTCTTTGTTAAATGTAAAATTTAAAAATCAAATTTTAAAATTTATGTATCGCGCTTCGCGCGTTTTTTATTTTTTAATTTTGCATTGTCATTTTGCATTTTGATTTTTGATTTTTTATTTTTCTTACCTTTTTCCGTTTGATTCACTTCACTCAATATAAGATTTATATTTGATGTTCTTTTAATAATTGGATATGCCCTGCCACGGCTCATTGCATGCCATCTTTTTAATTTAGGCCCCTCATCAACAGTAATTTTAGAAACATATAAATCAACTTCATTTAATTTAAAATCATGCACTGCAGATGAAACTGCGCTATTTAAAAGTTTTAAAACTGGCTCTGAAGATTTTTTTACTGTAAATTCAAGTAAGTTTCTAGCTTCAGAAATACTTTTATTTCTTACTAGATCAACTACTTGTCTTACTTTTCTGGGAGCTGTTCTTAAATTATTTAATGATGCTTTTACTTCCATGATGATTATGAGCGAAGCGAATATCATCACCCCGCCCTCTATGCGGTCCAAACAATCTATCTTCTAAAATTTAGACTGCTTAGAGGGCGGGGTAAGCTCACTTTGTCTCGCTTATTTTATTGGTTTTGTTGCCGCTACTGTTTTGGATGCTTCTTTTTGCAAAGCTCCAGATTCTATATCTTTTTGCATTCGACCTCCATGTCTTATAAATTTAGTTGTAGCTGAAAACTCTCCCAATTTATGACCCACCATATCCTCTGCAATATATACGGGAATAAATTCTTTTCCATTATGAACTCCAAATGTAAACCCCACCATTTCCGGTGAAATTGTAGAATGCCTTGCCCAGGTTTTAATAATAACTTTTTCGTCTTTTCTTAAATTTAAAACCTTTTCGATTAATTTTTGATCCACATAGGGACCTTTTTTCAAACTTCTTGACATTTATTTCTTTTTTCTCCTTTGAATAATATATTTATTTGTCCACTTTTTCCTATTTCTTGTTTTTACTCCTAGCGCTGGCAATCCCCATGGAGTTTTTGGATGTTTTAAACCAATTGGCTGCCTACCCTCTCCGCCACCATGTGGATGGTCCACCGGATTCATAGCTGATCCTCTTACGTGCGGTCTTCTTCCTTTTAGCCTTGATTTTCCGGCTTTACCCACCCTATAAAATCTGTTTTCTGGATTCGAAACCATTCCTATTGTAGCAAAACACTCTCCATTTACTTTTCTTATTTCTCCTGAAGGCATTTTTAAATCAGTAAGACGGTTTTCTTGAGCTAAAACTTGAGCTGCGCTTCCTGCCGATCTGACTAATTTACCTCCACGACCAGGTTCTAATTCAATATTATATACAGATGCTCCAACAGATATATTCTTTAATTTCATCCTGTTGCCCGGTTTTAATGAACTATTGTCCGAAAAAACAACCTCATCACCCACTTTTAAACCCTGTGGAGCAATAATATACTGCCTTCTTGTAGTTTGTCCTGATGAATCGCGAGGTAAAGAGGAATATTCAATTAAAGCGATAAAAGCTGTTCTATTTGGATCATACTCCAAAGCAATTACTTTTGCGGGACTATTCATTATAGTCTGACTGAATTCAATAATTCTGTAAAGTCTTTTTACTCCTCCTCCTTTATGTCTTGTAGTAATTCTTCCAGAAGCTTTTGATCTGCCAACACTTCTTCTTATATTTTTTATAAGTCTTTTTTCTGCTCTCTTTTTTGTAAGCAAAGAAAAATCAATTCCTGTCATTCCTCTCCTCGATGCAGTTGTTGGTTTAAAAATTTTCATAATTTATTGCGATAAATTTCCCTACGCTTGTCCCATAGGACATCCCGAAGGCTGATTACGAATTTTTTCGAATTACGAATATTCGTAATTCGGCCTGATTTGTAATTCGTAAGAGAGATTTTAAAAAACCTCTATTTTTTGACCCTCTTTAATAGTAACAATTGCTTTTGTATGACCTTTTTTAAACCCTTGGGTTTTACCTATTCTTCTTTTCTTGGCTGGAATTTTTATAATATTAACAGCTAATACATCTACTCTATAGATTCCTTCAATAGATTTTTTAATTTCAAGCTTGTTTGCATTATCATATACCTTAAAAGTATATTTATCGCTATTTCCAAGGTAAGTTGCTTTTTCAGAAATATGCGGCTCCCTTATCACTGCGTACGAAAATTTATAATCTTTTTTTGATTTTTTTTCTTTAGCCTCTTTAACAACTTCCTTAATTTCATTTTTAACTAAACCCTCACTAGATTTTTTCTGTGTTTTTTGAGTCTTATCAGGAGACTTCTCCTTTGCTTTTTGAACTTCCTTTTTTCTTTTTAAAAAATCAAATAAAGCCACGTTAGTTCTTGGTTATTAGTTATTGGTTATAGTTTTTTTAGTTTTTAGTTAACTAAGAACTAATTAACTAAAACTATTAACTATAAACTAATAACTATTTAATAAATGTTTTCTCTATTTCTTTAATGCCATCCTTTGATATCAATACATATTTATAATTTAACAAATCTACCAAATTCACATTTCTTACTTCAGACACTCCTGTCTTTACAATATTTCTTGCTGCTAAAAATATCTTATTGCTTCCATTAGAATATAACACTAATCTGCTTGCTTTTTGAGTAGGTAATTTATTAATTATCTCATTCATTAATTTTGTTTTTGGATTTTCTATTTCTAATGCATTTAAAACAACTAATAAATTATTCTTCGCTTTTTCTGAAAACACCATAAACAATGCCTTTCTTCTCATTTTTGTAGGAATAGTTTTTGAAAAGTTTTTATCATTTCTTGGTCCTCCCGAAACCCCACCGCCCTTCCAAATAGGAGATCTAGTAGACCCATGTCGTGCTCGTCCAGTGCCTTTTTGTCTCCATGGCTTTCTGCCTCCTCCCCTTACTTCGCTTCTGTTTTTTGTATGAGCTGAAACCTGTCTTTTATTTGCAGTCTGTGAAATTAACACTTGGTGCACCAAATCAGCGTTCATAGGAACCTGGAATATTTCTTTTGGCAATATGGTACTTCCTGTAACTTCGCCTTTTTCGTTATAAACGTCGATTTTCATGCTTTATTTTTTTTATCCTCCCTCGCGCAAAATTTTTGACAAAAT
>MHOR01000002.1:0-9402 GCA_001821915.1 Candidatus Staskawiczbacteria bacterium RIFCSPHIGHO2_02_FULL_34_10 | reverse complement strand
ACGATTGACAAATCAAAACTTTTTTACTATATTATACCCATCTCTCATTTACAAGTATCCTAATCCCCCGCCTACAACGCTTTGCGTAGCAATGTGGGCAGATCTTTTTCTCTCGAAGGGAGAACATCATGCAAAAGTGGGAATACAAAATTTTCGCTACTAAATCTGCAAGTGAATTACTTATAGCAATAAACCAACTCGGCGAAGAAAGTTGGAGAGTGATATCATCACTACTAACAAATGATCATGAATTTCAAGTTATTTTGGAACGAGAAAAGAAAGAAGAAAAAAATGTGGCATTCAGCAGTAGGACATGAGATGGTCTTCCAAGATAGACCGTCTCATTCAGGCGCCGAATTGTTTTTTACAACGAGGCGCTCTTTTTTTACATCAATACAATCCCTTTCCAGTTAAATAGCCCTAAGGTAATTTCGCAAAATCGAAATTATTTAACTGGCTCTAACCATCAAAGTAAGGTTATTTCCCCACAAAAGTGCCTCGCCTAGCACACCCCGGGCTCTTTTGTGGGGAAATAACCGAAACGCCCCCCTATCCCCTAATTTCAAGTAATGTTCCTCGATAACCTGGGATTGCGCCCTTCAATGCTAATATGTTATTTTCTACATCAATTTTAGCAATTTTCAAATTTTTTACGGTCACTCTTTCAAAACCCATTCTTCCTGGCATTTTTCTTCCCTTAATGACGTGCTGGGGAAACCTTTGTCCAACAGATCCAATTTGTCTTTCTTCGTGTTTTGCTCCATGGGTTGCGTTTCTTCCATGAAATCCGTGTCTTTTTACTCCTCCTTGAAATCCTTTTCCCTTTGACGTGGCGCTTATATTTACTTTATCCCCTTCCTTAAATATTGAAACATTAATTTCATCTCCTATATTACCATCATCTTCTATTCGTGCTTCTTTAATATATCTATATTCCTTGCCCTTCATTGATTTTTTAATTTTATTCTTCTTTTCAATTTTTATAAATCCAATTTGTAAAGAATCATAACCCTCTTTATCTTTAGTTTTCTTTTGTAAAATAATACAAGGCCCTGCAGTAATCAAAGTCACTGGAACTACATTTCCTTTTTCATCAAACATCTGGGACATTTCAATTTTTTTTCCTAAAATAAACTTCATTTTAATTTACTTCGTAAATTACGAATTATCACGAATACACGCTGGACCCGCAGAGACTCCCGAAGGCTGATTTGTGATTCGTGTAGATTCGTTAGTCAATTCGTGGTAATTCATTAACCTAACAAAATACCGGGCTTTAGCCCGGCAAAACTAAAACTTTATTTACATAAAATTTTAGTGCGGACTTTTCTCTTAAAAAATTAAGAGTAGTATCTCGTGAGCGTAGCGAGCGACCCCGCCCTCTATGCCCTCTAAATTTTAACAATAAACACAATTCACTACTTTACTCTAATATTGTTACTTTTACAAGTAAAACAGCTTAGAGGGCGGGGTTTTCGCCTATGCTAGGGCTCAAATTTTAATAGAAATATCAACCCCGTCAGCGCTTCGCCTCTCCTTCAAAACCCTCGGTTTTGAATAATTTCCTAAACGGATGGGACACCAAGTGTCCCCGCCGACCCACCCCTCGAGTAGCTATATCTTAATAGATATATCTACTCCTGATGGTAAATTTAAGTCTCTTAATGATTCTATAATCTCTTGATTAGGACTTAAAATGTCAATTATTCTTTTATGAACTCTCATTTCAAACTGTTCTCTGGCATTCTTATGAACAAAACTTGACCTGTTTACAGTGTATTTTAAAACTTCTGTTGGCAGTGGCACGGGTCCCACAACTTCTACCCCATGTCGATTTGCAATATCAATTATCTGTCTTACAGAATTATCAATAATTTTGTGGTCATATGCTTTAAGCTTTATTCTAAGCTTGGACATAACTACCTGGTCACTAGACACTTTGGATTCTTTCTGGATATCATCTTTCTTTTCAGGTTTTTTTCTCACCACTGTTTTTTTAAGAGCTGACATTTATATTTAATTTATTTGATAATTTTAGTAACTACGCCTGCTCCAACAGTTTTACCACCCTCACGAATAGCAAATTTCCCTTTTTCTTCTAAGGCAACTGGTACAATCAATTTAACTGTTAAGTTAGCAGTATCTCCAGGCATTACCATTTCAGTTCCAGCTGGCAAAGTTACATCCCCCGTAATGTCAGATGTTCTAATATAAAGTTGGGGTTTATATCCTGAAAAAAATGGTGTGTGGCGACCGCCTTCGTCTTTACTTAATACATATACTTCTGATTCAAATTCAGTGTGGGGATTAATGCTTCCTGGCTTGCATAATACTTGGCCTCTTTCAATATCCTCTTTCTTAAGACCTCTTAGTAAAATACCAACATTATCTCCAGCTTGTCCTTGATCTAATGATTTTTGGAACATTTCAACTGAAACCACTACTGATTTTTGAGTTGGTCTGATTCCAACAATTTCAATTTCGTCATTTTGTTTTATAATTCCTCTTTCAATTCTTCCAGTAGCTACAGTTCCTCTTCCTTCAATTGAAAATACATCTTCAATGGCCATAGCAAAAGGCTTGTCTAATTCTCTTTCCGGTTCTGAAATATAATTATCGCAAGCATCAAGTAATTCAATAATTGGCTTGGCTGCTGGATCATCAGCAGAAGTTGCAGCTAATGCTTTTATTGCCGATCCCCTTATAATTGGAGTTTCATCTCCAGGGAAACCATATTTCTTTAATAATTCTCTTACTTCGGACTCAACTAAATCCAAAATTTCTGGATCATCAACCATATCGCATTTATTCATAAATACTAAAAGGGAAGGCAGTCCTACTTGTTTGGCCAAAAGAATATGTTCTTTTGTTTGAGGCATTGGTCCATCTGGAGCTGATACAACCAAAATTCCGCCGTCCATTTGAGCGGCTCCTGTAATCATGTTTTTAATATAGTCGGCGTGTCCAGGACAATCAATTAAAGCATAGTGCCTTTTTGGAGTTTCGCACTCTAAGTGAGTGATAGAAATTGTGACTCCTCTGGCTTTTTCTTCTGGCGACTTATCAATTTCATCAACTCCTTGTCCAGACGACTTTAAACCACGCAATTTTGTTACGTGCATAATTGCCGCCGAAGTAGTAGTTTTCCCGTGGTCAACGTGACCAATAGTACCAATGTTTACGTGGGGTTTTGTTCGCTCAAATTTTTCTGCCATGACAATTTAATTTATTAAATTGGCACCAAGTACAAAATTTCTAATAAATTTCTGTGCTTGGTAACCAATTAATTTAAAATTTTATTTATTTTAATAATTCTATTACATTATAAAAAATAAGTCAATGATTTAAACTAAAAAAACGCTAAAAAACTGCGCTTTTTAAAAAAATTAATATTCCAATTTCATACCCAATTTTTCTGCCACTTTTTCTAACCACTTTTCATGCCTGTTCACCTTAAGCGTTAACATAGCCATTTCCTGAAAATAGGTATCTGCTTTATTCGCATATGCATCAACCGAAGTCTGAAGAGCATTAAAATCTTTTTTCAAATCATTAAAATCATCTTCAACTTTTTTGAATTTTCCATCTAAATATTCAACTAATTCTAAATTATCTTCCTTCATATTTCTTTAAATTTCTTTTTCTTAGTCTTCTTCTATAATTTTATGCTTTTTTAAAAATTTAACAATAGGTAAACCGTGATCATAACAAACTTCTATTTTGGGAAAAAACCCAACACCAGCAGATATATATTTTCCGTCAGTTTCTTTTTTGCATAAATCGTATTTTGTAACATTCATACTTCAATTCTAACCCTTCAAAAAATGTGTGTCAAATGTGTGTCAAATTTGACTAAATACACTTAAAATGATAAATTATTTGCAGTGTCTTTGATAATTCGTCCATCCCTTGTCTGCAACGCTTTGCTTAGCAATGCGGACAAGTCTTTTTCTCTTGAAAGGAAACTATTATGCAAAGATGGGAATATAGGAGAGTATATGACGCCGAAGAAAAAGTTTTTCAAAAAGAACTTAATAATCTTGGAAGTCAGGGGTGGAAAGTAATAGGGTTCCAAGTAACACCCAATAGTGATCATTCAGCAAATGTTTCTTACGCATTGTTAGAACGGAAAATTTTAGAAAAAGTAAAGGAAAAGTCTCCTTCGTAATTTATTATTCAAAGCGTTGAACTTCGGTTCAGCGCTCTTTTTTTTACATAAAATACAGATTCCTTTCCAGTTGCATATTTCACGAAGTGAAATCAGCGAAGCGAAATGCAACTAGCGTAATTCATCAAAGCGACGGCAGTTTCTATCAAAAGTGCCTCGCCTAGCGAACCCCGGGCTCTTTTGATAGAAACTTGCCTAGCGACCCCTACTTCACTTTACCTTCAACAATCTGCAAAGCTACGTTGCTTGGCACTTGCTCATACGAATTAAATTCCATGGTAAAAGAGGCGCGGCCTTCCGTTAGAGAACGAAGAGCTGTCGCATATCCAAACATTTCACTTAATGGAACTTTTGCGTCTAATATTTTCATTCCCATTCTTTCTTTGGTTTCTTCAATTTTTCCTCTTCGTGAATTTAAGTCTGAAATAACCGTTCCAAAAAATGCTTCGGGAGTGATGACTTCAGTTTTCATAATAGGTTCTAAAATTACTGGCTTTGCTCTTTTAGCGGCAGTTTGAAAACACATTGATCCAGCAATTTTAAAAGCAAATTCAGAAGAGTCAACGTCATGAAAACTTCCATCAAAAAGTGTAACCTCAACATCAACCATTGGATATCCCGCTACAATTCCTTTATCCATCGCCTCTATAATACCTTTTTCAGTAGGCTTGATAAATTCTTTTGGAATAGCTCCCCCTTTAATTTCATCAATAAATTCAAAGCCTGTGCCTCGCTCCTTTGGCTTAATTCTTAACCACACATGCCCATATTGCCCTTTCCCGCCAGACTGCCTTACATATTTTTCTTCTGCTTCAGATTCTCCCAAAATAGTTTCTTTGTAAGCAACTTGAGGCCTACCGAAGTTTGCATCCACATTAAATTCACGGCGCAACCTATCTTGAATAATGTCCAAGTGAAGTTCTCCCATGCCTGAAATAATAGTTTCACCGGTTTCTATATCTTCTTTAATTCTAAAAGTTGGATCTTCTTGGGTTAACTTTCTAATAGACATAATAAGCTTTTCTTGGTCAGCTTTGGTTTTTGGTTCAACTCGCATGGAAATCACCGGCTCTGGGAATGAAATTTTTTCAAGTACCACCGGCTTTTCTTTGTCGCACAATGTGTGTCCCGTACTGGTATCCTTCAAGCCGACAGTGGCTCCGATTTCTCCGGCATAAATTACATCAAGTTCTTCTCTTGAGTTAGACTTCATTCTTAAAATTCTTGAAATTCTTTCTTGTTCACCTGTGACAGAATTCAATACATAAGTTCCTTTATTCAAAGTGCCAGAATAAACTCTAAAAAAAGTAAGTTGGCCTACAAATGGATCAGTAGCAACCTTAAATACTAAAGCCGCAAAAGGCTCTGTATCGGAAAATTTTCTTTCAATTTCGGCTCCAGTTTTTGGATCAGTTCCTTTTACAAAACCAATATCTAGTGGGCTTGGCAAATAATCAATTACGGCATCCAAAATCAATTGCGTGCCTTTGTTTTTTAACGCGCTGCCGCAAAATACTGGCACTAACTTAAACGCCAAACAAGCTTTTCGCATAACGGTCATTAATTCTTCGTTTGAAATTTCCTGCCCACCCAATAATTTATCGGTTAATGTATCGTCCTCTCCGGCAATTCGGTCAATCATTTTTTCTCTCCAGGCTTTGGCTTTTTCTAACATATCAGCAGGAATTTCTTTTTCAACTACTTTCTCCCCCTTCTCTCCTTCAAAATAAATCGCTTTCATTTTTAATAAATCAATAATAGCTGACAAATGTTCTTCTTCCCCGATTGGCAAATTCATCGCCACAGCATTTTTGGTCAATTTATCTAAAATACTTTGAAAGCTTTTTTCAAAGTTTCCGCCCATTCTGTCTAATTTATTAACAAAACAAATCCTTGGCGTGCCGTATTTATCGGCCTGGCGCCAAACGGTTTCAGATTGAGGCTCAACTCCGGCAACTCCGTCAAATACAACAACCGCGCCATCTAACACGCGCAAGGATCTTTGCACTTCAGCCGTAAAGTCAATGTGACCGGGAGTGTCAATTAAGTTCATTTGAATGCTCTTCCACTGCATAGTAATGGCGGCGGCGGTAATGGTAATTCCCCTCTCTCGCTCTTGAGGCATCCAATCCATAACAGTGTCCCCTTCGTGCACTTCTCCAATTTTATGTGAAACTCCGGTATAAAACAAAAGGCGCTCGGAAACCGTCGTTTTCCCGGCGTCAATGTGAGCAATAATTCCGAAGTTACGAAGTTTTTCTAGTGGATGAGAACGATTCATAATGTAAGAATCTAGAAAATAGAAAGTAGAAAATAGAATTTCTACGAACTATTGACAATAAATTTTAAGGGGTGTAAAATTAACAAGAAGTGGCGTTTTCCCTTGAAAGGAGAAAATCATGCAAAAGTGGGAACATTTAGTTGAGTGGGGTGGTATATATAATGAAGAATGCTACGAACACGACCAAATAATGGGAAAAGTCAAACAATTCACACAAAAGAGGGAGCAGGATGGTTGGGAACTTGTACAATTCCAACTGCTTCAGATAAAAGAAACAAACGGAAAGCCAGTGATCTTTTTCGTTTGGAAAAGAGAGAAAAAGTAATTTATTTAAGGGCGCTGATAATTCAAATCGGCGCTATTTTTTTATAAAAAATCTCGGGAAAGGATTTTCTCCAAAAGTGCCTTCCCCTAGCAAACCCCGGGCTCTTTTGCGGGGAAATCCTTTCCCGAGATTTTATCTAGACCGTGCAAAATGCGCAAATGCTTTGTTTGCTTCTGCCATTCGGTGCATATCGTTTTTTCTTTTCATAGCTGCTCCTTCGTTATTTGCAACATTCATTATTTCCTGACTTAATTTTTCTTGCATTGATCTTCCTTTTCCGCCTCTTGCTCCATCAATTATCCATTTTAAAGATAAAAACATTTTTCGTTCTTGCCGTACTTCCATAGGAACCTGATAAGTGGCGCCTCCAATTCTTTTTGGTTTAACCTCTAATAACGGAGAAGCATTTTCTACAGCTTGCTTAAACACTTCTAAAGGCTCTCTTTTAGTTTTTTCTTTTATAATGAAAAATGCCCCATACACAATCTTTTGCGCGGTTGTTTTTTTACCCATTTTCATCACTTTATTAATCAACTGAGAAACAGCTACATCGTTGTAGGTGTTGTCTGGGGTAATTTTGTGTTTTTTATAGGCTCTTCGCATGAATTTCTAATTTTTAATTTTGATTGAATTTTTAATGATTTAATTATTAAAACGCATTTAAAGAATTCGAAATTCTAATTTTATTCAAAATTCAAAATTACTTCTTTGACAACTTAGCTCCGTATCTTGACCTTCCCTGTTTTCTATTTTCAACTCCTGTGGTATCTAACACTCCTCTTACAATATGATATCGCACTCCTGGCAAATCCTTAACCCTGCCTCCTCTAATTAATACCACCGAGTGCTCTTGCAAATTGTGACCTTCTCCGGGAATGTACGCAGTCACTTCCATTCCATTTGATAATTTCACCCTTGCAACTTTTCTTAGAGCAGAATTTGGCTTTCTTGGAGTTTGAGTGAACACCTTAATACATACTCCCCTTTTAAATGGAGACGGATATACTGATGGCCTGTTTTTTAATACGTTAAAACCAAAATGAAGCGCGACTCCTTTCTTTTTGGCTTTTATACTCTTTCTTGGTTTTTTAACTAATTGATTTATCGTAGGCACTGTAGTAAAATAAAAAATTAAAAATAAACACACAAATCGCCCAATGTCTGAAAGTTTATCAGAAAATAATAATGAAGTCAACACTTCGCACTTTTACTTAAATTCCCGTGATTAAACGTACTATATATATAGCTACGTAATTTAATTGATCTAATAATCCTGAAAAAAGGAATAGTAAAAGTATAATAATTCCGTACTGAGAAAGGAATAATCTAGCTTTTTCAAAATTCTGGGGGAAAAATTTAAAAAGTATCCAAGAACCATCAAGTGGTGGTATTGGGATTAAATTAAAGACTGCCAACATAATATTAACTCTTACTACAAGAAAAAATACTTCTTTTAATCCGAAACCATATGATGTAAGAAAAAATTCTTGGGGAATAAATCGTATTAGCAATCCGAAAAACACTGCCAAGGCAATGTTTGAAATTGGCCCAGCAATTGCAACCTTAAGAGAGCCCCACTTTTGATCTTTAAGGTTATATGGGTTAATTGGCACTGGCTTTGCCCATCCAAATACAAATGCACCTCCTGTTGATATGAATAAAAGTGCGGGCAGCATAATCGAACCAAAAAGATCTAAATGAGGTAAGGGATTTAAAGTAAGTCGCCCTGCATATTTTGCAGTAGGATCACCTAAGGAATTGGCTATGTATCCGTGAGATAACTCATGAATAATAACAGAAAAAAGAAGAATTATTAAATAGAAAATTATAATAGGATCAAACATAAATTTATATTATTTATAACAGATATTGCAAAAAAAGAAAAGATAGGATAATATAACTAAATCCTAAATTCAAAATCCTAAATCCTAAACAAATCCAAAATACTAAAATCCAAAACTCAAACTGTGTTTTGAATTTAAAATATTTGGGCTTTGAAATTATTTAGAGTTTAGCGCTTTGAATTTTGAATTTTCAACTATTATGGCTTCAAAAATCTGTACAATTTGTTCTAAAAAGTCAGGGATGTCTTGGATCTTAGTAAAACTAAGGGGCAAATACAACCCTACTCAAAAACTAAGAAAATACCCAAACTTACAATGGGTTCGTTTGCTTACTGGCAAAAAAGAAAGGGTTTTAGCTTGCGCTAAATGCATAAAAGCAATGGCAAAAGTATAATTTGTTTTTGCGTTTTGTGGTAGGCCAAGCCTACCACAAAACGCAGACGAGGCATAATATAGAGGCAGTACGCATGGCTGGGGATCATGTAGCCTGAATTCGATTCTCAGTGCCCCGAATTTTACTATTATTACTTAACTAAAAAACACTTTTTAAAAAGTGTTTTTTAGTTGCTCTGACTTCCTTTTTAATATTTCTATTAAAATTTATGTGGGTGCCCTCAAGCCACGACCAAAGCCGAGACAAATATTGAGCTCCCTTAAAAAAGGTAATATAGAATATTTATTGGAACTTCAGAGCTGTCTTGATTATAGCTCTTTAAAAATATACGTCCAGTGGAAAACTACCGAGTTCAACAATCAATTGCAACGCTTGTAGTAAAATACAAGT
>MHOR01000001.1:13937-19640 GCA_001821915.1 Candidatus Staskawiczbacteria bacterium RIFCSPHIGHO2_02_FULL_34_10 | reverse complement strand
CGCACACCTTGCGCCATTCTTGGATGCTACGCAAATCAACTCCCTGGTTTAATAAATCAGTGGCGTAAGAATGGCGCAAGGTGTGCGGGGTAGTAAAAACCGGAGTTCCGGACAGTAAAGCATATTTTTTAACCATTCTTTCAATCGAGCGCGGCGTGAGTCTTGAATCAGTATCGCCCTTAGTATCGCGAAAGTTTATAAATAATGCTTTGGTGTTGGCATTTTTAATATCATTTCTTATTTCCAGATACCTTTTAATATATCCCAAGGCGCGTTCTGAAAAGTAAACCACTCGTGGTTTACCGCCTTTGCCAATAACTCCAAGCTCCATATCTTTTTTGTCTTTCAAGTTATTAAACTGTTCAAGGTTTAAAGAAACCAATTCGGCAATACGTAGGCCGGTTGAGAAAAAGGACTCCAAAATAGCTCGGTCGCGGATGGAAATAGCGTCTTTGGGCTCAACTGAGGCTAAAAGCTTACCTATCTGCTCTAAGCTAAGGAATTTTACCGTTTTTTGGGCTTTATCGGCTCTAGGAAGCGTTATTTTACCTGGGGGTAGAGAAAGTATATCTTTAGCTACAAAGTACGCTAAAAAGGCCCTTAAAGCGATTAAATAGTAGTTTTGGGTGCCTTTTCCTAGTAATTTGCCGGTAGCTGGGCTAGGGGTGCGGGAGAGGAATAAGCGATAGCTCCAAATGTGTTCTGAAGTCAATTGATGGGGGAGTAAAGAGCTATTTTTGGTCTGATCCAGCCAATGAAAAAACTTTTCTAAATATTTTTTATAATTCTCCTGTGTATTATTGCGTAAACCTTTTTCAATCTCGCAATAATCTAAGAAATCTAATAAATGTTCTTTTATTGGTTTTGATGATTTTTTCATAATTTTGAGTTCCGCCAAGATTCTTACGACGTTTTAATATGTTGTAAAATCTTGGCTAGGTAAACCGTCGCGTACTTTAGGTATAAGGCACACGACGGTTTACCTACATTTTGCGACATTGTATATATTAATAATATAGGACCCAAAAGGCCTTGTCAATATATCCTCTACTTCACTTTTGTTCCAAAAAATTTAGAAAACTTTTCTGCAAAGAAATTTTTTATTTTTTCCCACAAATTTTGTGCGACATTATCTTTTTGGGTGGTAATCTCTTGCGCGGCCTCCTCTCCCCTCTTCGCGGCCTCCGATTTGATACGAGGATATATATTTGCCTTAAACCAATTACCCGCTCCTGCTGTATAAGGGCTTATTTTTTCACTAGCCTGATTATAAATAATTTGAGCAATTGGTCTAAAAGACGAACTTTGACTTAAAAATACCACTGCTAATAAAACAGCTATAATTACGATATTTTTTATTAACCCCCTTTCGTGTTCCATAATTTAATTGTCGCACAATAGAATGTATTATTATATTTAATTATATCAATAAAAAAAGTAATAGAAAAGCCCTGGAATATTTCCATTCCAAGGCATATTTTTTATGGTGCATCATTCATCTTCATGCCAAAGTGATTGATACTTCATAAGATAGCCATCTTCTCCAGTATCTTCGTAAAAACCCTTGAGGATTTTCCCCACTGCTAGAAATCCTTGCTTTGCGAAGAATAGCTGAGCTGGCAGGTTGGTTTCCCGAATCTCCAGGGTGATGTTCGTGCGGCGATGGCTAGACAGCTTACTGATAAGTTTATCCACCATCTGGGCGCCGACGCCACTGCGACGGTAACTCGGATGGACGGCGAAGTTGAGGATGTGCAGCTTTGACTTGTGCAATTCGTAGATCATGAAGCCTACGACCTTTAAGTTGCTTAGTTCAGCAACCATGCCAATGCAGTTGCGTTGGCGGAGGCAGCAAAGGAAGTCATCTTCTGTCCATGCGCGCTTGAAGCTCTGTTTTTCAATCTGAAAGACTTCCGGATGATTTCGCCTGATCATCCAGTAGATGTGAACGCTTAATAACTCTTTTTTTGTCGCATCATTGTATTCATGACAGTCTCCTTTTTGTGGTGTATCTTTTCCCCTGCAACAAGCAAAACGAAGATTTACCACTATTATGTGCTATTTAAATCTTATAATATAAAAACAAAACATTCAACTAAAGCGCTTCTATGTGTCGCACAATAAGATTTTTATGAAAGCATACCAATTGCGTCTTGGATGCGTTGCAAAGTTTCCTCTTTGCCTAAAATTTCTGCAATTTCAAACGGTCCAGCCGATGATTGTTTGCCTGACAAGGCGACTCTTAATGGCCACAGCATAAATCCCCTATTTTTTAGTGGGTAGTTCTTTTTTAAGTTGAATAATTCGGCCTCTTGCATTAAAACTTTTTCTAAATTTTCCTTGTTCCAGCCCGCATCGCTACGCGAAGCGTTGTGGGCTGACGAAGTGATGCGGACGGGCCATTTTTTTAATAAAGCTTTTTCTACTGCCTCCAATGCTTCTTTTACATCATTGTCCCCCATTTTCTGCCATCGTAACATTTCCTTATTATAAGTTAAGTTATCTATAAAAAAGTAGTCGCACAATAAAAATATATCCGATATTTTTTTCATTCTTGGCTTATGCAGTTCAATAATCTTTTCAAGTTCTTTTTTAGAAAACCCAGTTGTATCAAAATCTTTAAGATATGGCAAACAAAGTTTAGTTAACGCGCTAATAGGCTTTTCTTTTATATAGTGGTTATTTATAAAGTCTAACCGTTGCATATTAAAAACAGCTCCAGATCGTTGTACTTTTTCTATAGAAAATTCTTTAACTAATTGGCTTAACGAAAAAATTTCTTTTTCGGTGCCGGGATTCCAGCCTAACAAAACCATAAAATTAATTAAGGCCTCAGGCAAGTAGCCTTGTTTATGGTAATCACTTAAAGCCACATCACCTTGACGCTTAGACATTTTACTTTTATCTGAATTTAAGAATAAAGGAATGTGCGCATATATGGGGTGGTAAAAACCTAGCGCCTCCTGTAATAAAATTTGCCTTGGTGTATTTGATAAGTGCTCTTCTCCGCGAATCACATGGCTTATTTTCATTAAGTAGTCATCAACTACAACTGCAAAATGGAACAACGGAGTGTTCATATTTTTTGCAATAACAATATCCCCCAAAAGGCTTGTATCAAATTCTACGCTGTCGCGTACTAGATCTTTAAATTTCACTTTTTTACTTACGACCTTAAATCTAATTACAGAATTTTTTCCTTCAGCCAAATTTTTTTCAATTATTTCCTTTGAAATATTATTGCATTTGCCATCATATTTTGGAGCCACTCCCCTAGCCATTTGTTCTTGGCGTTTTGCTTCTAATTCTTCTGGCAAGCAAAAACAGTAATAAGCTTTATTTTCTAAAAATAATTTTTTTAAATATTTTTTATAAATATCTATTCTTTGAGATTGTTTATATGGGCCGAATTTACCATCAATGTCCGGGCCTTCATTCCACTCAATCCCCAACCAATTTAATTCTTCAATGATTTCCTGAACCCATTTTAATTCAGATCTTTGCGTATCAGTGTCTTCAATTCGTAATATAAAACTGCCATTGTTTTGATTGGCAAATAAATAGTTAAATAGCGCAGTTCTTGCGCCACCAATATGCAATGGTCCAGTTGGTGAAGGCGCAAAACGCACCCTTATATTTTTAGTTAATATTTTCTTAATCATAAAATACTTTCTAATATTTCTCTGGCAATTGCTTTACCAGCTAAAGGTTTCGCGAAGTTTAACGCGGCCACTTTCATTTCTTCTATTTTTTCAGGTTGTAAAAATAAATAATCTATTTTTCCCAAGAAAAAGTTGGGAGTTAAGTTTTCTTGTTCAATTACTATTGCGGCTCCAGTATTTGCATATTGATAAGCATTTTTTGACTGATGGTTAGAAGCAGACGATGGTAATGGAATTAATATACTAGGTTTGCCCAAAGATGCTATTTCAAAAATACTTCCTGATCCAGATCTTGAAATAATAAGATTTGCGACTTTATATATATGTTTTAATTCTACTTCATTTAAATATTCATATAAATGATAGTACTTAATTAAATCTTTATCCATAATAACTTGTGATTCCGCCCTTACATTTTTATAATTTTTTATTCCACATACATGAACTATTTCATACTTTTTCAAAAGTTCATTTAAAATCTCTAATATAAAATCGTTTATTTTTTGAGCCCCCTGAGATCCTCCTAAAAATAAAATAGTCGGTTTTTTTAAAGTTAAATTAAATATTTCTTTTGCTGTTTCATTGTTCCCTTCTGATAGCTCTTTTTTAATTGGATTGCCAACTAAAATTGTTTTATCTAAGTCAAAGTATTCAGTTTTGGGAAAAGAAATAAATATTTTTTTTGCCCATTTAGAAACTATTCTATTTGATAATCCTGGGACCGAATCTGATTCATGCAAAAATACTTTTATAAATAATATCCTGGCGCATAATGCCACAACAGCTGACCCCGATCCGCCCTTACTAAAAACTAGTTTAGGTCTTATAAATAATAATAAGAAAAAACTCTGTATAAATCCAATCGGTATTTTAAATAAAATATCAGTAATATTTTCAAATGAAAAATATCTTCGTAATTTACCAGAAATTATTGCATAGGGTTTAATATTTTCCTGTGATAATAATAAAAAGCTTAATTCATTCTTCGGCCCCAAATAATAAAACACCATATCGTCTTTGTTGTATAGTCTTCTTATTTCACGTCCAATAGATATTATTGGCATTAAGTGGCCCCCTGTTCCTCCACCAGTAAATAATATTTTAATTTTTTTCATATGTTTAGCTGTTTTTTGATACATTTAATATTATCCCAACCCCAATCATCTCAGCAATAATATGAGACCCGCCATAGCTGAAAAATGGTAATGGTATTCCACTTAGAGGTAACAACCCGACAGTTGAGGCGATGTTAAAAAATGCTTGAAACACTATCCATGTGGTAATTCCTATAACGGCTAATTTTGAAAATTTATCACTAGCTGAATTTGCAATTTTAATTCCAAACCACAAAAAAAGTAAAAAAAGTGAAATTAAAAATAAGCATCCAATAATTCCAGTTTCTTCGCCAATTATAGCAAAAATTGAATCCGACATTGCCTGTGGCAAAAATCCAAACTTTTGCGTTGACATACCAATCCCTTTTCCAAAAAATCCTCCAGAACCAATAGAAATTAAAGATTGCTTAAGTTGAAGTCCAATTCCAAGCGGATCTTTTTCTGGATGCAAAAAAGTTAATAATCGTTGCGTTCTATATGGCTCAATTTTAATTAGCAATAAAATACCAAATATACCAGATATAATTAATAAAATTGAGTGCCAAATTGAAGTGCCTGACACAAAGTATATTGTAGTCAAGGCAACACCGACAATTATTAAAGTACTTACGTCTTTTTGAAAATAAAAAATTATAGCTATTAAAGCTAACAATATTAAAAAAGGCAAAAAAACCTTTACAAAGTCATAATAACCTTTTTTCGCTGTCATAATCCACCCCCTTCTTGATGTTTCCGAAAATTTATTTGAAATCCATGCAGAAAGATACACAACAGAAGTAAATTTTAAAAATTCTGATGGCTGTAAAGTGCTTCCTCCAATGTTTATCCAGCGTTTTGCCCCCCAAAATTTTACTCCCAAAAAAGGTAAAAAAACAACAATTAAAAGTAATAAATTGACTATCAAAATGGGTAAGGATATTTTTTTT
>MHOR01000001.1:7423-13922 GCA_001821915.1 Candidatus Staskawiczbacteria bacterium RIFCSPHIGHO2_02_FULL_34_10 | reverse complement strand
ATCTTAAAAAAAGTAAAACATGCCACTAGGCCAATAGATAAAGCAAAAAGCTGGTGAAATAAATAATAATTTGTATTTCCAAAAAATTGCAGTGATGCGGGCGCTGAAAGCGTAGCTAAAAATAATATTCCAAAAAATACTAGCAGTAATACAGTTATTAAAAAATAATAATTTATCGCTCGCTTCATGGCTTCGCTTTCCTACGAATTACGAATTCAGTTGAATTACTAGTACGGTATTCGTAATTCGTAAGATTATTAAATTATTTAGCAAAATTTTTTACGGCTCTATTAAACTGCCCTCCTTTTTCTTCAAAATTTTTCCATAAAGAATAACTTGGGCTCGCGCAAGATAATAAACAAATGCTTCCCTTTCTTGTATTTTTATAGGCAAATTTAACAGCTTTTTCCATTTTATTAGTTTTGAAAATATTAAGGCTTTTATGTGATTTGAGTATTTTGTTTCCACTGTTTGGAAAAAGAACTATATTCCTTATTTTATATTTTTTAATAACTTTTTCCAATTGTGAAAAATTATATCCTCTATCCTGACCCCCTAAAAAAATGGTATCAATATTTTTTAATGATTTTATGGCCATTATGGTTGATTCTGGAGTTGTTGAAATAGCATCGTCATAAAATTTAATTCCCTTAAATTCACCAATAAATTCTAATCTATGCGGTAAGCCTTTAAAATTTTTAATCGCCTTTTTAATAATATTGTCTTTTATGTTTAATATTTTAGCAACTGAAACTGCCGCATTAATATTACTTTTATTGTGCTCGCCGATTAAAGAAGTTTCATAACTTTTATTAGAAAATGGTATGGCTTTCCCTTTATAATTTTTAAACCACTTTACAGTTTTGTTATTATATACGAAAAAATCATTTTTACTTTGAAAGCTTACTATATTTTTTTTGGCATTATAATAGTTTTTCAAATCACCATGAAAATCCATATGCTCTTCAAATAAATTAGTTACTACGGCAATGTTTGGTGAAAATTTAATGTCATCTAATTGAAAACTTGAAAGTTCTAACACAAAACTTCGATCCTTAGGGATTGGACGCAAAAGGGCCTCAAGCATTGGCTTACCAATATTACCCAAAATTTCAACATTTTTATCGGCAGTTTTTAATATCTCATAAATTAAAGAAGATGTTGTGCTTTTGCCCTTACTGCCAGTAACTCCAATGATTAAGTTTTTATTTAAAACTTTTGAGAAAAAAATATTTGTGGCGGTTGTATGCGGAATTTTTATCAGTTCCTTTTTAATGCCAGGAGTTTTTATGGCAATATCAAAATCTTCTTGATTTCTTAAATAATCTTTACCATTTTTTGCATCAGCGATTTCTATTTTTATTTTCGAGTAATATTTTTTAAGGTATTTTTCTGTTACTTTTCCTTCTTTGCCATAGCCCAATATTAAAGCGCTTTCTACTCCTAATAATTTAAATTGCTCTGGTATATTATTTTCTTTATTAGTCTGAAATACTTCTTTGTAGTACTTTACTCCGTCCGCGCTGAGCGAACGAAGTGAGTCGAAGTGTCGCACAATAAAGTCATTTTTAAAGTTCTTTTTCGCTATATATAAAGCAGTTTGCGCTTCTTTAAAAGTTCCAACGCAGTCAAAGGGCTTCATTAATCCAAATCCTAAAATGTCTTTAAATAGGGGCAGTAATTCTTTTTCTTTATATAAATTTTTGCTAAAAATACTTATTAAATCTTTTTTATTTAAGTATGCAGATAATAAAGTAAAAACAAAAACACACTTTGCGCATTTACCACACCAGCCCGTAAAGTTACGCTTAGCGTTGCTGGTAGGCCATAATCCCTCATTAAATCTAAAGTTTGAATTACAACTTGAAAAAGTAGAAAAATACTTTTTGAATTTAGAAAACATTTTTACAATCCGTATTTCATAAAAACTCCTAAGTAAAGAAAAATATAAAATATCCGGGCTAATAAATTCTTTAATATAATTTTGAAAGAGTTTTTCAAATTCAAAGGACTTTGACCATTGGTGGTTTACATTAAGCCCCTTGTAATTTATATTTCCAAAACTACTGCTATGCTCATTGCTTACAATAAAGTAAGAATATTTATATAGTACGCACGTAAAAATACCTAAAAATGCATAGATTGCTGAAATTGGTATGTGGCCGTCGTATTGGTGTTTTTGATGCACTTTTGAATCTAAAAAACGCTGTATTTTTAGACTTTTTATACTCGCAATATTAATGATTTCATCAATTAATCTTGATTCCTTATTGGTTTGTACAGAAAACCCCTCAATATCAAATCCACCTTGTTTTAGTAGTTCCAGTGAAACAATTGAGTCTTTTCCTCCCCCCACCCCAACTAAGTGTCGGTCGTTTTGATATAAATTATAAGATGTTGTTTTTAAATTTTTTATAAAGGAAAACTTCGGTAAAATATTTGGATTTAATTTATTTTTGTAAAAAAATTCACCTAAACCCTTTTTATATACTATATTCCAAAAATCAGCTTCTTTTTTTGACAAATTATATGGTAGTCTGAATTTTGTCGCACAATAAAACTTGTAATAACTAATGCCCAGCATAATATGCAAACTCTCAAGCAATTTATCAATAACTTCTTTTTGAATAGAATCTATATTTGGTATTTTAGGCAAAAGTATAGTTTCGGTAAAAAAAATAGGCTTTTTATCGTTAAACTTTGTTTTGTAATTAAAAAGAAGCCTTTTTTTATTAGGTTCAAATTTGTACGAAGTAAATTCAAAAATAGTGGCTTTTGATTCCATATTGTTTAACTATTATACCCCATAACTACTAAAATTAAAAGAGTTGATTTTGGTGTTAGAGTAAGCAAAAATAGCTAAATTTACCAATGAAAAAGCCCCGCAATAAATCACAAAAAGTTTCATCGTGGTATTACTCCTTTCAAAGAGTAAAAGGTTCGGCTTGCCATAGTCGTGCTCCATTGGGAGAAAGCAATGAATGTTAACCACTTATTGCTAATAGACAAACAAAAAGAGGTTTAAAAACCTCTTTTTGCGCTTGAATATCTCTTATTTTACAAAAACATTTGCTTTTAATTAGTGACAGGAAATTTAATTAATTAATATTGATGATGTGCTTAGTTGATTAAGAATATTTTTTGTAAGTGGACCAACATTGCCAGTTTGGCTAAGACCATAAGATTGTTGTAATATTTTTACTGCCGCCACAGTTATAGGGCCATATTTTCCAGTGGCAGTCACTTTAAAAAATCCTTTCTTAGCAAGTATTTTTTGTAATGCGACAACATCGCTTCCACTATCTCTATAACCAAGGTATCGCGTGAATGATCCTTTGGATGTGTAAGGCACAAGAACGCTTGAGCCGACAAAACTTACATCGTCTCCATACACAAAGTTACCATAAATATTTTGGCCCGCCATTCTGTAGTGGTATGTGTTATTATCCTTGAGGCCGGCTATATTTTGCTCAACCGATCCAGAATTTTCTTGTTTACGGTGAAGTGTTTCATTTCCATAAGATAATGTAGTTCCCCATTGAAACCACACATAGCTAATATTAGAAATAGCAGTATTTGCATAACCATTTAGGGTTGCTTGATTATTAAAAATATTGGTAGGCTGGTCAGTTTTAACTGTAAGGGTACTTCCATTTACTATCACTGAAGTAGTGCTCATTGTTGAGTACCCTCTGTCGCTTATAATTGTAAGCGTACAGCTATAGTAATAGTTGTATGAGTTACTACTATAACTGCTATCATTGAAATTTATTGTGGGAGGTGTGAAAGATGGTTGAGCAATCCCATAATCAGAAAGTTTTCCGTCACTGCATTTCCATGAAAAACTAATACCACCACCATAAGGGTCATACCCAGAGCCCTTAAGTACAACTGATTGCCCTAGTCTAGTGTATTGAGCAGGACCAGCGTCCGCTATTGGGGTCAAACTAGTTGAAGTACCGCTTATAAATATAACGTCTTGCCCATAATAAAAAATTCCAAATTCATCCTTTGCAATTGCTCTGAAGTGATATATAGTTTTATACTTTAATGTAGATACCATTTGACTAAATGAGCCAGCATAATTGAGTGTTTGCTCAACAGTCTTATTGCCATAAGAAGTGTCGGTGCCCCATTCAAACCACGCAGAAACTTTTTTGCCACTGTCAATATTATATGTTATTCCCTGAAATGTAGCGTAATTAGTGTAAACTCCGGTTACAGAATTAGTTTGCACATTAAAACCAGTGGTGGCCCAAATAAAAGTCGCAGAAGCTAGAAAAGCTATACTGAAAAAAGAAATAAAAAACTTCTTAACAAATGATTTATAAAAATACATTTTTATATATTAAATTTTAATTTTATAGCTTTAGTATAGCACTTTTTACTAAATAAAAAAGACCATAATAATGGTTCTTTTTTATTACCTCCATTCTCTAAAACCACGGGTGCGTCACCCGTGGATACAGAGAGTATTCCTAAATCTTCTCTCTTGGCGTAGAATGGAAAGCATATGGAAGTCCGAAGACAAGCTTAATGTTAGCCAAAAACTAAAACCTTGTCGCTTTCCTCAACCATCTTCAATAAATCTGCCATCGTGGAAACTGGACATACTTCAGTTTCTTTTTTACCACGAAATTCTAAACAAGTTCCGCAAGCATATAAAACTCCCTTCAATTCCTTGTACTCGGTAATCTTCTTTGAAATATCAAAATCCTTTGTGTCCGCTACAATATCAAGTTCAGACCCTTCACTCATTAAAAAGATTGTTACTCCGTGGTTAGCTTTAAGTGAAGTAATGCCGAAGCGAAATGTGTTCCAGATATGTTCTGGTTTATTGGATTGTAAAATAATACCAATCTTCATTTTTAATTATTTTCTAACCCACGCCCAAAATCTTTCGTGCAGATAATAAGCGAAGGTTAATATCAGACCAGCGACTATGGAAATTTCCCCCGACTCTTTAATTTTGCCAGTATATGCATAAACAACCGCACCGGTAATAATTATGGCCAGGATTCTCCAACTTATTGTTTTTATTATGGGGCGAATACTACGATTTTGAACCGCCGCCTTAATTGCGTTTGTTGCCATACCAAGATTGATCACCCTTAATGGAATTCATGGACGATCAGATTAAATATTTTTTCTTTTCCTCAAACTCATTTTTGTCTATTTCTCCTTTTGCATACCGTTCTTTGAGAATGTCTAAAGCCGTTTTGCTTGAAGTTTCGCCCCTAAATTGATTTATCAGCCATTTTACCAAAGCGATAACTGCAACGATAATCAAGACCCACCACAAAAGCATAAAGAACCAGCCGAAAAATCCGAATCCGTAACCAAAACTCATCATAGGGTTGTTTGTTTGATTAAATCCGAAGGGAGACGACCACCCTCCCCACATCATTTGCATCATCGGCATAAAACCTATTCCTTGAGACGAAAATGATGCCGAGGTGTCGCACCCGCTTAAACGCTTACCCATAACGATATGTGCCTGTTCTTCTCCTTTCTCACCCATCATATTAACCATCATTTGGTTCATTGCTGAATGGGAGTTACCCATCATCTGACCCATAAAGTATTCTCCCAACGCACCAAAATCATCATCTGATAAATTGTCGCAATCAGCTTCTTTATTTTGTAGCTTCTGCCAAATTGCCATTCCCTCCGCTTCCTCACGGGCAGTATGGTCATCTGTAGTAAAATTGCCATTCATCATCTGGGCATTTACCTCAGGTGCTATTGTCAAAAGCAATAAAGAAATAAAGATTGTAATAGTTATATATTTCATACTCACCTAATATACTACATTAAATTTACCTAAAACACAAAACAAAAAGAGGCGTTTTAGCCTCCCCTTGTCTCCTTAATCAAGATTTTATTCCTAACAACAGCACGAATGGCATTATCTGTCATCTGCCTACTTGCGACCTTCTTTATGAGCTGTGTGTTTTTTGCAGGTTTTGCAAAATTTAGACATTTCTAATTTTTTTTCCAGCATTGCCTTAGTTTTTTTTGTAAAATAATTTACATTTTTACACACAGTGCATTGCATTTTTAAAAATGGTTTTTTTGTAGCCATACGTTGAGAATCTAGAAGCTAAAAAATAGTAAATAGAATACGAGAGTTATCAAAATTCTACTTTCTATATTTCTAATTTCTATTTTCTAATTTATCTTTGAGCCGATGGCCAGGATTGAACTGGCGACCTTTTCCTTACCATGGAAATGCTCTGCCACTGAGCTACATCGGCGTCTTGGTGGGCGCGGCAGGACTTGCACCTGCGAAGAGGAAACCTCATTTGATTTACAGTCAAACGCCTTTGCTGCTCAGCCACGCGCCCAATTGAGGATATTGTACCAAAAATTCAAATACAGTTCAACTACAATTACTGCTATACTTCTAAGCGTGGAAGTATTTTAATTATTATTTAAAATTATTAAATTCTTTTTCTATCTGTCTAAAGAGCTGTGGTTTTAGCTTTAATTCTTCCAG
>MHOR01000001.1:6792-7373 GCA_001821915.1 Candidatus Staskawiczbacteria bacterium RIFCSPHIGHO2_02_FULL_34_10 | reverse complement strand
CTTTTAATCTTACTGTGATTAACCTATATCCATCTCCCGTAAGTTTGAGCCATTCGCTTATACGAGCCACCTTGCCTTCTCCTACTTTCAAATAATCAATAATTCTTTTGTATGACCAACCAGATAATAGTAATTCTGCAATTTTAATCCTTTTTGCCAACATTTCTACTTCTTGAGGCGATAAAAGATCTTTTAAAAATTGTGCTGCCTCTCTAGAATTTTTTATTAAAGAAAGTGAGTCGCAAAAATCCATTAAAAGTTCTTCTTGGTCTGACTTGGTTAGTTTAGATTTATAAGAAAATTTCGTCATAATACTTATATATATTACTGCTATACTTAGAAGTATAGCAGTTTTTTAAACTTCTTTTATAATACTATACTGGAGAAAGTTATTCAATTGCCTGTTATTCAATTGCCTTGCCGTGCGCTTTTTTCCATGCTTCTATTTTTTTATGGTCTCCTGAAGTTAGCACCTTAGGAACACGCCATTTTATTTTTTTTCTTGTTGCTTGTCTCTTGTTGCTTGTCGCTACTACAAACACTTCTGGACGAGTGTATTGCGCATATTCAATAAATCCTCA
>MHOR01000001.1:777-6777 GCA_001821915.1 Candidatus Staskawiczbacteria bacterium RIFCSPHIGHO2_02_FULL_34_10 | reverse complement strand
TTCTTTTAATAACGCTTCTTTTCCTAAAACTCCCGGAATTAATCTTGAAATTGATTCAATTGCCACCATAGCTGGTAATTCGCCGCCCATTAGATCATAGTCCCCAATTGAGATTTCTATATCTGCAATTTTTTCTGCCACGCGTTGGTCTACGCCTTCGTATCTTCCGCATATAAAAATTATTTGGTCTAATTTTGAAAATTGATAAGCTAATTTTTGATTAAACTTTTGACCGCGTGGAGTAAACAAAACAATCCTCCTTAATTTTGAATTTTTAATTTTGAATTTTGATTTTAAAAATTGAACCGCTTTGTACACTGGTTCAATTTTAATTACCATCCCTAATCCCCCGCCAAATGGCCTACCATCAACGGTGCCACGGGCATCATTTGCAAACTTGCGTAAATTATGGACATTAACTTTTATGAATTTCTTTTTTTGCGCACGCGAAATTAGACTCTCTTTTAAATAAGAATCAAATATATTTGGAAAAATTGTTATGATTTCAAACTTTATCATAAAACAAAAATCGTGCTTAATAATAGCACGATTTTTGTTTTATGTAAATTATTACAAAGAAATGTTATCAATATCTTCTGACACTTCCTTTTTCTCCATTCTTGGAGCTCTTCCGCCTTCTGGTTCCTCTATTTTAAGGTTTACTCGAGCGTGGTTTTTTAGTCCAACAATTCTAACTAAGTTTCTTATTGCTTTAGCTGTTGATCCTTCCCTTCCAATGATTTGACCCATATCAGCTGGGTTTACTGTCAATGAAAGCAATACTCCCATTTCGTCAACTTTTCTTTCTACTTTGACGTCCTTAGGATTATCAACTAACTCTTTTACAATAAATTCTAAGAATTCATGATCTTTTTCTTTTGCCATATCTGTTGTTTTAAGCTTTTTATCATTTTTCTATTATTTCGCCCAGTGCTAATCACTGGGCGTCAGGTGTTCATAACCTGACGACCTTTTCTGTTATTAATTATATTTTACTCATTTAAAAGAAGATGTCAAATATTTTAAAGAATAAACCCTATTTTCCCTTCTTTCAAGTTATAACAATTTTATAATCTGAAAGAAAGGGGGCATGAAAATGCGTCCATGCCCCATGTTTTTGCAAATCTCTAAGCTTTAGTTGTCCAAGTAAACTTGGACAACTTGCTCAGGCTTGAGCCTGCTTGCTTTTTGGTAACCGAGCATCTTAGTTACCCACGCGCGTGCCTCCGACACTAGCTCGGGTGTGAGCTGAATGTAAAGAGGCTTCCCTTTCTTTTCCCACTCTTCAAGAAGAGAGAGGTCCCGAATCGCCGCCGTTCCTCCAGAACGGGAACTTGCCATGATGATCCTCCTATTAAGGTCCATGAAATTTCCTGCCATGGCGACAAGAAATTTCCACAACGTACAAAGAGACAACGTGTCTCTTTTTCTAGCTACCCCAAGGAAATGAGATGGCCAGACTTGCCCACACAATTCCAAAAATAACCCAAAGGGCGACATATGCTTTGTCACTATCTTTCTTCATGTTTTCTCCTTCCCGCCAAAAAGCGGAAAAAGCTTCTCAAGTTCTAGGCAAGGCACCTAGCCTCCCTTCTTTCAAATCACTAAATCCTTCGATAAACTTAGGACAAGGAAATATATGACTTCTGAAAATCTAGAATAAATCTGATATTCGGTTATCCCTGTAATTATAAGTAATGATTTGAAAGAAAAGGGGGTAGATGGATTTTTTATGTCCGTCCGCCCCATATGTTTGTGACGGTTGAAGCCGTCAGTTTTTTCGGAACTCTAACGTCCCGAAACAGTCATGTCCGAGGATTGCCTGAAAATCCTTGGACAAATTCTTATGTTTATCAAGGTACTCGGTTAATTCGTCCGAGTACTCAACAAGCGAGTTCTCGGGTAATTTAACAAGGATCTGGTCGATCCTGTCACACCCGTCTCTCTGGACTCGTTCGAAAAATTTTTCAGGATTTTTTGACAGGTCCTTAAAAACCATTAACTGGCTTCTTTGGGTGGTTTGTTTGGATGACTCACTCATTATACACCCCCCCTTCTAAAAGACCTATTATCCGTTTTTGCGGTACAAACCGCAAAGGTGGATTTCCCTTCTTTCAAATCATAAACTTTTATGATCTGAAAGAAAAGGGGGTAGATGGATTTTTTATGTCCATTCACCCCATGTTTTTTTGTGCTTCATCGGCTAGTGGCCGACGAAGGAAAAATGTCCGAGGACTGCTTGGCAGTCCCCCTTGAAGTTCTTGACGGCCTCGTCGCCATCATCGATCTTCTTGATTTTCGCGTCGTACCAGGCATTGAGCCTGATCCAGTAAGCCGCGAGGGCTTTCGGACCGAAGCGGTCCAAAAACTTGGTCACCTCATAGAACCCGACCTGGCGGACCCACTTGAAAAATCCCTCCGGATTCTTCACGCGGTCCTCGGGCTCGGTCTGCTTGATGACCAGCAGGACGGCAGACTTTGAAAAACCCTTCGGGTTTGTCAAGCTTGCCTGAAAATCCAGGACCACCTTGGGACCATAAAAACTACGCGTCATGATGTCTCCTTCTTCCATGAAATTTCTTGTCATGACGACAAGAAATTTCTGTACTGAAAGTTTTGCACACCACCCGTCGCAAAATACGAAAGACTAGCGCGCAATCCCTTCTTTCAAATCATCCTTGGTAGCGTGAGCGTTTCGCGTATTACATAAGCAATATTTCTACGCTTGGCGCTTACCAACGGTGACCTGAAAGAAAGGCGGGAAACTTAAATCCAATTGTTATCATGTTTCCCTAAAGTTTTCAAATTACTTTCCTTATTTATCCTCTTCTTTAATTATATCACTATCAAAGGTGCTTGTCAATAGTTTTAGAGGTAAAAATGGTGAAAATGGGCTATTTTACGACTATTTCAATCAAAAACTACTACGTCGAACGTAGTAATTTTTAGTTCTTTTTAGCGTCTTTTGTCGCACAATAGAGATTATGTTTTTAGTTCTTCTTTGGGTAATTCTGTTGGTTTTTCAACTACCGGAGTCTCTACAACCGGCGCTAGAATTTCTACTGGCTTTTCTGTTGCAGGTTCTGGCGCTAGAGTTGTTGATGCTGTAGGAACACTTGCGGGTGTTATTGGAGTCGGAGCTACCGCTTTTTTACTTTTTTTGAATTTATTTATTTTTTTAGCATCTATAATTTTTTCTGAAACTAATAAGTTATGCACTGTTGGAGATGCTTTTGCCCCAACCCCCAACCAATACAAAATCCTTTCTTTTTTTAAGGATTTTCTTTTAGTTAATGGGTCAACATAGCCTAAAATTTCAGATGGCCTACCACCTTTTGTTGACCTTCTTTTGTCAATAACCACCACCCTAAAGAATGGTTGGTTTTTTTTCCCTTTTCTTGTGAGCCTTATTGTTAACATGCGAATGTAATGAGCACCCCGCCCTCTAAGCTGTTATTATAAAGAGCGAAATGCCTAAATATTGTTTTATAATTATATACTTTATTTGCCGCCTCTAACTGCATAGAGGGCGGGGTGGGTTCGCTAATCGCTCACCCACTTTTTTACTTTTAAGGCTTCCTTTGCCGATTCTTCTTCTGCCTCTTGCTTTGAATAACCTTCCCCTTCTGCGATCATCTCCTCATTTAAATATACCCCCACGGTAAACTTCTTTTTGTGATCTGGTCCCCATTCTTTTATAACTTTATAAACTGGGGTGATTCCATTTTTGTCTTGAGCTTCTTCCTGAAAGTGTGACTTAGCATCTTTATAAAGCTTTTCCTGTATAATAAGTGGTAATTTTTTTAATAAATACTTTTTGATAAATATATCGCATGGTTCATATCCTGAATCTAAATATATTGCGCCAATTAGTGCCTCAAAAGTATTTGCCAAAATATATTGCCTTGCTTTTCCTAATTCTTTTGTCTCTCCACGGGATAATAATAAAAAATCATTAAAGCCTAATTCTTCCGCAACTGATGTTAGCATTTTGGCATTGACCAAAGCGGCTCTCCAGTTTGTTAATTCCCCTTCAGCTTTTTTAGGGTATTCGTTGTAAAGATATACTGTAACTACTAATTCTAAAACTGCATCCCCTAAAAATTCCAGTCTTTCATTTTGGTCTAAATTAAATTCTGGATTTTCATTTAAATAGGACCTGTGCACAAATGCTTGTGTTAAAAGATCTTTATTTTTAAAATTCAAGCCTAATTTTTTTTCAAATAAGTCAAACTGTTTCATTTAAAGTGCGATGCTAATATACTAATTCATACTAATTATACTAATAACGACGCGTTTGTTTTTATCATTCGTATTATTAGTATGCATTCGTATATTGGTATCGCATTATTGACTCTCTAGTTGTTTAAACACCGTTCCAAGTACCCCATTTACAAATTTACCAGATGTAGTTCCAGAAAATGTTTTTGCCAATTCAATCGCTTCATTTATGGCTACTTTAGGCGGAACTTCATCTTTATTACTATATAAAAGCTCAAAAAGGCCTATTCTTAACACATTTCTATCAATAAGCGGTATTTGTGATATTGGCCATTCGGGCGCTGCTTTTTCAATAATTTTATCTATATTGCTAATATGGCTTGTAACGCCTTGAACTAACGATCTTACAAAATTTAAGTCTTCTAATCCAGGACCAAAATCACTAATATTTCTTTCAACTATTTTTTCTAAGGAATCTTTTTTACCATAAAAATCCCACTCATACAAGCTTTGCATTGCTATTGAACGTGATAAGTGCCGACTAGCCATAGAAGTCACAGAGTTTTGTCGCTCGCCCGTAAACTAGGGTTCGCTCTTTCAAAACCCTCGGTTTTGAATAATTTCCTACACGGGGAAACCGAAGTTTCCCCGACCCCCTTCCAGTTGAAATACTATTAATTAATCTCCAATGATTTATTTCTTCGAAAGTTCTTCCATACTCATTCCTCCGCCCAATTTTTGATCTTTTTGCGTATCTTTTATTTCTTTTTCTCTTATTTTTTTCTCCTTTTTTGTAAGTTTACCTAATACATTGATAAATTCCTTGTCCTTATAATATCCGCAATGTTTACAAATAGAATGAGGTCTTATGGGCTTTGAACATTTTTTACAAGTTGCCAAAGACACAGGTGTGATAAAAATATGCATCCTGCGTTGTCCTACGCTTGAACGTGTATGTTTATGTCTTGGAACAGCCATTGAAGTCACAGAGTTTTGTCACTCGCCCCGTAAACTGGGGCGAGCTCTTTCAAAACCCTTGGTTTTGAATAATTTCCTACACGGGGAAACCGAAGTTTCCCCGACCCCCTTCCAGTTGTAATATTATTAACAATCTTAATTTATCATATAAATCATTTTTTTGCAATATTTACAAAAAATCCAATGGAATTTTACTTATAATTCCACTGGATTTAATTTTTTTTAAAAATTGTAAAATAATTAAAAACAACTAATATCGTTGGCAAAAAAGTTATGCAAGGAGCCAAAAGGTGAAATTTCATACCAGTTTATATATCCAGTAGCGCTAAAGTTACAAACAGTAATCCTTTGTTCTGTTAAACAAGAACCAGTGCCATCAGAAACCGTTAAATCTGCAACATAATCTTGTGACGCAGTATAAGTATGGGCAGGATTTTGACTAAAACTTGAACCACCATCTCCAAAATTATAGTGCCATGAAGAACAAGCGACTTGAATACCACTATTATTATAGCATTTTGATTGATCTGTAAAATCGGTTGGGTCTCCTGGTCTTACGGGATTTGGAGAAAACGTGAAATCAACACTTGGCCCAGAGTGAATACGAGTTGTATATAAAAATCCCGGACAAGATCCACCTGCTCCATTACATGTCCATGTGGAAGAAGTTTCCATTGAATCTGTAACCATTACCCTCCAATAATAAGTTGTATTATAAACAAGGGAATTAGTGGCTGGGGCTGGTTTTACTAAAACTGATTGCTGGTTTGGCTCCCCTGATTGATTAGAAACACCAGTAGT
>MHOR01000001.1:0-769 GCA_001821915.1 Candidatus Staskawiczbacteria bacterium RIFCSPHIGHO2_02_FULL_34_10 | reverse complement strand
TAAAATTAGAGTTATTGTCTACTTGCAGCCAATATTGCGACTCATCATTAGATCCAAGGTAGTTCCAGCTAAATAGAGACGATCCAATATCATATGAAACAGGACAATAATAGTCAAAAACCGTTAGGTTTACTGCGCTAGGCGGAGAGGAGCCACTCGTTATAGTAAATGTCAAACTATTTGAGGGTCCTCCATTAGGAGGAGTATTATATACTAAAACCATAGCCATTCCCATAGTTGTAATACATGACGTTGGTATTTCAGCCTTTAAATGAGTTGAATTGATATAAGTAGTTATTATAGGTGAACCACCGCATTGAATGGTACCATTCCACCAAACTACAGAAATTGATAAAAACCCGGTTCCAGTAAGATTCATAATAAAACCCGGACTTCCCGCTATTTTTGAAGAGGGATTTATGCTTATTAACGTCGGAGCTGGAGGATTTACCGTAAACGGCAGTGGGGGGTTTGAGGTTCCTCCACCAGGGGCAGGGTTAGTTACCGTGATATTAAATATTCCTACCGTAGGGACTGAAGAGATGACAGTGGTCAACTGGGTTGCAGAAACATACATGGTGTTTAACCCTAGACCGTTCCAGTTAATGGTGGATGAAGTAATGAAATTAGTTCCATTGACAGTTAACGTAAAACCTGGATCGCCTTGGGTTTTGGAAGAAGGGTTTAAACTAGTAATGGTAGGAAGTGGGTTGATGTCCTCAGTGTAAACCCAAGTACAAGAAGCAGCTGCCCCAGATGGTATCGTTAT